>DATGEO010000092.1:0-43143 GCA_035310015.1 Candidatus Dormiibacterota bacterium | reverse complement strand
CAGCGGGATGTCGTCGGGGCCGCCCGTGGCGATCGCCTCACCGTAGCCCGGGCTCGAGTAGTCCCACTTCGCGGAGGTGCGGCCGTAGTCGAACGCCGGCTGGCAGTCCAGGCTCACATCGCAGGTGCCGACCACGCACTTGGCCGTGCGCAGAAGGATGTGCTCGGCCTCGTAGTCGGTCGGAGGCCGGCGGTGGGTGCCCGAGCGGCGCTGGCCGTGATACCACGGTCCGATGCAGAGGGCGTCGCGCACGACCATCCAGCCCGTACGGGTCCGCCATGTCGTCTCGATCACGAGGGTCCCCGGCAGGTAGCGCCGGCCCGCCGGCACGCTGACGCCGGTCGGCCCGAAGCGGAAGTTGCCGGCGCTGCGGTCGAGGATGGACGCGAAGACGCTGGGGCTGTCCGGCCGTGGGAGGCACATCCACTCGACACGCCCCGACGGCGCGATCAGGCAGTTCGCCTCGCAGTCCGACAGGAAGGCGTATTCGGCGATCGGCGGAAACGAGCCCGTGAGCTGGAACGGGCCCGCCTCCGGCACCATCTCCGGGGCCATGCGGCCATCGCCGTTGACCGCCGGCGTGATCGCCTGGCCGAGATCGGATTCACGCGCTTTTCGTGCCACGCCTACGCCCCACCCCGAAGCATAGGCATCGGGACCCTAGGAGGCGCGGTCGAAAACCTCGCCGAGAGATTCGGCGATCCAGGAGCCACCCCACGCTACGCGTGGGGACCCCAGCCGGTTGCGACGAGCAGCGGAGCGAGCGCATCTGAGCGATTCGTGAGCGAGCAGCGCAGGAGCCGAGCCCGCAGATCGGCCGCATGGGCGCCGAAGATCCGGCGAGGGCTTTCCCGGCCGCGCCTCCTAGGCCGGCGCCTCCTCCTGCGCCGGCAGCTGGATCGAGCGCCGGCGCTGCCACCAGCGACGCGCCTCCTCGTCCAGCAGCAGCCAGTTGACGGCCGGCTCGGGCCCGGAGGGCTTCCCCGCCTTGCTCAGCGCCAGCCAGCGCCGCGTGATCTCCACCACCAGGTCGGTCTCGGTCCAGCCCGGCATGCTCGCCAGGATCTCGTGCTTGCGGATCAGGCCGGCAATCGGTTTGTAGACCTTGTCGTACCAATCCGCCGCCGCCTCCGGCAGCGACACCGGCCCGCCTCGTTCGAGGCCCATGAAGTACTGGTGGCCGATGATCTGCTTCAGCAGCTCGTCGTAACGGCCCAGCCGGCTGCACTCGAGACGGGCCGCGGGGCGCAGACGGTGCAGCTGGGTCACGTCGAGGAAGTTGGCGTACTCCGCTGCGCGCAGCAGGGCTGCGGCGTCGACGTCAGGGCCGAGCGGCGCCCGCGTCCTCACCTCGACGACGCGCGCGTTGATCGTCGGCCGGTCCAGCGCGCGCGCGACCGACACTCGGTGGTGGCCGTCGATCACGAAGTACAGGTCGCCGACCTTGTAGACGTCGATCGGCGGCAGCTCCGCACCCTCGACCATCTCGCGGTAGATGCGGGTCCAGCGGTGGCGCAGCCGAGGCGACATGGGCAGGAACTCGGGGCCGAAGTCGCCCGCTTTCAACGGCGCCGCCGACCCGACGACGCGGTCGAGCGGTATCTCCTGGATGCCGCCGTAGGCGCGTCCTTCCGCGCCCGCTGCCTCGAGGACCTCGTCCAGGGTGGGCAGCCGGCGGCCACGCCGCGTGAGCATCGACGTCACGGCGCGGCGAAACGATTTGAAACGAGCCGCGTCGAAATCTTCCTGTGCGCGAAGGGTCTCCAAGACCCTCCTACGTTAAAGGGGGTCGGTTAAAAGAACGCTGTTTCCTTCTCGGCGTCGAAGAGATGAACGGTGCGAATGTCGAGACCGAGGCTGACGGTATCGCCCGGGTCGACCTTCATGCGCGGATCGACGCGCGCCGTGACCTGGTCGCCGCCGACCTGGCCGTAGAGGAACTGGTCGGAGCCGAGGCGCTCGACCACGTCGACCTTCATCTGGAGCTTCGCCGCGTCGTCGGTGACGCGGTCGGTGAGGGTCTCCGGCCGGAAGCCGAGGACGCCTTTGACCGCGGGCACCGACTTCGGCAGCTTGACCTCGAAGCCGGACGCCTTGGCGGTGCTGTCCGACGTGGTGACGGGGACGAAGTTCATCGTCGGCGTGCCGATGAAGCCGGCGACGAAAAGGTTCGCCGGGTGGTCGTAGACGTCGCCCGGCGTGCCGACCTGCTGGAGTATGCCCGCGTTCATGATGGCGATGCGGTCGCCCATCGTCATGGCTTCGACCTGGTCGTGCGTGACGTAGATGAAGGTCGTCTCGAGGTCGCGGTGCAGCTTCTGCAGCTCGATGCGCGTCTGGCCGCGGAGCTTGGCGTCGAGGTTCGACAGCGGCTCATCGAGGAGGAACACCTGCGGGCTGCGGACGATGGCGCGGCCGAGGGCCACGCGCTGGCGCTGGCCGCCGGACAGGGCACGCGGCTTGCGGTTCAGAAAGGGGTCGAGGCCGAGGATCTTGGACGCGTTCTTGACGCGCTTGTCGATCTCCGGCTTCTTCATGTGCTGCATCTGCAGCGGGAACGCCATGTTGTCGTACACGCTCATGTGCGGGTACAGCGCGTAGGACTGGAACACCATCGCGATGTCCCGGTCCTTGGCGGCGACGTTGTTCACCACCCGGTCGCCGATGCGAATCTGGCCTTCGGTGATCGACTCGAGGCCCGCGAGCATGCGCAGCGCCGTCGACTTGCCGCACCCGGACGGGCCGACCAGGACCATGAACTCCTTGTCCTTGATCGCCACGTTGAAGTCCTTGACCACGGTCAGATCGGCCGTATAGCGCTTGACGACGTGGTCGTAAGTGACTGAGGACATCTCTACTACCCCTTCACCGAGCCGGCGAGAATGCCGCGCACGAAATAGCGCTGGAGGCTGAGGAACACGATCAGCGGCACGATCATCGAGAAGAAGGCCGCGGCCGTCAGCAGGTTGAAGCCCTGGCCGAGCGAGTTGGTCAGGCCCGCCAGGTTCACGGTCAGAGGCCCGACCTCGGGCGCGCCGCCCACGTAGATCAGGGCCACCAGCAGGTCGTTCCAGACCCACAGGAACTGGAAGATGACCAGCGAGGCGAGAGCCGGCACCGAGAGCGGCAGGATGATCCGGAAGAAGACCGTCAGGGTCCCCGCGCCGTCGATCTCCGCCGACTCGAACAGGTCGCTGGGCAGGCCGCGGAAGAAGTTCGCCAGCAGGTAGGTGGAGAACGGCAGCCCGTACCCGGCGTGCGCCAGCCACAGGCCGACCCACGGCGGCAGGCCGAGATTCGTGAGGTTGTCGGGCACGATGCCGTGCTGCACGAAGAACGTGAGCACCGGCACGAACGTCAGCTGCAGGGGCACGGCCAGCAGGCCGACGAAGCCGAGGAAGATCCAGTCGCGGAGCGGGAACTTCATCCAGGCGAACGCGTAGGCCGCGAACGCGGCGACGGTCACCGGGATGACGGTCGAAGGGATCGACACCATGAAGCTGTTGAAGAGCGCCTGGCCGAGGTTGCTCTGGTCGAGCATGTCGGAGTAGTTCTGCATCGTGAAGTCGAAGGGCGGCGAGAAGGCCGTCCACCAGCCGGTGGTGATGATTCGAAACGCCGGCCGGAAGCTGCTGACCAGCAGGCCCACCGTCGGCACGATCCACACCAGCGTGAGTCCGACGACCGCCACGTGCAGCAGGGCACGCTGGAAGCGCTGGATGATCCACTGCGGCGACCAGGTCGCGGCGAGGGACTCCTGTCGGGTCGCGGTTGCGACGCTCATCGCCTGGCCTCCACCGCGCGGAATTGTCTGAGGTTGAAGATCAGGACCGGCACCACGGCGACGAGCAGGATCACCGCCACCGCGCTCGCGGCGGCGTAGTTGTGGGACAGGTAGAGGTAGTTGTACATGCGGAACGCGAGCACGTCGGTTCCATAGTTGCCGTTGGTCATCACGTACACGACGTCGAAGGCCTTCAGCGCGAAGATCACCAGCGTCGTGCCGACGACGACGATCGTCGGCATCATCAGCGGGAAGATCACCCGCCTGAAGACCGTGAGCTCGCCGGCCCCGTCGACGCGGGCCGCTTCCAGCAGCTCGCCCGGGATGCCCTTGAGGGCGGCGGACAGGATCACCATGGCGAACCCGGTGATGCCCCAGGTCGCCGCGCCCACGAGCGCGAGGTTGTTGAGCACGCCCCAGCCGTTGGGCCATTGGTCCTGCAGCCAGGCCACGGGGTCGTGATGGAAGAACGTCACCACCGCGTTCATGGTGCCGGTCTGCGGCTCGCCCGGCGGCTGGTACGAGTACATGAACTTCCAGATCACGCCCAGGGCGACGGATGAGATGGCCATGGGCATGAAGATCAGCGACTTGACGACCGTCTCATAGCGCACGCGGTCGAAAAGGACCGCGAGGACGAGCCCGAACGCCAGCACGAACAGCGTGTAGAAGATCAGCCAGATGATGATGTTGTTGCGGATCGCGGTCCAGGCGCCGCCGCTCGGAAAGTCCGCCAGCTGATTCCCGTAGTTCTGGAGGCCGACGAACGCGCCGGCGTTGCTCTCAAAGCTCTGGATGACGGTCGCGATCGCCGGCAGCAGCAGAAAGCCGGTCACGAGGACCAGCGCAGGCCCGACCCATAGCCAGGGCCGGACCTGCGGTCGATTCTTGTCGGGAAGACGCCGGATCAGGAACTCGCCGCCGACGATGTAGGCGACGAGCACCAACGGCACGCCGATGATGACGGCAAGGAGGGTCGGGATGTCCGACAGCAGAACGCTGAAGTCCACGTCTTAAACCTCCTATGCCGTCCCGAATTAACTGTGGTAGGCCGTGGCCTGGACCTTGTCCAGGTTGGCCAGAATCGAGTCGAGCTTGCTCTGGTCGCTGATGAAGTCGAGCAGCCCCTTCCACGCCGCGGTGCGCATGTCCGCCGGCATGTTGTCGGTCGCGTCGTACTTCGCGATCTGGGTGTTGACGATGATCTGCGCCGACTCCTTCGACAGCGTGTCGGGGTAGTCGTCGAGCGAGACCTGCTTGTTGACCGCGAGCTTGCCGCCGCGCTTGACCCAGATGTCCTGCGCCTGCGCGGTGGTCAGGTACTGGATCAGCTTGCGGGCCTGCGGCGTGTCCTTGAACATCGAGAAGGAGTCGCCGGCCACGACGTGCGCGCCGGTGTACTGCGAGCTGATGTCAGGAAGCGGGAAGAAGTTGAAGTCGGTGCCCGCCTGCAGGCTCGGGTTGGCGCTGGTGAAGAACGTGGTGATGAACGACGCCTGGTTCAGCATGTAGCACTTCGGCGGGTTCTGGAACATCGGGGTGCCGACGTCGCCGAAGTTGGTGGCCAGGATGTACTGCTTGCCGCCGTACGTGTTGCTGTCGTTCGGGCCCAGGATCTGGCCGAAGGTCTGCCAGGCCTGCTTGATCTCGGGCGAGGTCCACTTCTGGGTGCCCGCGACCCACTTGTCGTAAACGTCCGGCCCGGCCTGGCTCAGGACGATCTCCTTGAGCCAGTCACTCGCCGGCCAGCCAGAGGCCGATCCACTCTCGACCGTGACGCACCACGGGGTCGTGCCGCTGCCCTTGATCTGGCTGGACAGATTGGTGAGGTCATCCCACGACTTCGGGACGTTGTATCCCTTCGCCTGGAAGTTCTTGGGGTCGTACCAGATCAGGCCTTTGACCGCGGCCCAAGCGAAGATCTGGTACAGCTTGCCGTCGCTGAGCGGCTCGCCGAGCTTGATCCAGCTCTGTGCGGTGCTGCTCTGCAGAGCACTCATGTCGACGGCGTCGTTGAGGGAGATCACCTTACCCTGCTTCGCGAACTGCGAAAGCAGCTGTGGGCTTGGTGCGGCCGCCAGGTCAGGCGGGTTCCCGGCCGCGACTCGCGAGGTGAGGATCGCGTCCTCGTCGCGCGTCGACTCGTAGTCGACCTTGATACCGGTCTGGTCCTCGAACGGCTTGAGCACGGCCATGAACGAGGCCTGCTCCTGCCCTGACCAGACGGCGATCACGTGCACGGTGCCCGCGCTCGACGACGCACCGCCCCCGCATCCGACGAGCGCGAGCACGCCTGCAATCGGCAGGACAAGTGCACGGACCTGCATCAGTCTTCGCATGTTGTAAACCCCCACACTCGGAAAGCCGGAAGCCTTCCGATACACGTATCCGACTGTGATCTGAATTTCATTCTGATAGTCCTCACTCCTTTTGGCAAATCGGCTGACGGCGAAACTCAGGCCCAACGACCAGGGACATGGTCAATCCGTATCGCCGACCACCTCCTTGTGCCCAGCCGTGCCAGGGCGTGACGTCGACGAACGCACGACCAGTTTGGTCTTGAGAGGCGGTGGCGAATCGATCGCCCTGCCCTGCAGCCGCTGGATCAGAAGCCTCACCGCGACCCGTCCCTTTTCGACGATGGGCTGGTGCACGGTGGTGAGCGCGGGGCTGGTGTAGCCGGCCATCGGAATGTCGTCGTAGCCGACGACCGACAGGTCGTCCGGAACCCGCAACCCCGCTGCCTGGGCGGCGGACATGATGCCGATCGCCGCCATGTCGCTCATCGCGAGCACGGCGGTCGGCCGCTCCTTGCCCTTCGGCAGCGCGTCGAACGCGCGCGCACCGGCCGACATGGTCACGCCGGCGGTTACGAGGTGCGGCGGCGGCACCGGGGCCGCGTCCAGCGCGCGCCGGTAGCCGTCGAGGCGGCGCGCCGCGGCGGGCGTGAGTCCTGACTGCGCGCGCGTGGGCGGCAGCACGATGATCGCGAGCCGGCGGTGGCCCAGCCCGAGCAGGTGCCGCGCCGCCTCCTCCGCCCCGTGGGCGTCGTCGACGTTGACCGCCGGATGGTTCGGCGCGCTGTCGGAGTCGACCAGCACCGTCGGGATGCCCAGGCGGTCGAGGGTCTCGAGCGCGCGGTCGTCAGGGCTGAGGCCGAGGCTGACGAAGCCGTCGACCGACGCCTGGCGGATGGCGCCCTCGAGCGACCCGTCGAGCGGCGGCACGAGCAGCACCGAGAGGTCGTGCTTCTCGCAGAGCTCGCCGAGACCCTGCAGCAGCTCGGCGAGGAAGGGGTTCGCGAACACGGTGCTCAGGCGCTGGGGGATGAGCACCCCGATGGTTCCGCTGCGGCGCAGGGACAGCGCGCGAGCGGCGGGGTGCGGCGCGTAGCCGAGCCCGTCGGCCACCTGGAGCACGCGCTCGACGGTGGCGTGGCCGAGCTTCTCCGGGTTGTTGAAGGCGAAGGAGACGGCGGTCTTCGAGACGCCGGCGGCCACGGCGACGTCGGCAATGGTGACCCTGCTCACGCGGTGGGTCCCATCCGCTTCCAGGGGCTGGCTCCAGGCTCCACGCAAAGCACCTCGCGAAGGCCGGCTGGGCAGCCGGCGCGGCTGGACCAAGATCCACCAGGGTTAAACCGATTTAGTAAATCGGTTTAGGGGCGATCGTACGGCCGCTCTTAACGGTTGTCAAGTTTCGTCTTTGATCGGCCGCCGACCGGCTCAGTCGGCCGGGAACTGGCGGAGCAGCGCTTCCTCCACCACCGAGAGCAGGTCCTTCACCCGGCGCTCGGTGACGGTGAGGGTCGAGCTGCGGCCGGTCTGCTTCTCCTCGATGAGGTCGGACTCGCGGAGCAGCTGGACGTGGGCGCTGACGGTCGGCTGCGACAGCTTGAACTGCCGGGCTACCTCGGTGATCGAGGATGGATGCGACGCGAGCCACAGCAGGATGGCGAGCCGGGTGGGATCCGCCAGGGCTCGCATCTTGGCCGCGACCGCCTGCGAGATCTGCTGTCGCGCGACGGCCTCATCCGAGGTGCGCAGCCTGCGGCCCAGCAGCACCGTGCCGTCGAGCTCGACCAGGTGGACCACGCCGTAGAACCAGCCCGGCGACATCACCAGCCGGCCCTCGGCGGCGGCCCCGTCGGCCAGATCCTCGATCTCCGGGCGGCCAGGCCAGATGCGAGGGCGCTCGAGCAGGGAGCGGAAGCTGTCGCCCCGGTCGAGCCGGCTCCGCCAGTCGGTCGCCGCCTTGACCACCGCGGGCCGGCCAAGCGCCTCCCACTCGGGAAGGACATGGTCCCAGGCGTCACGCAGCAGCTGCTTGTAGTCCGCCCGCACGCCGGCCTCCGTCCGCAGCCGCCGGAGCCTCGCTTCGAGGGCGCGCCGCTCGAAGGGCGTCTCGGAGAGGAGCGACGGGCTCGGCTGGTCGCTCAAGGCCGCCTGGTCGAGCTCGGCGAAGAAGCGCTCGAGATCCAGGTCGAAGAGCGTCCCGCTGCGCTGCGCGAGCACCACCAGCTCGGTGAACCCGCGCACGCCGTCGTCCCAGAACTCCCTGAACTCCTGCCCGCGTTCGGTGCGCAGGCCCTCCAGAGATGAGAGGGGACCCTCGAGGCTGTGCCCCGCCTCGCAGTCGTGAAAGACCCACATGAGCTCGAGCGCAGCCGACGGACGCACCTCGATGGCACCCGCCCGGGAACCGTCCGAGATCATTGGCATAGGTCGATACCTATATTAACGGGCGATACTCGGCTTTGCAATAGGCTATTGACTACGGCCAGAGCCAAACCTCTATAATCATGGCCATGGACCGCTATTCCCTGGAGAACTGGATGCTGGATCGGCACCGCGAGCTGTCGCGCCGCGCCGACGAGCACTCGCGCCTGCACGCCTGGCGGCCCCGGCCTTCGATGGCGCGCCTGGTGGCGGTCCGGCTGCGCAACCTGGCCGACCGGCTCGACGGCAGAACGACCATCACGGTCGTTTCGGGGTCGTAGTCACCGCGCGCAGCAGCTCGGGGTTGACCTTGGGCTTCCGGTCGAAGGTGAGCAGCCCGTTCTGCTCCTGCTCCACGTCGGTCAGCTGGGTGTAGCAGAAGCCTTCGACCGGTCCCTCGTCCATCAGCGCTTCGACCAGCTCCCGGTAGGTCGACAGCAGACCCTCCTGCCCGGTTGCCTCGAGCCAGCCGAACCCGGCCGACCCGGTAAGCGCGACGCCGCCGAACTCGGTCACCATCACCGGCTCGCCCGAGTACTCGTGTCCGGACATGTACAGAGGACGCGGGTGGGCGGCCGGGTCGAACGCGGTCTTCAAGCCGCGGTAGCGCCGGCGCAGCACGTGCGGTGGGTTGTAGTCGTGGATCGTGCAGATATCGGTCTGGGTGTGCTCCCAGCCATCGTTGCTGACGACCGGCCGCGAGCCGTCGAGCTCCTTCGTCCGCCGGTAGACGCGCTCGAGCAGACGCGCCTCGGCCTCGGGATCCGTGTCCTGGAGGCCAAAGCTCTCGTTCATCGGCGCCCACGTCACGACGCATGGGTGCGCAAGGTCCCTGCGTACGGCGTCCTCCCATTCGATCTCCAGCCGGCGCTCGGCTTCATGCGTGTCCTGATGAAAGGCCGGCATCTCGCCCCACACGAGGAAGCCGAGTACGTCCGCCCAGTACAGCCACCGCGGATCCTCGACCTTCTGATGCTTGCGCGCGCCGTTGAAGCCCATGGCCTTCGCCAGCTCGATGTCGCGCCTCAGGTCGCGATCGTCGGCCGCGGTCAGCAAACCGCCCGGAAAGTAGCCCTGGTCCAGCACCAGCCGCGGCACGTACGGCTCGCCGTTGAGCATGAACCTTCCCTCCGCGACGCCGACCGTGCGCAGCGCGAAATACGTCGAGATGTGATCCGCGGGCCGGCCGGCGCGGTCGAAGAGCGTGACCTCGACCGCGTAGAGGTGTGGTGATTCCGGGCTCCACGCGACGACCTCCTCGAGGTGGACGCGCGCGGAATCGTCTGACCCGCGCCAGTGCCCGACCTCGCGGCCCTCGAGCGTGATCGCGATCTCCTTGCGTCCCTCGCCTTCCACGTCGAGCTCGACCGCCCACTCCGCGGGATCGGGCCGGACGCGGATCTCGCCGAGCCGACGCTCGGGCAGCGGCTCGAGCCACACGGTCTGCCAGATGCCGCTCGTCGGCGTGTAGAAGATGCCCTCGGATCTCTTCTTCCAGTACTGCTTGCCGCGCGGGATGGTGCGGTCGCTGAGCGGGTCTTCCGCGCGCACGACCAGCTCGTTGTCCTGCTCGCGCACGAAAGCGGTGACGTCGGCGGAAAACGGCGTGTGCCCGCCTTCGTGCGCGGCCACCTCCTCCCCGTTCACCCACACCGTCGCGCGGTAGTCGACCGCGCCGAAGTGCAGCACCGCGCGCCCCGAGGTGGACCAGTCGAATCGTCGCCGGTACCAAAGGATGTCCTCCTCGATCCGTTCGCCGATCCCGGACAGCTCGGCCTGCGGGCAGAACGGAACCAGGATCCGGCGGTCGAACACGCGCGTCTCGCCGAGGCCGAATTCCCACTCGCCGTTGAGGTTCACCCAGTCCCGCCGGCGCAGCCGGGGACGCGGATATTCCGGACGCGGCGCGCCTGGTGGGTTAAGCGTCGGAGCGAGACCTATGATGCGGGTGGATGCGCCAAACCCCGCAACGGGCAACCGGTCTGGCGACCGCGCTTCGCGGCATCGTCGCCGAGATGCAGCAGGCTTCGAAGGCGGACATCGTGTCCATCTTCCTGTATGACGAGTCGGGGCGAAGATACTTTGCGCCCTTCGCCGCCGGACAGCCGCAGGAGAGCCTTCTCGACTCGCTGACCGACATGAGCGAGCAGCTTGCGCGCTACGCGAGCGACGCCGCACAGGGCAAGGCGCCGGCCGACCTCGGCGTTCACAACTACGGGTCGACGGTCTGGCTCACGGTGACGCGCCAGCGGCTCGTGGCGCGCGATGCGCCGGCGCAGATCGACAGCACGTTCATCCGCCGCTACCAGGTGCAGACGACCATCGGGCTGCCGCTGCTCGCGGGCGAGCGGATGCTCGGCTTCATCTACCTCAACTACCGCACGCGCGCGAATGAGCCCGACGACGCGCGCGTCGCGGACCTCGAGGAGCTGGCTGCGGCTTCCGCGGTCACCATCGAAGCCGCGCTCGCCGCGGCGGGACGCGCCGCGCTCGACGGCCTCGGCCGGCTGACGTCGCTGCTCAGCGAGCCCGCGGGTGACGCCCGAAGCGACATCAGAGAGCTGCGCCGCATCCTGTCCATCGCGCTCGCGGACCTTCTGCTCGCGAGCGAGCTCGACGCCGCTGCCATCTATCAGTTCGCGCCACACCGCACGTCGCTCGAGCTGGTCACCGCGCATGCGCCGATCGCCGCGCCGGTGCGCGTCGAGCGCGCGGGCCACTCCAGCTGGGAGTCGGCGCTGAGCGACGCGGTCGGCGCGGTGACCGAGACCGCCGACCTGCACCCGATCGCGACCTACGCGCTCGGCAGCACCCGCGAGCCGCACGGCTATCTGCTCGTGATGAGTCGCGACCGCCTCGCCACGGTCCGCCGCGCGCCGGCCACCGACGTGCTGCTGCGCGCGGGCGCGGAGCTCATCGGCGGCGCGCTCGCGAGCCAGCGACTCATCGACGGCCTCGAGCACAGCAACCGGCTGCTTGGCGCACTGGGGGACATGACCACCGCGATGCTGCGACCCGGCGCGAGTCGCAAGGACGTCATCGAGGCGGTCGTCGGCCACCTCACCGACGCTTCCGTGCCTGAGTTCGATTTCAACTTCGCGACCGTCTACCTGCTTGGTGCCGGGTCCGACGAGGGCTCGACCGTTCGCCTCGCCGCGGGCGCGGCGACGGCCGCCGCCATCGAGGCGACCGAGAGCGCGTCAGGCGGATCGGGCCGCGGACCGAAGCGCGTACCCCGCTGGGCGCTGGAGCAAGATCGCGAGCTCGCGCCCGACGACGTGCTGGTGTACGTCGCGAAGACGTGGCATACGGTCATCGTCGGCTCGCTGCCGAAGGGCGGCGGCTACGACCGAGGCGACGTCGTCACCGGGGCCATCCCGGGCGAGTCGGCGTGGACCGAGGTGCCGGTGGTCAGGAGCACCGGCGCGGTGATCGGGCATGTGGCTGTGGTGGTGCTGGGCGATGGCGCCAACGGCGTCGAATCGTCCGCCCCGCCGTTCACGCTCGCGGGCGAGGTGTTCGAGAAAGGCGGTCACGCCGACCTTATCCGCATCTTCCTTCCCTTCGGTCCCGATCCGCGCGTGCCCGCGACCGGCGTGCTCGAGGTCGGCTATCACCGCTCGTACGACCGCCGTCCGGACTGGGGCCAGGTCGAGGCGCTGCGCGCGGCCGCCGCGCAGGTGGCGACCGCGGTCGAGACCGCGCGCCTGTACGAAGAGGCGCAGCGCCACGCCGAGCAGCTCGCGCTGACGGCCGACGTCAGCCGCGCCATCGCGTCCTCCATCGACCTCGACCAGGCGCTGACGCTGGTTGCGCACAACCTGGCGCGCCTCGTCGACGCTTCGATGTGTCAGATCGCGCTCTACGAGGAGGACCGGGAAGGCTGGTACGGCGCCGCCGCGTCGGACCTCGAAGACCTCTGGCGCCGGCAGCGCGGCGAGCGGGCGCAGCCGTCGTTTCTCTTCGACGTGCTCGACCGCGGCGAGCCCATCGTCATCGAAGACGCCGAGGCCGCCGAGCAGGTGCCGCACGCATACGTGAAGGCGTTCGGCGTCCGCTCCCTGCTCGCGCTGCCGCTGGTCGCCGACGGCCAGCCGATCGGGGCGGCGATCCTCGCCGAGCGCGAGCACCGTCACGCGTTCACAACCGAGGAGGTCGATCGCGCGCAGGGCCTCGCGCTGCAGGCCGCGGTGGCGATCAAGAACGCGCGCCTGCACGCCCTGGCGGAAGAGGAGCGCCACCTGCAGAAGGATTTCGTGCTCATCGGCTTCGGGCAGTGGGGCCAGAAGGCCTATCAGCACCTGCTGACGCTCAAGCAGTTCTTCAACTTCCGGACGCACGTGGTCGAGCGCGATGCGCCGGGCGCCAAAGAGCGGCTCGCCGGCAAGGACGCCGAGGTCGTGCAGCACGGCGACGCGTTCTACTGGGACACGCCGTCCCTGCCCGCGCGCGAGCAGCTCGAGCGAGAGCTGGAGTCGAGCTCGTACGTCATCACGTACATCGCCACGCCCGCGGCGACCCACCTTGCGACGCTGCGGCTCTACTACGACCTCTCGGACGTCGTGCTGATCGAGAAGCCGCTCGGCTCGCCTCCGGAGGAATATCGCGAGTTCCTCGACACCGCAGCCGGGGGCGTCGAGATCGTCGCCGCCGACCACTACTACTTCAAGCTCGAGGTCCGGCTGCTGCAGATGCTGCTGACCGAGGAGCGCACCCTGCGCGACTTCCTCGACAGCGTCGAGGAGATCCGGATCGAGATCCTCGAGGAGCAGCCGCTGACGGGCGCGGCGGCGGACATCGGCGTGATCGCCGACCTCATCCCCCACGCGTTCGCGATCATCTCGCTGCTGACGCCGATCGACCGCATCGTGCTCGACGCCGAGTCACCGCTGCGCATCGGCCGGCACGAAGGGCTCACGGGCCAGCGCGAAAGCTATGCGCGAATGAGCTCGAGCTTTCAGTACCACGGCCGCTCGGTGCGATTGGTCATTGATGTGGGCAAAGGCGCGGACAACGCGAAGTGGATCAAGCTCAGCGGCGAGCGCCGCGTGTCGGGCCGGAGCCCCAGCTACAAGTTCGACTTCGGCCGCGGCGAGGCGATCGACGGCACGCAGGCCACGGTGCGCGCCGCGATCCGCCGGATTCGCGAGCCGGGAGTGCCCGACAACGCGCACCTCAACATGCTCCGCCACGTGATCGAAAAGCGGCATCCGGCTGTGGGCATCCTCTCCATCCGCGAGGCGATGCGGGCCAACATGCGGGTGCGCGAGCTGGAAGCCCTCGCCACGGATCTCCTCGCGCGCAGCGAGTTCACCGTCTACCCGGTCGGAACGCGGCCGGTCTTTGAAGCGGCGCGCCAGCCGGCCGCGCAGGCGACGCCGTCCTGAGCCAGAAGAACTACCTCTACAGCAAGCGCGTAATCATCAAAGAGGATCGCCTCTTTGCCGTCTCGGCTCGGAACGGCGCCATGGTCGCGGGCAGCGTCGACGGTCACGGCCTCTGGCTCGGGGACACGCGCTTCCTGTCCGAGTACCTGATGCTCGTGAACGGCAAGCCCGCCGAGCCCGAAAGCCTGGACGCCCACCCGGGCGGCGTCACGTGGAACCTGCGGTCCGGCCCTTTCCTCATCACGCGCGACCGGTACCTCGCCAGCGGGCTGCACGAGCGCATCAAGGTCACCAACCAGAGCGAAGGCCCCGAGTCCGCCGAGCTCGAGCTCGTGTTCGGCGCCGACTTCGCGGCCATGCTCGAGGTCCGCGGCCTGGTGCGCCTGCCGCCGCGGCCGCCCGGCGCGCTCGGCGTGTCGGGCCGCGGCCTGCTGATCCGCGACGGCGACGGTTCCCGGCGACTGACCGAGGTGGTCATCGAGCCCGCGGGCTCGAAGCACTCGCTGCACCTGGCCGCGGGCGAGACGTTCACCATCGAGGTCCACGTCCTGCCCCGCGCCGGCATCGAAGTGCCGGGCTTCGACGAAGGCGCGGCGAAGATCCGCGAGATCTATGACACCTGGGCGCACGAGTGCGCGCACTTCGAAACCGACAATCCCGCGCTCAACGAGCTCATCGAGCAGAGCCGCGACGACATGCGCATGCTCTGCGACCGCTATCCGACCGGCATCTATCCCACCGGCGGCCTGCCGTGGTTCGCGGTTCCGTTCGGGCGCGACGCGCTCTTCACGTCGATGTTCGCGCTGCCGCTGAACCCACGCATCGCGGGCGGTGCGCTTAGATTTCTCGCCCTCCACCAGGGCAAGGTCGACAATCCGGAGACCGAGGAGCAGCCGGGCAAGATCCTCCACGAGGTGCGCACCGGCGATGCTGTCGAGCTCGGCGGCTGGCCACACATCCTGTACGGGACGGTTGACGCCACGGCGCTGTTCGTCGTGGGGCTCGTGGAGACGCACGACTGGACGGGCGACGACGCGCTGCTCGAAGAGCTGCTGCCCGCGGCCGAGCGCGCTCTCGAATGGTGCGAGAAATGGGGCGACACCGACGGCGACGGTTGGATCGACTATCGCGGCGCCCGGGCGCGCAACCAGGGCTGGAAGGACTCGGACGATTCGCTGACGCACACCGACGGCCGTCTCGCCCGCAATCCCGCCGGCCTGTGCGAGGTGCAGGGCTACTGGTATCGGGCGCTGCTGGGCATGGCGCGGCGCCGGCCCGAGCTGAAGGCCCGCGCCGAGGACGTCCGCCGGCGCTTCAACAAGGACTTCTGGATGGCGCGCGAGAAGTTCGTCGCCCAGGCGCTCGACGGCGACCACCGGCAGGTGCAGGCCGTCACCTCCAACCCCGGCCACTGCCTGTGGACTTCGATCCTTCCGCCGGCAAGGGCGAAGGCCGTCGCGACCCGGCTGATGGAGCCAGACCTGTGGTCCGGTTGGGGCGTGCGCACGCTGGGCGACCTCGCGGTCAACTACGACCCGTGCAGCTATCACAACGGTTCGGTGTGGCCTCACGACTGCGCGATCGCCGCGGCGGGCATGCGCCTCGCCGGCTGCGATCGCGAGGCCGAGCTGCTCGCGCGCATGGTGCTCGAGGCCGGCATGGCGTTTCCGGATCGCCGGCTTCCCGAGCTGTGGTGCGGCACGTCGCGGGAGCCCGGCGAGCTGCCGGACGACTACCGCGCCAGCTGCAGCCCGCAGAACTGGGCCGCGGCGTCGGTGTTCTCGCTGCTCAGCACGCTGCTCGGGCTCAACGTTGACTCGAAGCAGCGCCGGCTTCGGATCGCGCCCCTTTCCACGCCCCTCTTCACGCGCCTCGAGGTCACCGGCCTGCACTTCGCGGGCGAGCGTTTGGACTTCGTGGTCGAGGACCGCGAGGTCAAGCTCGGCCGCGTACCGAGCGGCGTGAAAGTCATAGTTCCGCGTTAGTGGACCGTACCGGCCACATCTGGAGCATCCGACGTCCCTGACGGCCGGGCGCCCTGACCACCCCACGGAATCTGAGGATTCCGCGGGGACCCGGATGCGGGCGCTGATGCCGGCGTTGCGGGCCCCGGCGATCGTCCTCAGGCATCTACCGATGCCATCGTCCTCTCGCCACCCGCGCCTTGGCACCGGCCGCCTGGAACGCCGGTCTTCGAGCCTTCGGCCTGCTCCAGCTCTGGCCGTTACAGTCCACTAGACATGCCGCGACGCCGCCATCACCGCCAGCTCCGCGACCGCAGCATCGAGTCCGAGCTCAAGTTCCGGGTCGGCGGGCCGAAGGACCATGCGCGCGTCAGGACCGCGCTGAAGAAGCTCGGCTACAAGCTCGAGGGCACGTACGACGAGGAGAACTACCGCTTCCTCGGCCCGGGCAAGACCACGCGACGCGTGACCCTGCGGCTGCGAGTGCTGGACGGCGGGCCGCGGGGGATGCTCACCGCCAAGGGCGCGGCGAAGTTCTTCGCCGGCGTGAAGGTGCGCGAAGAGACGGAGATCGAGGTGAACAACGCGCACGCCACGCTCGACCTGCTCGCGCAGCTCGGCTTCCAGGTGCTCGTGATCTACCGGAAGCACCGCGCCGTGTGGGTCGCGGGCAACGTCAACGTGACCCTCGACCGCCTCGACTTCGGCCACTTCGTCGAGGTCGAAGGCCCGCTGGAGACGATCCCGGACATTGCCCGCGAACTCGGCCTCGATCCGGCGAATGCGGTGAAGGACAGCTACTCGATCATGGCCCGCAAATTCGTGGCCGCGGAGAAGAAGTCCGCCAAGAGACCCGGCGCGCCGGCCGCGAGCATGTCTACAGCCTGAGCCGAGCTGCGGCCTGTGAAGCCCGCGCCGGAGCTTCGGCGCCGATGAGGCCGATCCGCCGCTCGGCTACGTGCGCGCCGGCCCGATCCATACGGTCTGCGCGTTGGTGAACTCGCGGATGCCGATCTCCGAAAGCTCCCGGCCGAAGCCCGATCGCTTGACCCCGCCGAAAGGAAGCCGCGCGTCGGAAGCGACCATGCCGTTGATGAACACCATGCCCGCCTCAACGCGGCCCGCCATCTCGCGCGCCTTCTCGACGTCGGCCGTCCAGATGGCGGAGCCGAGCCCGAAGTCGGAGTCGTTCGCGACCTGCACCGCCTCCTCCGCGTCCCTGACGCGGATCAGCGCGGCGACCGGCCCGAAGGACTCTTCGCGGAACACGGGCATCTTCGGCGTGACGCCGCCGAGGACCGTCGGCTGGAAGTAGTTGCCCTTGCCGTCAAGCCGCTTGCCGCCGGTGAGGACCCGCGCGCCCATGGCGACGGACTCGCGCACCTGGCGCTCGAGCGCGTCGACGAGGTCCGCGCGGGCGAGCGGGCCGACCTGGTTGCCGCGATCCATGGGGTCGCCGACCTTCAATGCGCCGACCGCGGCCACAAATCTCTTCTCGAAGTCGTCGGCCACCTCGTCGACCACGATGAACCGCTTCGCCGCGATGCAGCTCTGGCCGTTGTTCTGGTTGCGCGCCCGGCACGCAACGGTCGCCGCGGTAGCCACGTCCGCGTCGGCCAGGACGATGAACGGATCTGAACCGCCGAGCTCGAGCACGCTCTTCTTGAGCGCTTTGCCGGCGGTCTCCGCGACGTGCGCACCCGCGGCCTCCGAGCCGGTGAGGGTCACGCCCGCCACCCGTCGGTCGTTGATGATCCGGTCGACGGCTTTGGGTCCGACGAGCAGCGTCTGGAAGACGCCGTCGGGCAGGCCCGCCTCCCGAAACACCTCTTCGATCGCCAGCGCGGACTGGGGCACGTTCGACGCGTGCTTGAGGAGCATCACGTTGCCCGCCGCGAGCGCAGGCAGACCCGCGCGAAAGACCTGCCAGAAGGGGAAGTTCCAGGGCATCACGGCCAGCACCACGCCGAGCGGCAGGTAGCGCACGTAGCTTCGGCTGGCGGAGCTGTCGATCTGCTCGTCGGCGAGGAGCCGGGCGGCGTTGTCGGCGATCCAGCCGGCCGTCCACGCGCACTTCTCGACCTCCGCCTCGGCCTCGACGATCGGCTTGCCCATCTCGGCGGTGAGGATCGACCCGTAGCGCGCCTTGTCCGCTCGCAGCACGCCGGCGACGGCCTTCAGCAGGCGGGCGCGGTGCTCGATCCCGGCGTCGCGCCATCCGGTGCGCACCTTCCACGCCTCCGCGATGGCGGCCTCGATCGCGGCTTCGTCCGCCTCGGGGTAGGTGGCCAGCTCCTGGCCGGTCGCCGGGTCGATCGATCTCAGCATGCGTTCAACGTTAGTATCCGACCATGGCTGACGGGATTTCAGAGAGCTCGCTGGAGGCTGGCTTCATCGAGCTGGCGAGCATCGTTCGCGCCCTCCACGGCGAGTGGTCGGCGGCCGCCGGAGGCGGCTACGAGGGATGGACGTGCCACGACCTTCTCGCGCACCTTTCGAGCAGCGAGGCGGCGCTCGCCAGGGTCGCGGCGTCGTCGACGGAGCCCGCGCCACCCCGAGCCGAGCCGTTCGACGCGGACCGCTGGAATGCCTCCCAGCTTCGCAAGCGCGCCGGCACCAGCCCGCAGGACCTGCTGGCCGAGTTCGACGTGGGCACGACCCGGCTCGTGGAGGCGCTGACCGACCTCGACCTGAGCAAGCCCGTCCACGCCGGCGCTTTCGCCGGCAGGCCGCTGCGAGAGGCGATGGCGGAGATGCTCGAGCACCAGCGCCGGCACCTGGACGACCTGCGGACCGCGCTCCACCGTCACCCGGAGGCGTAGCCGGCCGGCGCGGGTTGTTGGGGATCCACAGGCGGTGGCGCCTGCGCCGTGGCTAGGATTGCCCGCGTGGAACCCCATCCTGGCTGGTCGCGCGTCGGCTTCCAGGGCGAGCCCGGCGCCTACTCGGAAGAGGCCGCGCTCGCCGTGCTCCCGGCAGCGACCACGATCGGATTTCCGACCTTCACCCGCGCCTTCGACGCGCTCGGGTCGCGGGAGGTCGACGCCGCCGTGCTGCCGGTGGAGAACTCGCTGGGAGGCATCGTTCAGGAGGTCAACGACCTCCTGTGGGAGCGCCAGGGCGTGCGGGTCAGCGGCGAGGTCATCCACCCGGTCCGCCACTGCCTGCTGGGCCGCGGCGAGCCGGTCGTGCGGGCGCTCTCCCATCCGCAGGCGCTGCTGCAGTGCCGGCGGTTCCTCGAGGCGCGCAGCATCCAGGCCGTCTCGTTCCACGACACCGCGGGCGCGGCGCGCGCGGTGGCCGAAGGCATGGTGATGGGCAGCGCGGCGATCGCGAGCGCGGCCGCGGCCAAGCGCTACGGCCTGAAGATCCTCGCCGAGGGCATCCAGGACGACGATTCGAACCAGACGCGCTTCGTGATCGTCGACCGCGGCGCCGCCGTGCGCCCGAGCGCAGGCCTCACTAAGGCATCGCTCGCCTTCATCGGCGCGCACAAGCCCGGGAGCCTGGTGAGCGCGCTGCGCTGCTTCTCCGAGCGCGGGCTCAACCTCACGCGACTCGACTCGCGGCCGGTGCCCAACCGGCCGTGGCAGTACCGCTTCTACCTGGACTTCGAGATCGGCGACACCGCGGCCGCGACCGACGCGCTCGCGGCCCTGGAATCCGAGGCGCAGGAAGTCAAGCTGTTCGGCAGCTACCCGGCGGCCGAATGAGGACGCCGAATCTCTTCGAGTCTTCGGTTTTCGCGGTCGAGACGATCGAGCTCGACGGCGTGCAGGAAAGCTTCCTGCGCGGCGGCCGGCACCTGTTCAAGCTGCTGCCGAGGGCGTTCGCCGGCATCGAGCAGATCGGCGTCATCGGCTGGGGCTCGCAGGGCCCCGCGCAAGCGCAGAACCTGCGCGAGTCGCTGGCCGGCTCCGGCATCCGCGTGGCCGTTGGGCTGCGGTCGGGCTCGGAATCGTTCGCCGAAGCGCGAGCCGCGGGATTCTCGGAAGACAATGCGACGCTCGGCGAGATGTTCGAGGTCGTGCGTGGGTCCGACCTGACCATCCTTCTCATCTCGGACGCGGCGCAGGCGCAGCTCTACCCCGAGATCTTCAAAGCCCTGAAGCCGGGCTCGACGCTGGGCCTGTCGCACGGCTTCCTGCTCGGTTACCTCGAGACGGTCGGCGGTGCGTTTCCTCCCGATGTCAACGTCATCGCCGTGTGCCCGAAGGGCATGGGGCCGTCCGTGCGCCGGCTGTACGAGCAGGGCCGGGAGGTGAACGGCGCGGGCATCAACACGAGCTTCGCGGTCGAGCAGGACCTCGACGGGCGGGCGACCGACATCGCGCTCGGCTGGTCGGTCGCGCTCGGCGCTCCGTACACGTTCAAGACGACGCTGAAGTCCGAGGTCGTGTCCGACCTGTTCGGCGAGCGCGCCATCCTGCTCGGCGCGGTGCACGGGATCGTGGAGGCCCTGTACCACCGCTACCTCGACGAGGGCGCGAGCCCCGAGGAGGCGTTCACGCGCGCGTGCGAGTCGCTGACCGGGCCGATCCGCGAGACCATCTCCCGCCAGGGCATGATCGGCGTCGACGAGCAGCTCGACGCCGGCTCGCGCCGCGACTTCCGCCGCGCCTACGACTCGACGTACGCGGCCTTCAAGGGCGTGATGGCGGAGCTCTACGACGAGGTCACGAGCGGCAACGAGATACGCAGCGTCGTGATGGCGGCGGCGCGCTTTCGCGACTACCCGATGACGAACGTCGAAGGGTCGCCGATGTGGACGGCGGGGTCGGCGGTGCGCAAGCAGCGCGGCCGCGCGGCGCCCGGGATCGACGGCTTCACCGCCGGCACGTTCGTCGGCGCGATGATGGCGCAGGTCGACATCCTGGTCGAGCACGGCCACCCGTACTCGGAGATCGCCAACGAGTCGATCATCGAGGCGGTCGATTCGCTGCTGCCGTACATGCACGCGCGCGGTGTCGCCTACATGGTCGACAACTGCTCGACCACCGCCCGGCTGGGCACGCGCAAGTGGGGCCCGCGGTTCCAGGCGATGCTCGAGCAGGTTGCGTTTCCGTCGCTCGCATCGAGGGACGAGACGCCGGACGAGCCGCCCGAGAACTTCCTCGCCCATCCCGTGCACGAGGTGCTGCACCAGCTGAGCGAGATGCGCCCAGCGGTGGACATCGCCGTCAGCTAGCGGTCGACCTCAACAAGCAGAGTTCCCGACCGGGGTACCCACGCCGGATTCTGCGTGGATGGTTCAGACGCCGCGAGCCAAGCTCGAGTTGGCGCTCCGCCGGCTGCCGGCATCGGCGGTCTTTTCCGGCGCGACCGCCGCGTGGCTGCATGGCCTGGACGTCTCGCCGTGCGATCCGATTGACGTCACGGTGCCCAACGATGGACACCAGGCCGCACGCACGGGCATGGCGCTCAGGCGCTCAGCACTCGCCGACGACGAGGTAGTTGAGCTCCGCGGGCTTCGCGCGACATCGATTCTGCGGACGCTTCGAGATGTTGCCATTCGTCGCGAGCTCACTGAGGCCGTGGTAATGACCGACATGGCACTTCACGCGGGTGTCATCGCACCGGACTCCCTACGAAGGTACGTGTCGGAGTCGAGCGGCCTGTACGGGGTGGCCAAGCTGCGCCGGGTCGTGAACCATATGGAGCCGTGTTCGGAATCAGCGATGGAAACGCGCCTTCGCATGCTCCTTGTGCTCGCTGGTCTGCCCAGGCCAGAGGCGCAGGTCGCGATCTACGACTCATCGGGAAAGTTTGCTGGGCGCCCAGACCTTTTCTACAGGGCGCAGCGCCTGGGGCTCGAATATGACGGTGGCGTCCACCGGCGGTCTCTCGCTGAAGACAACCGGCGCCAGAACCGCCTCCTCCGCGCTGGTGTCCGCCTCCTTCGTTTCACTGCGGGCGACATCTACGGCGCGCCGGAGGCAGTCGTGAGCCTCGTTCGCGGGTCACTGACTCCCTGAGCCACGGGGTTTGCATGCAAACGGCACGTTATCCGGGTCAGGAGGCCCGGAATTGCATGCAAACCAGGTTTACAGGTACGTATCCGTCGTCAGGTTGTACAGCCGCGGGTTGAGCCCGATCACCTGGTCGGCGTCGATGGGCACGTCGACCAGGATCGATTGGCCCTTGGCCGCGTAGCACGCCTCCAGGATGTCGTCGAGGTTGCCCAGGTCGGGACGCAGGCGGTACCCGTCCCAGCCGTGCGCCTTGGCCGCGGCCACGAAGTCGATGTTCGGCAGGACGCCGTGGTAGCGCTCCTTCTCCCAGTCGGGAATGACGACCTCGAGGCCCTTGTCGACGATCGCGTAGCGGCCGTTGTTGATGATGAAGAGGTTCATCCCGAGGTTCGCGGCCTCGGCCAGCGCGCCGCCGTAGAGGCGCCAGCAGCCGTCTCCCGAGAAGACGAACGTGTGCAGCGACGGGTCCGCCGCGCGGGCGCCGACGCCCAGGCCGAACGCGCCGCCCATCGCCGACCCGTCGTGCACGGTGTGGAAAGGAATCGACGGATGCGGCCGCTGGGCCACATACTGCCGGTCCTTGTAGGCCGTGCAGACGTCGTCGAAGCCGATGCTGTGCGGCCGCCACGACCGGTGCAGCTCGCCGTAGAACTCGACCGCGTCGACGCACCCGGGCCGCACGTCGCGCGAGATGGTGCGCGTGTTCAGGTTCTTGGGTAGGTCGACGTGCGGGCGGCCGCTGATCTTGTCCTTGAGCCGCGGCAGCACGTACTCGAGCGTCTGCTCGATGTCGCCCCGCACCACGCGGTAGTCGCCGTCGACGCGATGCCGGAAGTCGCCCTCGATGTGTCCGTAGGGTTCGTTCCACGAGGTGAAGTGCCACACGTGGCCGGCGGGGATGGAACCGAGGTTCAGCGAGTACTCGCCCGAGTCGAAACCGAGTGAGATCACGATGTCGTCGGACTTCATCGACCGCCACAGCTTCATCGCCTCGTCGTTCCCGCCGAAGGAGATGTAGCCGAACCCGTAGCGGTTGTCTGGCGATATGGCGTTCGCCCCGTTCACCGACCAGACGGTCGGCGCCTGCAGCAGCTCCGACAGCCGCGTCGTGAGCTCGGTGATGCCGGGGCAACGCGCCGCCTCGGCGCCGGCGTAGATGATCACGCGCCGCCCGCGGGAGATCTCCGGGAACTCGTTGATGAAGCGATCGGCGTCGATCTGGTCGAGGAGGCGCGGCCGCTCGCGTCGCGGAACGTCGACCTCGACGTTCTGGGAAAGGACGTCCGGGTGGAACGCGATCGCCACAGGCTTCGACTCGGCGAGGATCGACTGCGCGAGCTCGAGCTGGTCGCCGAGCTTGCTGATGTCGTCGATCACGATGCACGCGTCGCCGAGCTCGGCGCGCAGCTGGGGGACGATGTTCATGCCGTGCTCGGACACGTCCTGCAGCGGCGAACGGCCGATGGACAGCGTCGAGTTGAGGGCGACGATGTAGACCGCCGGGATGTTGTGCAGCTTGGCGTCCGTGATCCCAGAAGACCCGAGCTTCGTCGCGGCGCCGGTCGTGGTCAGACAGCCGGCGACCCGGCCTGACGCGAGGTAGTAACCGAGCGGCACGAACCCGGCGACGTACTCGCCCATCGTCTGCATGCGGGGAACGGCGTCGCCCGAGTGCCGGACGCCGAGGTACGGCTCGAGGTGCTTGGTGACGTGGATGAGCCCGCCGCCGTTGACGCCGGAGAAGAACGTGACGCCCCACCTGCGCAGGGTGTCGATGAGCGCGAAGTTGCCGCTGGACCGGTCCAGCTCCGTTTTGGTGATCGGTCGGACGGCTGTGCTCACTTCTGGTCTCTCCTTGAAATTTCTTTGGGCGGACAAAGAAAAGGCCCCCGCTTCTCGCAGGGGCCTTGGCGTCTCGTTCCAGCTTGCCGGCTAGGTCGCGACAGCCCCCCTGCGGAGGTCGATGAGGAGTACCGCTACGAGGAGGTGGCGCGACATTGGAACCCGCATCCTACAGCTTCGTCGCCGCCTCGGTCTTGTGGATGGACAACAAACTCTTGGCCTGGATGCGGTTCACGGCGCTGACCACCGCCCGGAGTGAGGCGGTGAGGATGTTCGGGCTCATGCCCACGCCCCACAGCGCGCCCACGCCCTGGCCGGTGGCCTCGACGTAGGCGACGGCGGTCGCGTCGGCCCCCGCGCCGACGGCGTGCTCGACGTAGTCCACGACCCGGATCTCGATGCCGCACTCTCGCGCCAGGGCGTCGGTGAAGGCCGCGATCGGGCCGTTGCCCTTCCCGGAGATCGTCTGCGGCTCGCCCGCCACCCTCACGAGCGCCTGGAGCCGGGTCCGGTCGGCGCCGGCGCCGCCGGCGTGGTCGCTGGTGTCGTGCTCGAGCAGCTGCAGCCCGTCGGCCGGCGCGAGGTAGGTCGACTCGAAGGCGTTCCAGATCTCCGGCGGGGTGATCTCCTTGCCGGTGACGTCGGTGATCTCCTGGATCACCCGCATGAACTCGATCTGGAGCCGGCGCGGCAGGTCCAGGTGGTAGTCGTTCTTGAGGATGTAGGCGACCCCGCCCTTGCCCGACTGGCTGTTGACGCGGATGATCGCCTCATAGGTGCGGCCCACGTCGTGCGGGTCGATCGGCAGGTAGGGCACCTCCCAGATCTCGCTGTTGGAGGCCGCACGCGCCTCCATCCCCTTTTTGATCGCGTCCTGGTGCGATCCGGAGAAGGCGGTGTAGACCAGCTCGCCGACATACGGGTGGCGCGGATGGATGGGCAGCTGGTTGCACGCCTCGACCACGCGCCTCAGCTCGTCGATGTTGGTGATGTCCAGGCCCGGGTCGACGCCCTGGGTGAACAGGTTCATCGCCAGAGTGACCAGGTCGACGTTGCCGGTGCGCTCGCCGTTGCCGAACAGGGTGCCCTCTACGCGCTCCGCGCCGGCCAGCATCGCCAGCTCGGTGGCGGCCACGGCGCTGCCTCGGTCGTTGTGGGGGTGGACGCTGAGGATGAAGCTGTCGCGGTCACGGAAGTTGCGGTCGCACCACTCGATCTGGTCGGCGTAGATGTTCGGCGTGCTCATCTCCACCGTGGCCGGCAGGTTGAGGATCACCTTGTGCTCGGGCGTCGGCCGCCAGACGTCCATGACCGCCTCGCAGATCTGCTTGGCGTAGTCGAGCTCGGTGCCGGTGAAGCTCTCCGGCGAGTACTCGAAGACGAACTCGGTGCCGCGATGGTCGGAGGCCAGCCGCTTGATCAGCTCGGCGCCGCGCACGGCGATGCCGGTGATGCCTTCTTTGTCCAGGCCGAAGACGACACGGCGCTGCAGGGTCGAGGTGGAGTTGTAGAGGTGGACGATCACCTTCCGAGCGCCCGCCAGGCTCTCGAAGGTGCGCTCGATCAGCTCGTCACGCGCCTGGGTCAGGACCTGGATGGTCACGTCCGCCGGGATCAGGTCCTCCTCGATCAGCAGGCGGACGAAGTTGAAGTCCGGCTGCGACGAGGACGGAAAGCCCACCTCGATCTCCTTGAAGCCCATGCGCACGAGGAGCTCGAAGAGGCGGCGCTTGCGGGTGACGTCCATCGGGTCGATGAGCGCCTGGTTACCGTCGCGCAGGTCGACGCTGCACCAGACCGGCGCCTTGGTGATGGCGCGCTCCGGCCACCTGCGGTCCGGCAGGTCCACCGGCGGGTAGGGCCGGTACTTTCTGGTCGGCATCTTCTTCATGTGGCGGGCCTCCGTTTTGGGGGGATAAATGAAAGACCTCCCGGGTCCACGCGACCGCAGGAGGTCTTTTCGCGAGCACCCACTGGGTGCTCGCCTACGTAAGAAGCAGTCCGGAGAAGAGCGTCAAGGTCCGCATATCTTAGTCGGAGAGGACCATGCAGGTGGTCGTCTTCAGAATCCCGTCCATCGACTGCACGCCGGCCATGGTCTGCCGCAGCTCGGTGAGGTCTTTCGCCTCGACCGACGCGACTATGTCGTAGTCGCCGGTGATGGCGTCCGCGCCGGTCACGCCTTCGACCGACCGGATGGCCTTGATCAGCCCCAGCGACTGGCCCCGCATCGCGTTGATGAACATGTAGGCCCGCATATCGACGCTGAATAGAGTAAGGCTCAGCCGGCCCCAACCCAGCGATGACTCTGTGGCCGCCGCCGCCGCGGCGCGAGCGCGCGCAGGCGCAGCGCCAGCCACGAGGTCGGCGGCAGGTGCACCAGGAGCAGCGCCAGCAGGACCTCAGGTACGGCCGGCGCGCTCGACACCGCCACGTACCGGCCCTCCCACTCCGGCAGGAATTTCGCCTTGAAGTGACGCAGGCTGCGGCTGCGACGAAAGCGGTCGATGCCCGCATACACGTCCTTCAGCGCGCGGTAGGCGCGGTCGCCGGACGCCCCCTCGAGGCTCAGAGGCGCGAGGCCGAGGCTCACCTCGCCGATGCCGCGCGCCGCGGCCTCTTGAATCGAGGCCGCGATCAGCGCCTCCATCACTCCAGGCACACCGTCGGGGCGCCGCCGCATCAGGTCGAGCGTCCACGCCTTCCGCGCCGGGACCGGCAGCCAGCTGACGAACCCGTGCAGCACGCCGCCGGGGTCGAGCGCGAGGCCGACGGTGACGTCCGGATCGCGCAGCGTCGTCAGTCCGCCGAGGCTGAACCCAAGCTCCGGGCCCTTGCCGCCCCCGAGCCACGCGCCCGACACCTCGGAGATCTGCTGGGCGTGCGACGCCAGCGCGTCCGGACCGGAGATGAATCGGAAAGTGAGGCCGAGGCGCTCGCAGTGCCTCACGGCGTACCGGATCGATGCCCGGCGCCGGCCCTTCAGATCGAACCCGGCGGTGCTGACGATCGCGTCGGAGCCGATCGGCACGAGCGTGAAACCCTGCGCGCGATACGGCCCGGCCTCCGCGATGGCGTAGAACGCGCAGTTCCATCCCTGTTCGTCGCAGTAGCGCACGAATCGCTGCACCGATTCCTCACGGCGATCCGGCGGCGCTATCGGATCGCCGAGGGCGATCGCGGAGGTGCCCCGAACCCTGTACGCGATGCAGCTCTCGTCGTCGATCCAGAAATGGCTCAGCGGGCCGTCCAGCGCCAGGTGGCTGATCGGGTTCCATCCCCACCTCTCGATGACGGCACGCAGGCGCTCGCGCTCCGCCGCGCCGGCCGCGGGCGCGACGACCGGCCGCAGCAGGAGCAGCAGACCCAGCATCACGAGGCCGTAAGCGATCCACGGCAGAGAGCCCAGGAACCACGCGGCGCGATCCGTCAGCGCGTCGTAGGCCGCCGACTGCTGCGCGAGCGATCGCACCAGGTTCAGGACCGCGCGCGGCAGCTCAAACCCGGGGCGGAGCTCGGTGCGCAGCAGCCAGACGCCGGCGATGCCGTAGGCGGCCGCGAGCAGGACGCCCGCGAACAGGATCGCGACCCCGCGCCGCATGCTCGCGACGTCAGACGCGGCGCGGAAGTGCCGGCGCATCCACCAGAGCCCCCCGGCGACCCAGGCGGCGAGGGCCGCCTCCTCGATGTCGAGGTCCTTGACCACGTGGAAGATCACCGACGCGACGAGGGCGATCATCGTCAGCTGCCATGCGGCTCGCCGGCCCCGCGCGACGCCGAACGCCAGCAGCAGGAGCGCCAGGCCGGCGATGACCGTGCCCGTGCGGCCGCCGAAGCTCACGTCCGCCGGCAGCAGCGACTCGAGCACCTGGCTGCGCAGCGGGTGATGCGCGGTCAGCGAGCCGATGACGTCGAAGCAACCGATGATCGCGAGCAGGCCGCCGAAGAAGCGCCGGATCCACCGCCCGTCCGACGTGCGCGTCATCCAAGTAAAGCTACGTAAAACGCACGGCGGGCACCGGCTCCGCGCCACCACGCGGCGCGGAAGCCGGGCCGTGCCTAACGAGATCGGGTGATCACGCCTCCCCGAACAGCGGGGTCATCGCCGGCACGATGCTGTCGCACGCGTGCGCCAGGCAGGGCAGCCGGAGAGCGACCTCCATGGTCTTCAGCAGCGAGTAGTGGTTGTACGCGGTGCTGTCCACAACGTGGGTTCCGGAATCGGACGGGTGGTTCCTGATCACGATCGTCACCACGTGACCGCCCCCCGGGTCGGCGCCGCAGCAGCCCGTCCCGGGCTGACCCTGGTCGGAGAAGTCGTCCTCGTCCCAGGTGATCACGATGGCGTTGTTGGCGTCGCCGCGCTGCCAGACCGCCGAGGACATGATCTCGTTGACGGTGGCGGCGACATACGAGTCACCGAGTGCGATCAGCGAGGTCGTACCGCATCCGCCGGTGCCGTGCATGTCGTTGCACTGGTTGGGCACCACCAGGCTGAAGTTGGGCAGGGTGTTGCCGGCCAGGTCCGTCGCCAGCTGCGTGTCGGGCACCATGCTGGCCAGCGCGTCCTGCGTCCCGGTGAAGTTGATGAAGGGGTTGTGCTTGGAGGCGTACAGGGCGTTGAAGGCGCTTGGGGCTTTGAAGGTGTACGGCCCGTTGGCGTCGGGGCCGAGCTTGATCACAGGCCCAGTGATCGCGGGCAGGCTCTGGAAGTAGCCCTTCCAGGTCTTGCCGGAGGCGGTCAGCTGATCGGCGATGTTCGGCGCGCTGACCGTGTGGTCGACCGTGGTGCCGGCGCAGTGCCACGACGATGGTTCGGTGGCCGCGATGGCGGCGGTGCAGTAGAACTGGTTGTCGTCCTGAATCCCGAAGAAGCTGCCGCCGGCCGACGCGACGTAGTTGGGTTCGCTGGGATGAGTGACGCCGAAATAGTTGGTTGCCAGGCCGTACTGATTGGCCAGAGCGTTGAGGTTCGGAGCCAGCGGATTGCCGATGATCGTGCCGTAAGACTGGTTCTCCATCATGATCTCGACGATGTGCTGGTAGGGCGGGATCTGGGAGACGAGAGGTGTCGCCGAGCCGATGACCGGTGTCGACATCAAGGCCACACCCGCCAACGCCAGCATGCCGACAGCGAGACGCATCAGCCTCATGGAAATACCCCCCTAGAGCAAGGCTGGACCGACGTGGTTACGCCCGATGAAAGCAAACCCAGGTTAAGGGCGGGTGGTGGGGCGGTCAACTCTCGCGGCGCTCTGGCCAACCGCCCGCTGGACGGCTAGACTCCGCGCTGATGAACAGCGTCGGCGATGCGTTCGGATGGGCGTTTCGGGACCCCAGCTGGCTCGGCAAGGTGGTGGTGCAGGGGCTCATCCTGATCATCCCGATCGTCGGCTGGATCGCCGCGGTCGGGTGGCTGATGATGGCCTTCGAGAACGCGCGCGCCGGTCGCAACGAGCTGCCGCCGGCGGGCTTCCACCTCGAGCGCGGCATCGCCCTTTTCGGCGTGTACGTCATCTACGCCATCGTCTTGAACATCCCGGCCTGGATCCTCGACGGGATCGGCGCCGCCAGCACGGCGGCGATCAGGAACGCCTCCAGCAACGGCTACCCCTACTATTCGAGCTCGCCGCTGTCCGGGCTGGGCTCGCTGTGGAGCTTTCTCGCCAGCCTCTTCCTCGATTTCCTGCTCCCCTCGCTGATCGTCCTGACCTTCCACGGCGGCTTCGGCGGCGGGCTCGACGTGGGCCGGGTGTGGCAGTACGCGACACGCAATGTCACCAACAGCGTGATCGGCGGGCTGGTCATCTTCGTGGCCGGCCTGATCGCCGGGGTCGGCATCATCGCCTGCTGCATCGGCTTTTTCTTCACGGCCATCTACGCGTTCTCGATCCAGGCCGGCGTGGCCGCGTGGTTCGAGCGCATGCAAGCCGCCCCCATGGCGCCCCCGGCGCCACCAGGAGTTCCGGCGGCCTAGGCAGGCTCAGCTGCGCGCGCCCGCGGGCGCGTGGATCGGCGTCAGCGTGTGCTCCAGCTGCTCGCGCAGCGCTTCGAATCGTGGAGGCAGGACCAGCTTCTCTCCGAGATGCGCGGGGTCCTCGTCGACCGCGAAACCCGGACCCATGGTCGCGATCTCGAAGAGCACGCCGCTCGGCTCGCGGAAGTAGACCGACTTGAACCAGAAGCGGTCGATCACGGGCGTCGGCCTCGCCCCGCCGCGGATCACGCGCTCCCGCCACGCGACCTGCTCGTCATCCCGCGACGCCCACGCGACGTGGTGCACCGTGCCCGCGCCGGGCACGCCACGCTCGGCGGGCGCGGGGTCGAAGACGTACCGGCCGGCGCGGCGCTCGCCGCGAACGGCCCACGACATGCCACCGTCCTTCTCGAAACCCAGCGCCTCCTCGAAAAGACCGCGGCTGCGATCGGGGTCTGCCGTGTAGGCGCGCACCTCTTCGAACCCCTGGATCGCGAAGTGCTCCGGGATGTCGGGATGCGATGCCGTCAGCGGAGCGTCGGAGGTCTCGACCACCCGCAGCTCCAGCCCAAGGCCTTCGGGATCTGAGAAGAGCAGCGAGGCCGGCGACCTGCGCTCACCGCCCAGGCGCCGCTGCCAGAAGTCGAGCGCGGCTTCGGAGCCGACCCGCAGAACGATGCGGTGGATCATCCCCTGGCCGGCGCGCCCTGGCGCCGCGCCCGGGTACTCGAAGAACGTCAGATCCATCCCCGGGCTGCCCGCGTCGTCGCCGTAGAAGAGGTGATAGACGGTGGGATCGTCCTGGTTCACGGTCTTCTTGACCAGGCGAAGGCCGAGCTGTCCCGCGTAGAAGTCGACGTTCGCCTGCGCGTCGCCGGTGATCGAGCTGACGTGATGTATGCCTTCCAGTTTCATTGCCTCACCTATGCCACTGCCGGCCGCACTCAAAACCTAACCGCGACGGCCGGTCCTATAGTCCGCTGCCATGGCCGCGGGCACGACGACGAAGGCAGAGCACGGAGCTTCGGGATGGGTGACCCTCCTCGTGGTCTTCGGAATCGCTTCGACGATAGAAGCCTTCTCCGTGGCGCACGTTTTCAGGTTCCTGCCGCTCTACCTGGGCACGGTCGGTGTGCCTCCCGCCGAGGTTCCTGCGTGGACCGGCTACCTCAACGCGACGTTCTTCGTGTTCGGGCTGCCGCTCGTTCCGTTCTGGGGCGTGTGGGCCGAGCGCTACGGCCGGATCCCGGTCATCGCCCGCAGCGCCTTCGTGGAGATGGTCGTGTTCGCCGGGCTCTGGCTGTCGCAGAACCGGTGGGAGGCGGGATTCGCGCTGCTGCTCGTCGGGTTCCAGCTCGGCAACACCGGCGTGATGCTGACGGCGCTGCGCGCGGCCGCGCCGGCCGGTCGTGTCGGCTTCGCGATCTCGCTGTTCGGGATATCGCCTTAGTTGGGATTCGCGCTGGGGCCCGCTGTTGGCGGATGGGTCGTCGACCACGGGTTCCTGAACCTCCACACGCTGTTCCTTCTCGATTCGGCCATCTCGCTCGTGGCCGGATTGGTGATCCTGGCGTTCGCGCGCGAGGCGCGGCGGACCGTCGGCCCGACCGGGTCGGCTGTGACCCAAGCCGTGCAGGCGGTGCGGCTGACGCTCACCACCCCCATCACGCTCGCGGTGTTCGGTGTGTTCGGCATCGTGTACTTCGCGTACTCGATGGCCAACCCGTTCCTGCCGCTGCTCGTCGTGCGGCTGCATGGGACGGCAGGCGACATCGGGCTCATCTTCGGCGCGACCGCGGTTGTTGGAGCCCTGCTTTCACCGGCCGCTGGTGCGGCGGGCGACCGAATCGGTTTCAAGGTGGTGCTGATCGCCGCCGGCGCCCTTGCCGCGGCAAGCCTCGCCGAGCTGGCGTGGGCCCCGAATTTCCTCTGGCTGGCCGTGGGATCGACCGTCCTCGGGGCCGCAGCCGCGACCGCGATCTCGATGGTGTTCTCGCTGCTGGCGACGGCGGTGCCGGAGGAGCGGCGCGCCACCACCCTCAACCTGGTGCTCCTGCCGATCTACTTCGCTTCGATCATCGGCGGCGTGATCGGCGCCGTGCTCGTACGCGAGAGCCTGAACCTCGTGCTGATCACCAGTGCCGCCGTCTCGCTGGCGGCCGCGCTGCTGACCACGAGGTTGCCCTCCGCCGGCCGGAGGAACCAGCAGGCCTGACGGATTGCTCCGGTGCTGCAGCCGTGTCGCCGCGTTTACATAGCGTTGGCCGACTCCAAGTTGACGGCCGTCGAGCTCGGCGCGGCGCCGTCGGACCGCTACCGCCCTCTGCTCGAGCCGGAGGTCTGGAACGAGTTCGACCAGGCGATGACGCGGGCGGCGGCGCGGCTTCGAGGCCGCGTCGTTTGGAACGTGAACTCGACCGCCCGAGGCGGCGGGGTCGCGGAGCTGCTCAACGCCCTGATCCCGTACGACCGGGGTGCTGGGATCGACGCTCGCTGGGTCGTGGTCCAGGGTCCTCCCGAGTTCTTCGCCGTGACCAAGAAGCTCCACACGCTGCTGCACGGCGTGGACCCTGACGGTCAGGGCTTGACCGCCGGCGAACGCAGGACGTACGAGGAGTCGGAGGCCGCCAACGCCGCCGCGCTCCTCGAGGTCGCGCGCCCGGGCGACGTCGCCCTGCTCCACGATCCGCAAACCGTCGGCATGGCGCCGGCGCTGGCCAACGCCGGATGCACGGTCGTCTGGCGGTGCCATGTCGGAGTCGACGAGCCCAACGACGCGGGGCGCGCGGCGTGGTCGTTTCTCCGCGGCTATCTGTCGAGCGCGGCGGCGGTCGTGTTCTCGCGCCGTAAGTACGTGTGGGATGGACTCGACGAGTCGCGCGTGCGAATCGTTGCGCCGTCGATCGACGCGTTCACGGTCAAGAACCAGGAGCTCGACGGCCCGACGGTCATCGGCCTTCTGCGCGATGGCGGCGTTCTCCAGGGCACGAACGGCGACGCGACGTTCCTGCGCTCGGACGGGACGCGCGGACGCATCACCCGACGCGTGTCCGGGCTGCCCGAGGGCGGGTTGGCGCCGGACACGCAGCTGATCGTGCAGGTCTCACGCTGGGACCGCCTCAAAGATCCGACTGGCGTGGTCGACGGGTTCGCGGCCCACATCTCCGGTTCGACGGCGGCGCACCTGGTGATCGCGGGTCCGTCCGCGACCTCGGTGTCAGACGACCCCGAGCAGCCCGAGATCCTCCAAGAGCTGCGCGCCCGCCGCGAGTCGCTGCCGGCGTCGATCCGCGATCGAGTGCACCTCGCGCAGCTGCCGATGGAGGACGAAGAGGAGAACGCCGCGCTCGTCAACGCCCTGCAGCGGCGCGCCGACGTAGTGGTGCAGAAGAGCCTGGCCGAGGGGTTCGGACTGACGGTCGCCGAGGCGATGTGGAAGAGCCGGCCGCTCGTGGCCAGCCGCGTGGGCGGGATCGAGGACCAGATCGAGGACGGCAGGAGTGGCGTGTTGATCGACGACCCGCGCGACCTCGCGTCGCTCGGGCGGGCCGTGGTGACGGTTCTCCAGGACGAGACGATGGCCCGCGAGCTCGGCGCCGCGGCCCGGCGTCGCATCGGCCGTCACTTCCTGGCTCCGCGCCACCTGATGCAGCAGGCCGAGCTCATCACCGACGTGCTCGACAGACCGGACTAACCGGAGCTCAGCCCAGGAACAGGCCCGGAACCGCCAGCTCGGCGGAGCTCACGCAGCCGGTGCTGCAGTACAGCCGGCCGGCATGGAAGACCAGCGTCGTGGTCGGCTGCCGGCCACACGTGGTGCAGCCCACGCTGATCGGTTCCACCCGACCCGCGCCCGATGAAGCGGACCGGTGGCGGCCCGCAGCAGCGCCACCGCCGGTCCCGCGCCCGCCCTGTCTCACCCCGAAGGCAATCATGCCGCCGGCCGGGTACTAATGTCTGCCGAATTCAGCGTCGAAATATTGGGAGCTATTAAGAACGGTTTACGGCGTGTGCCGTCCGGATGTCGACGAGCAACTCCAGCGAGTCGACCAGGCGCGGACCGGGACGGTTGAAGTACGCCGACCCGTCGAGCACCGCGACCTGCTCGGCTCCGACCGAGTCGACCTGGCCCTTGAGCGCCTCGGCCTCCCGCTCCGCCCGCTCCCGCCCCCAGCCGCACGGCGCCAGCACGAGCAGCGCCGGCCTGGCGGCTCGGACTTCATCCCATGTGACCGCGACCGAGGGCCGCCCGCCGCGCGCGAGCGGATCCTCGATCCCGGCCAGGCGGAGCAGGTCGGGCGTCCAGTGTCCCGCCGGGTATGGAGGGTCGAGCCATTCGAGGAACACGCCCCGCACCGGGGACAGTCGCGACACCCGTTCCGCCGCGGCGTCCACCCGCTCCCGCAGCGAGGCCATGAGCGGCGTGGCCTCCGCGCCGCAAGCGTCCGCCAGCTCGACCATGTCCCGCATCACGTCCTCGAACGTGTGCGGGTGCTGCCGCAGCACGGGGATCGGCGCCAGCTCGTCCGCCACCTGGCCGGCCGTGACCGCGCAGACGCGGCACACGTCCTGCGCCACGACCAGATCGGGCTTGAGGTCGCGAATGGCGTCGACGTCGACCTCGTAGAGCGATTCGCCGCGGGCGGCGGCGCCCGCGACCTCGGCCTCGATGTCGCCGCTCGACGAGCGCGCGAAGTCGAAGACCGAGCGCGTGACCACCGGCAGGCGCATGGCCTCGGGCGGGTGGTCGCACTCATGGGTCACGGCCACGATCCGGTCACCGAGCCCAAGCGCGAAGAGGGTTTCGGTGGCGCTCGGCAGCAGCGAGACGACCCTCACTTGCGTCAGCCCACCCGCGCCCGCCGCCGGCCCCGGTGCGGGATGTACGAGCGGTCGCTGATCCAGGTGGCGGGGATGATCGCGAAGCGTCGCGCCGACTGGTTCAGCACATAGGCGTACTTCAGCCGGATCTTGGAGAACTTCTGCCACGCGGCCTCGATATCGCGGCAGGTGTAGCCGGCGTGCTCGAGCCTCTGGATGGCGGCCACGAACTCGTCGTGCTCGACGCCGACCTCCTCATCCTTGTCGTAGCCGAAGTTCCACGACATGTCCTCGACGAGGTGATTGCCGACGGTGAGCATCAGCCGCGCCGAGCCGACGGCTTCACCGTCTACGGTGCTCATCACGAGGTTGGCCGCGTCCATCACCGCACCGAACGAGTTGAGCCACGCCTCGTTGTCGTGACTCGAGCGGAAGTAGAACAGCAGCGGATAGGCCAGGTGGCTTTCCAGGACCATCGCCGTCCACGCGCGCCAGTCGTCGAAGGTCTTCGAGAGCTGGTCGCGCATCCCGAGCTCGGCCGAGGTCTCGAGGATCTGCAGCCCCGAGGGCGGCGCACCCGCCAGCGCGTCAAGCGCGACCACCAGCTCCTCCCGCCTCTGGAACGAGTCGTACAGCGAGAACAGCAGCGTGATCGCGAGCGCGGCGACGGCAACGCCCGTGGCGCTCTCGCTGATGGTGAAGATCCTGGCGACGTAGCCGATGGGCACGAAGTCGCCATAGCTCAGCGGCACTAGCGTGGTGGCGGAGAAATACAGCGACTCGAGGAAGTCGCCCGGCACGGGGCGAATCTCGCCGCGCAGGCCGTCGTAGATCAGGGCGTACGCCAGGATCAGCGCTCCTCCCCACACCAGGAACATGAGCAGCGCGCCGATCGGCGCGAACGTGGCGAGCCAGCCCTCGCGGCGGCCCTGGTTCTCGATCCGGTCGCCGATCCGCCGCCACAGCGCCCAGGTGCTGAAGAACAGCTGGCGGACGAAGATGAACTTGTTGATCGCGGGACGGGGCAGCACGATCGACTTGAATATGTCGTAGAAGGCGAGGAGCCCGAGCACCGTCCCGGTGACGACCTCGAGCCAGCGGGCGAACTCCATTGCCAAATCATGAACTGACTTCATGGCACGATTCCTCCATGGCCGCCGAGCCCGCCGAGCTGATCGTCTTCTCGGACTACGTCTGACCCTGGTGTTACATCGACTCGGTCAGAGTCGAACGGCTGGAGCGCGAGGGACTCGTGCGCGTCGCCTGGGCGCCGTTCGAGCTGCACCCTGAGGCGCCGCTCGAGGGCATCCCGCGTGAGGCGTACTTCGGACGGGCGCGCTCGCAGGCGATGCACGACCACCTCCAGGGTGTGGCGGCGGAGGTGGGCTTGAAGATGGAGTCCCGCGACGTGATCATCAACTCGCGGCGCGCTCTGGGTGCGGCGGAGTTCGCACGCACGGAGGGCAAGTTCGACGAGATGCACCACGCCCTCTTCAAGGCGCACTGGGAGAGGACCGGCAGGCTGGAGGACGTCGACGACCTGGTGGAGATCGGCGCCACGCTGGGCCTCGACCGGGAGGCGCTCCGCCAGGCCGTCGAGAGCGGCCGCTATGAGCGGGTGATCGACGAGACCCGTGCCGAAGCCGAATCGGTGGGCATCAACGCCATTCCGGCCCACGTCTTCGGCGGGCGCTACCTCGTGGTCGGCGCGCAGCCGTACGAGGTGTTCGAGCGGGTGCTGGAGAAGCTGCGCGAAGACCAGGGCGCCAAGCCGGCCGAATAGCGCGGTCTGCCTGGCCGTTCACGAAGGCGTGATCCCCTTCGGCTACCCGAAGCGCAAGCTCGGACTCGGCAAGAAGCACCGCAAGCCGTTCGACGAGGTCGTGTCGCTGGGGCGGTTCGGGACGCCGCCGGCCTAGCCGGCCGCTAGTCCCGCATGCGGGCGGCAAGCCGCGCTTTCGTCTCGCGCGTCATCTGGCGCAGGCGCTGGGTGGTCTTGACCTCGGGCTGCTGCGGAGCCTCGATGCGGCGCGCCGGCTCGGGCAGCACCGCGAGGTCCTCCTCGAAGCAGCTGCGCGTCTCGGCGATGGAGGGCCGCTCCTCCGTGCGCCTGCCGCCGAGCATGAGTGGCTGCAGCAGGGGCTCGTGGCCGCGCGGCGCCGGCTCTTCGAAGAGCCCGACGACGTCGCCAAAAGGCGCCTTCTTGCGGAACAGCTGCTTGCGGCCGGGCTCGGTGACCTTGTCGCGCGACAGCTTCATCACCGGCCGGCCCGCGTACTCGACCAGCTTGTAGGCCGTGTCGAGGAACGGATAGTCGGCCGAGACGCCCATCCGCGTGCCGACGCCGAACGCATCGATGCGCGCGCCGCCCTTCACCAGCTGCTCGATGAGGAACTCGTCGAGGCTGCCGCTGACGATGACGCGCGCGGTCTTCAGGCCGGCGCGGTCGAGCATGGTGCGCGCCTTTTTGGAAAGGGCCGTCAGGTCGCCGCTGTCGATCCGCACGCCGATGCGCCCCTGCAGGTCGAGCTGCTCGATGACGGCGATCGCGTTCTTGATGCCGGCGACCGTGTGGTACGTGTCGACGAGGAAAGTCACGCGGCCGGGGAAGTCCTCGGCGAAGGCGCGGAAGGCTTCGATCTCGCTCGCGAACGACTCGATGTAGGAGTGCGCCATCGTCCCCGACGCATTGAGCCCGTACCGTCGCGCCGCCTCGACGTTGCTCGTGCCGGCGAAGCCGACGAGGGCCGAGAGGCGCGCCACGTCGAGACCGGCTTCGATGCCCTGCGTGCGCCGGAACGAGAAATCGATCACGTCGCGGCCATCCGCCGCGACCACGCAGCGCGCTGCCTTGCTGGCGATGGTCGTCTCGTAGGTGATGCGGTTGAGCAGGAACGTCTCGATCAGCTGAGCCTCGGGCAGAGGCGCGATGACCTCGACCAGCGGCTCGTTCGCGAACACGATCCGGCCCTCGGGCACGGCCCACACGTCGCCCGTGAAGCGGAACCGCCGGAACGCCTCGATGTCGCGCGGCTGGAACTTCAAAACCTCGGCGAGGTAGAGCAGCTCCTGCTCGTCGAAGCGCACGCTCTCCAGGTAGTCGAGGCAGCTCTGGATGCCGGCGGCGACCAGGAACCCGCGTGTCTGCGGGAGGCGGCGCACGAAGAGGCTGAAGGTCGCCTGGCCGTTCATATCGCGGCGAAGGTAGCTCGCCGCCATGTTCAACTCGTAGAGGTCGGTAAGGAGAGCGTTCATCGTGCGGGCTCGGAAAGCATCCAACATTCGGTCCCCGAGGTGCGGCCGGGACCCTCGCGGTACGCTGAGGGCGTGTTCGAGGACGAAACCCCGCTCGCCTGGCAGCGGACGCCGCCGCGTGCCACCGTCTACGGCGCCGACGCGTCCGAGCTGGGCACGGTCCAATCGGTGCTGGGCGACGAAGAGGAGGACATCTTCCACGGCGTCGCGCTCAGCCGGCCGTCGGACGGCGTGGTCGAGCTGCCGGCCGCGCGCATCAAGAAGATCTGCGCCAAAGGCCTCGTCACCGACCTCTACCCGGCGGACGTGGCGAGCCTCGAGCCGTACCGAGAGAGCTAGCCGGCTACAGCACCGCGATCGCTAGCCGGGCCGCGAGCACGAGCAGTCCGACCGCCAGGAGCTGGCGAATCCGCCGGCCGCCGATGTGCCGCGAGGCGAGCGCCCCGAGCTGGGCGCCGAACACGACGCCGAGCGATAGCGCGACCGAGCGCCGCAAGCCGTGACCGATGGAAAAGCTGCCGAGCAGCACGTGAACCAGCGATGACGCGCCGCTCATGACCGCGAGGACAAAGTGCGACGTGGCGGTGGCGACGTGGACGGGAAATCCTAGGAATCCAACCATCAGCGGCACGTGGATGACGCCGCCGCCGATGCCTAGAAAAGAGGAGACGAACCCGACGCCGAGGCTGAGCAGGGCTCCACGCATCACGCGAACGGAGTACGTGTAGCTGTTGCCGTCGCGGTCGACCAGGTGGCGAATCGAGCCTCCGCCCGCGATCGCGGTACGGGCGTCCGCTTCGCGCGCGACCATGATCCAGACCGCGAGCGCGCCGAGCACGATCGCCGTGATCGCGTCGAAGAGCCGCCGGCTCGCGAACTGCACCAGCACGGTGCCGCCGATCGCTCCCGGCAGAGTGCACAGCGCGAAGACGATTCCCGAGCGATAGTCGATGCGCCGCTGCCGTGCGTATGCGGCCGATCCCGAAAGTGCGTTGAAGAACACGACGACGAGGCTGATGGCGGTGATGGTCGAGGCCGGGTCGCCGGGATAGAGGATGAGCAGGACGGGCGTGAGGATGAAGCCTCCGCCCGCACCGACGACGGTTCCGAAAGCCCCGACCGCGAACCCGAGGACGGCGAGCACGACAAGGGTCGTCACCGTGAAGGTCGCGGTCACCGGCACGCCCATATAGTGAGGTCGGACGGCTAAGGCACGGTATGCTGTCGGTAGGGCGATGAGGCTCGCCCCAACCGCCGGCCGGCCCGGCTGATGGCCTCTACCACTTCGTCGTGGTAGGGGCGTCCACCCCTCCGCGGCCGCACCGGAGGTTGTGGATGGACACCGTGACAACGGCCGCGCTGGCGGCGCTCCTGATTCTCGTGGCGTCGATGCTCAGCGTCGAGCTCGCGCTCTCGGCCGCGATCCTCGAGATCGCGCTCGGAGTCGTCGCCGGCAACGTGCTCGGCATGGCCTCGACTCCCTGGATCGACTTCATCGCCGGCTTTGCCGGGGTCGTGCTCACCTTTCTCGCCGGTGCCGAGGTCGACCCTCATGTCCTGCGCGTGAAATGGCGGCAGGCGCTGACCATCGGCGGGCTGTCGTTCCTCATCCCGCTGGCCGCGGCCGGCCTGTTCGCCCATTTCGTCGCCGGCTGGAACGTGCGCCAGGCGGAGATCGCCGGCATCGCGCTGTCGACGACCTCGCTCGCCGTGGTCTACGCGGTGCTCGTGGAGACCGGCCTGAACAAGACGGACATCGGCCGGATCATCATGGCCGCCACGTTCGTCACCGACCTGGGGACGGTGCTCGCGCTGTCTCTGCTCTTCATCACGCCGACGCCTTACCTGCTGCTCTTCGTCGGGGTTTCGGTGGCTGCGATCGCCGGCATGGTGCTGCTCGAGCGCTGGTTCTTCAACCGATACGGCGACCGCGTGATCGAGCCTGAGATCAAAGGCGCGTTCTTCGTCCTGTTCCTATTCATGTGGTCGGCCCAGCTCGCCCACAGCCAGGCGGTGCTGCCGGCCTTCCTGCTGGGCCTTGCCGTCGCTCCGGTGTTCAAGCGCAACCCCGAGCAGCAGAAGCGCATTCGCGTGGTGGCCTTCTCCTTTCTCACGCCCTTCTTCTTTGTCAAGGGCGGGCTCAACGTCAACGTGATCGCCCTCGCGGGCGCCCTGCCGCTGCTCGCCGCGTTCTTCCTGCTGAAGATGGGCGCGAAGTTCCTGGGGGTCCTGCCCGTCAGCCTTCGCTTCGTGCGCCCGCACGCGCTGTACACGACGCTGCTGATGAGCACCGGCCTGACGTTCGGCACGATCTCCTCGTTGTACGGGCTGAGCTCCGGCATCATCGACCGCGCCCAGTTCTCGGTGCTGATAACGACGGTGATCCTCTCGGCCATCGTCCCCACCTTCATCGCCCAGCGCTTCTTCTCGCCGCCGACGCACGCGCTCAGCCAGGCCGAGGAGATCGACGTCGAGGACGAGGAGTTCGCGCCCGGCCGTCAGGCGGGGTGAGCCGCGCAGTCGGGGCAGAGACCTGAGAACACGAGGCTGTGGCTGGTGAGGCGGTAGCCGGTCGCGCGCTCGATCTCCCGCGACGCGCCGGCGACGGCGCAGCCCTGGACCTCGGCCACCCGCCCGCACGAGTCGCAGCGGACGTGCTCGTGGTGGTCGCGCCGGGCTTCGTACCGCGACAGGCCGTCCCCGAGGTCGACGCGCTGGATCTGGCCCTTCTTCTCCAGCACGCCGACCGCTCGGAAGACGGTCGAGAAGTCGCCGCCGCCCGCCGTCTCCCGGACTCGATCCACCAGCTCCTCCAGCGACCAGGTGCGATGGTCGTGGCCGGCAAACACGCGCTCCAACGCGTCGCGGACCGGGCTCGGGCGAGGCATGGCGCCAGTGTAGCAGCCGCAAGCCACTTGCGCAAATCACTTGCGCAACTGCTATGCTCCCTGCTCATGAGCTGGAAGAGCGCGCCGGCCATGCTGGCGGCGGCGGCGGTGCTGCTCTCGGCCTGCGGGCTCTCGAGCCGGCCGCAGGCGGCGAGCGGCGGCGTGGCCGTGGTGGCGGCGGAGAACTTCTGGGGCAGCATCGCGGCCGAGGTCGGGGGCGACAGGGTGTCGGTGGACAGCATCGTCACCAACCCGGACACCGACCCGCACTCCTACGACCCCACCCCGGCGGACGCCCGCGCGTTTGCCGGCGCGGCCTACGTGATCGTCAACGGTGCGGGCTACGACGCGTGGTCGTCGAAGCTGCTCGCGGCCAACCCCGTGGGCGGGCGCCTCGAGCTCGACGTGAGCAGGCTCGCCGGGGTCTCGGACGGCGGCAACCCGCACGTGTGGTACTCGCCGGACATCGTGTCGCGGGTGGTCGACCGCATCGCGTCCGACCTCGACCAGCTCGACCCGGCCGGCGCCTCGTACTTCGACGAGCAGGCGGGCAGCTACAAGACCGCCGGGCTGAAGGGCTATCACGACGCGATCGCGGCGATCAAGGCCAGGTACAGCGGCGTGCCGGTCGGCGCGACCGAGAGCATCTTCGCCTGGATGGCACCGGCGCTGGGCCTCGACCTGATCACGCCGCCCGGCTACATGAAGGCGATCAGCGAGGGCGCCGACCCGTCGCCGGCGGACAAGATCACGGTCGACGCGCAGGTCGCGCGGAAGCTGATCAGGCTGCTCGTCTTCAACGCCCAGAACACGACGCCGGACGTGAACAGCCTCGTCGACAAAGCGCGCTCCGAGGGCATCCCGGTGGTCGCGATCACCGAGACGCTGACGCCCGCGAGCACCACGTTCCAGGACTGGCAGGCCGCGCAGCTCGAGGCGCTGCTCTCAGCGCTCGGCGGATGACCGAGACGCCGGCGGTCCACTTCGAAGATGCCGGGGTGAGGCTCGGCAGCCGTTTCGTCTGGCGCCACATAGACCTCGAGCTCGAGCCGGGGTCGTTCGTCGCCGTCCTCGGTCCCAACGGCGCCGGCAAGACGACCCTGATCCGCGCCGCGCTCGGTCTGACGGAGCTCGCCGAGGGCACGGTGACGGTCTTCGGCAAGCGCGTCCGCCGCGGGAACGACGAGATCGGCTACCTGCCGCAGCGGCGAAGCTTCGACGCCGACCTGCGCATCCGCGGCCTCGACCTCGTCCGCCTCGGGCTCGACGGCAACCGCTGGGGCTTTCCGCTCCCGCTCGTGGACCGCCTGACGGGACGCGCGAAGGCCAGTCGCGTGGACGAGGTGATAGCACTCGTCGGGGCCGGCGCGTACGCGGAGCGCTCCATCGGCGAGATGTCCGGGGGCGAGCAGCAGCGGCTGCTCATCGCCCAGGCGCTCGTCGCCGGCGCGCGGATGCTGTTCCTCGACGAGCCACTGGAGAACCTGGACCTGAACAACCAGCAGGCCATCTCCTCGCTCATCCGCAGCATCTGCCGGCAGCGGCAGGTGACCGTGCTGCTGGTCGCGCACGACGTCAACCCGATCCTCCCGTACCTCGACCGGGTCGTGTACGTCGCGCAGGGCAAGGTGGTCGCCGGCGCGCCGGCGGACGTGATCAACACCGAAACCCTGACCAGGCTCTACGGCGCGCCGATCGAGGTCCTGCGCACCAGCGACGGACGGCTCGTGGTGGTCGGGCAGCAGGAGCCGGTGAGCTACCACGCCCACGCGTGACCTGACGTGACCGCGCCCGGCCCTTCCTGGGACCTGCTCGCCGACCTGCAGCTGCTGCTGCAGTTCCACTTCATGCAGAACGCGCTGCTCGCGGGCACGTTGGTCGCTTTGCTGGCGGGGGCCATCGGCTACTTCGTCGTGCTCCGCGGCCAGAGCTTCGCCACGCACATGCTCTCGCAGGTCGGCTTTCCAGGCGCCGCGGCGGCAGTGCTCGTGCACGCGTCGCCGGTGCTGGGGCTGCTGGTGTTCTGCGCCGGCGGCGCGCTCGGCATCGGGTGGAGCGGGCGGACCGTCGACGCGGGCAGGCGCACCGAGGCGGCCGCCGTCGGCAGCATCCTCGCCTTCTCGATCGCGCTCGGGCTTCTGTTCTTCCGCCTCTACGCCGGCTCGGCGCAGGGCATCTTCGCCTTTCTGTTCGGAACGATCCTCGGCATCTCCGACCAGGACGTCCTCGCCACCGCCGCGGCCGCGATCGCAGGCCTCGGGGGAATCGCCGTGATCGGGCGGCCGCTTCTGTTCGCCTCCGTCGACCCCGACGCCGCCGAGGCGCGCGGCGTTCCCGTGCGCGCCGTGTCCGTGATCTTTCTGCTCCTGATCGCGATCTCGGTCGCGGTCACCGTGCCGGTCATCGGCACGCTTCTGGTGTTCGCGCTGCTGGTCACTCCCGCGGCCACGGCGCAGCGGCTCACGGCGCGGCCGGCCGCGGCCCTGGCGCTGACCATCGCGCTCTCCGTGCTCTTCATGTGGGGAGGTCTGGCGA
>DATGEO010000091.1:0-11418 GCA_035310015.1 Candidatus Dormiibacterota bacterium | reverse complement strand
CGGGAGCTGTGCCTCCTCCATCATCCTCGACGCCTCTTCGATCAGGCCGCGCGCCCCGACGCAAGGCTGGCGCTGAGGGCTCGTTCTGATCGCCGCGAAAACCCGGTCGAGCCGGCGGATCTGTTCCGCGGTCTGCATCGCGTGCTCGTCGAGCATCGCCCTGAGCTTCTCGTCCGACGCCTCTTCCTGCATCAAGTGAAGCGCGTCGAGGAACTGATGCTCGGCGTCATACATGTCGGCGAGCTCGTGAACGAACTTCTCTTGCGCGTTGGTGATTGGCATGGCGACTTCCTCCTTGATGGCGATGTCGCCTTGGTAACGCGCGGGGCGCGGAATAGACCGGTCGCGAACGGCGCTTCTGGATCAGCATGACAACGCCGGCGGAATCGATCTACGACATCGAGATGCCGCGGCTCGACGGCAAGCCCGAGCCGCTATCCGACTTCCAGGGCAAGGTGGTGCTCGCGGTCAATGTGGCTTCGAAGTGCGGCAATACTCCCCAGTACGCCGGGCTCCAGTCGCTGTACGAAAAGTACGGCGAGCAGGGGTTCACCATCCTCGGCTTCCCCTGCAACCAGTTCTTCAACCAGGAGCCAGGCTCCGCGGAGCAGATCCAGCAGTTCTGCTCGCTGAACTACGGCGTGACCTTCCCGCTCTTCTCCAAGATCGACGTGAAGGGACCGAAGCAGCACCCGCTGTACGCCCTCCTCAGCGAGACGCCCGACGACTCGGGCAAGGCGGGCAACGTGCAGTGGAACTTCGAGAAGTTCCTCATCGGCCGCGACGGCCGCGTGATCAGGCGCTTCCGGCCCAAGACGCAGCCCGACGACCCCAAGGTGGTCGCGGCCATCGAGTCGCTGCTCTAGTCGACTCCCAGGGCCAGGAGCGGGACCAGGTTCGCCACGTCCGGCGTGCCGAGGCCGGTCACCGGGTCCCAACCCGGTCCAGCCGAAGAGCCGGCCACGCCGTCGAAGGTGTTGTTGCCCGTCGTGATGTCGTGCAGGCCGGTGGAGTAGCCGTCGCTCTTCGCCAGGTGGTACAGGCGGATGTTCAGCTGCGGCAGGCGGTGGCCGGCAGCCTGCTCGCTGAGCGCCGCGATGCCCGCCCACTGCGGGGTGCCGACGCTCGTGCCGCTGACCCTCGCGAAGCCGCTGGGCGAGAAGCCGAGGGCGATGATCGCGCCGCCGTATTTGTCCGCCGAGTAGGCGACGTCGGGCAAACCCCGGGCGCTGTTGTCGTCGATGAAGGGCGCCTGGTAGCCGGGGCGCCGGTAGATCGAGCTGAAGCCTCCGCCGCTGGCGCCGAACTGGTCATTCCAGCCCGTCTCCGAGACGTAGGCACCGGTGCGTGGGTCGATGATCAGCCGGGTGCCGCCGATGGCGGTGACGTCAGGGTCCGACGCCGGGGTGGTCGCGGTCGGGATCGTCAAGGCGGCGCCGCTGCCGTCGCAGCTCTGGTTGGTGGCGCCGAAGTCACCTGAGGCGGAGACGAGCGTGATCCCGCGGGATGCCGCGCGCTCGAAGGCCGCGTGCTCGGCCCCGAGGAGCGCGGGGTCGGCGCAGGACTCCGACTCGCCGAAGCTCATCGTGATCACGTCGCCGAGCTGGTGGTCGATGGCGAATTCGGTCACCTTCAGCAAGTCCGTGTCCTGCTCGCTCTTCGCGAGCACCAAGACGAGGTTGGCGTCCGGGGCCACGACGTGCGCCCACTCGACGTCCAGCGTGATCTCGACCGCCCAGCCGATCTGCAGCGCGGAGGGGGTGAACGGGGTCCTGCCCTCTGGGTACACGACGTCCAGGTTGGCGGGCGCCAGTTGCCAGGTGGTGTCGAAGCGGGCGAGGTCGTGCTGAATCAAGGGGTCGGAGAACGCGTCGACGATGACGATGGTCTGGCCGGCCCCCGTGACGCCGGAGTCGAGCAGGGGCTGGATGTCGTAGGCGGCGCGGACCTGGGTCGGGCTGTAGCAGGGCATTGCCGCGCCGGGCAGCTGGCAGGACAGGTGGACGGCACCCAGCTCCTGGACGTCGCCGAGCGGCTCGTAGTTCGAGAGACTGCCGACCGCCGGGGTCATGGCGTGCGTGGCAATGGGCGCGGCGGCGCCGCCGAGGAGCAGGGGCAGCGCCAGCGCGGCCGCCGCCAGGCGTGCGTGGACCTTGTGACCAGCCGATCTCACCGTTACCAAACCCCTCTCCTTGCGGGCCTACCACCCGGCCCCGGGCGAATATGAGCGCAATGCTAGGGTGCGCCGGGGCTAATTGATGCGAGTTATCGCAAATTGCCCGTTCGGCTAAGGGCCGTCGACTTTCGGCCGCGCGAGCACGACCGCCGGCGCCCGTCGCGGAGCCGGCCGTTTGCGGTTTACGGGGTCGCCGCGGCGCCCGAGGAACAGCCAGAGGGGCAGCACCAGCAGCGCCAGCACGGCGAACGGCCCATACGTCGTCAGCGTCGCCTGTAGGAAAGGAACCGGCCGGCTGCCGTCGATGCGGAACCCCGTCAAGCCGCCGGTTGCGGCCCTCGGGTCGGAGGTGTAAACGGCGTCGGTCCTGACGTCGTACACGGCCGCGTTGCCGCCGCCATCGACCTTCGCCGACCCGATGTAGGCGATCGGGTCGCCGCCGAACATCCCGACGATGGTCGGCACCTGGCTGTGCGGCGACGTCACGAAGAACCGGTCGACCGCGGCGAAGTACTGGACGATGTCGCCGCCGCCCACCCGGCCGAGGTCGCCGGCATGGGAGGTGCGCAGGTCATAGGCCCACGTCGATTTGCGGCAGGCGATCACGGCGCTGGTCGATCCGGGCTTGATCGCCAGCCCGGTCGGGATGCAGCCGTGGAGCTTGAGCGTCCGCTTGACCGTTCCCGTCCCCGGATCGATGGCCACCAGCGCGTCCAGGTCTGGCACCGACGCGTAGACCAGGCCATCCGCCGGGGCGAAGCGCGGCTGCTCGATGGGCCTGCCGACCTCGGCGGTCGACAGCACCTTGCCGGTGGCGCCATCGATCGTGAGCAGGGTGCCGCCGGCGCCCGTGCTGGCGAAGAGCAGGTTGGGGCCGGACGCGAAGTCGAGCAGGTCGACCTCCCTGGCGCCGGTCTTGATCTCCGAGGTGATGGTGCCCGCGGCCGTGTCGACGACCTCGACCGAGCCGGAGCTGGTGCCGGCGTACAGCCTGCCGAGACCTGGCGCGATCGCGAGGCCGTTCGGCGTCGCCGGCAGCTTGACCGTCCTGAGGAACTTCGGCTGCGCCCCGGACACGTCGAAGACGTCGATTCCGGCGTCGGTCCGGTCGGCCACGTAGACCCGCTGCGCGGACTGGTCGATCTCGAGATCGTCGAAGCTCGCGGGCTTGCCGGCGAGGCTCGGGACGCGCGCCTGGGTGGTCGGGATCGAGGCGTTTCCGCATGCCGAAGCCAGGACCAAGGCGGCGATCGCGAGCCCGAGTACGAACCTGGCCACGGCTACTTCGGGGAACGCCCGGCCGCGGGTCGCTACCTCAGCAGGACGCGATCCCCGCGTGGACCTTCAGGTCCAGAACTCGCAGCACGGCGGCGTCGACTTTGGCGGCGAAATCCGGGTCGGAGGCGGCGCGCTGGGCGATCGCGCCGACCATCGGCGCGACGAGGTCCGCAGTCTTGACCGTCACCAGGTCGCCGCCGGCCGCGATGAAGTCCGCCGCCCGGGTGCCGGCCGGGATGGAGGCCACGGCGACCGCGGAGCCGAGGTCGTCGGAGACCACGACGCCCTCGAAATGCATGGGCCCGCGCAGCAGGCCGAGGATCGTGGGCGAGAAGACCGCCAGGTGGTTGGGATCGATCTGGGTGTAGGTGGCGGTGGAGATCATCACCAGGTCCGTGCCCGCGTCGATCGCGTTCTGGAAGGGCGCGAGATAGGGGTCGTTCGCGGTCGTCGTGCTGTCCACCACCGACGAGGCGAAGTCGGTGTTGCCCTGCACCCGGCCGAGCCCCGGGAAGTGCTTGATCGTGACCATCACGTTCGCCGCGTGCATGCCCGCGATGAACGCCAGGCCGTGCGCGCTGACCGTGCCGGGATCGTGGCCGAACTCGCGCTGCAGCGAGCCGATGGGTGCGTTCGACTGGTCCTCTCCGGGCGGGACGGTGTCCATCACGGGCGCGAGGTCGAGGTTGACGCCGCCCTGCTTCAGCTGGGCGGCCCAGATCGCGGCCTGCGCCCGCAGCGTCGCTGGATCTTCAGACCCCTGCTGCAGCGCGCTGGGGATGGGCGAGAAGCCTGGGCCGTGGAGGGCGTCGATCGTGCCGCCCTCCTGGTTGGCCGCGACCAGCAGGCCGATGCCGGCAGGCGCCAGGGCCTGGGCCTGCGCGCTGGTGGCTGCGATCTGGCTGATCGGCGCGCTGGTCAGCTGGGTGTACCAGACCCCGCCGGCTCCATCGCCGCGGATCACCGCCCGCTCGGCCGCGCCAAGCTGATTGTTGGCAAGGCCGACGAAGACGAGCTGGCCGATGCGCTGCGTGATGGTGAGCCGGGCGAAGAGCCGCTGCCCGCAGCTCGGTGGCGAAGGCGAGGGAGAGGGCGACGCCGGCGGCGACGGCGTGGGGATGGCGGCTGCCGTGCTCCCGCATGCGGCAAGCAGGATGCTCGCGAGCATGGCGGCGCAGGAGCGGCGGGTCATGGACACCACGGTATGGGAACGGCCGCTCGGGTCGCTGAGGCACGGCGGGGCGGCGCCCCTGGCTGTCAAGCCGCGGCTTGGTGCTTTGTCTCCTGCTGGTCCTGCTCGGGCCGCAGCACGGGGTCCGACACGCGGCGAACGGAGATGACGAACGACAGCCACGCCACCGCGATGAGGATCGCGGCGAGCACGTCCGTCGGCCAGTGGGCGCCGGAGTAGACGCGGCTGATGGCGCACGCGAGGACGGTCAAGGCGGCGAGCGCCCAGCCGATCGGCAGCGCCCACCGCGGGAGAAAGCGATGGCCGAAGCACAGCATCAGCACCGTCACGAGGGTGGCGACGAAGATCGTGTGCCCACTCGGAAAGCTGGACGCGCCTGGGTGCTCGGTGACACGCAGGACGTAGTGAGTCGTCGGCCGCACGCGGATCAAGAAGTGGCTCAGCGTGAAGTACCAGGCGCCCGACGCGGCGCACGCCAGCGTGGTCAGCCAGGCCCGGCGGTTGAAAAGCAGGATGGCGACGAACACGATCGCCTCGATGAAGAAGCCCTTGATGTCGCCGATCCAGGTGAAGATCGGGAAGGTCAGCGCGAGCGGTCCCCAATTGGTCGACTGGACGTAGTCCTCGACCTCCACGTCGGCCGGCAGGACCTGATGTGTGAAGACGATGACGGCGATGACGGCGACGCCAACCGCGGCCCCGGCGGCGATCACGGCAAAGGGCCGCCTCAACTGCCGCTCGCACCGGGCCGGCGGAGCCTGCCGCCGAACCACTTGAGGCTCGGCGAGGGCAACCAACGTTCGGGCAGCCACAGCACGAAGGCCGACCAGCCGGTCCCGAGCATCACGCCTCCGAGCACGTCGCTCGGCCAGTGATCGCCAGCCCAGACGCGGGCGAGGCACGTCAGCGCGATAAGGATCAAGGCGCCCAGCCACAGCAGCGGCCGGAATGACGGTTTGACCCGCGGAGCCAACGACGCCGCGACCATGAAGCCAAGCCACGTGAAGAACACCGCGTGCCCGCTCGGGTAGCTGAAGCCGGTCGCGGGGACAAGGATGTGAACCAGGTCCGCGGGCGGCCGATGCCTGGAGATGACGAGCTTGATGACGTTGTCGAGCAGGCTCGATATGCTGCCGATCAACATCAGCCATCCCGCGCGTCGGTCGACGATGAACATGACGACGATCGCCACCGCGCCCAGGAGCTCCTGCCAGATGCCCGCGCTGGCGTTGATGAGCTCCATCGGATAGACCAGCGGGCCCCAGCTCACGCCCTGCACGAACGTCGTGATGGGCACGTCGAAGATCCGGGTCAGCGCGCCGGCCGCGACCAGATACGTGTCGAGGGCGAAGAGCGCGAACATCGCGAACACGAGCGGACCCAGCCACGCGCGCGCCGCCTCCTGCGGCTCGCCGGCGAGGACCTCTTTCGCCGCCCGCTCGGGCTGCGCGCTCATCGCGGAAGGATCACCTTGAGCGCGCTCAGCTCCGCCCTTATCGTCGCGGGCGTACGGCTGACCTCGAAGTTGTCCGCGTATATGCGCACGCTCGGCGTGGTCTTGACGTCCACGCTGCGGAACTTGAACAGCTGGCCGATTCCCTGGTATCCGGCTTTCGACGGAAGGGCGCGCGCTATCGCCCGCTTCACGATCTCGCCGCGGCCCCAGCCGGAGTGAAGTGACAGCTCGAGGAAGGGCTCCTCCGGCGTGTTGTCGCCCACCGGAAGCTGCGATCCGATCGAGCTCGTGTTGCTGAAGACCAGCGACATGGCCGTGCCATAGCCGCGAATGTCCCCCGTCAGGTCGTACTTGAAGGGCCTGGCCTCGAGCACGCGCTGCGCCGCCTGCGCGAAGTCTCCGAACGCTCGGTCTTTGGCCGCCTCGCCGGCGCCGATCGCCTCTCCGAACAGCCCGATCGCGGCGGCCTCCAGGAACACCTGGCCGTTGACCCGGCCGAGCGTGATCGGCCTTGGCTTGCCTTCCTTGATCACGCGGATCGCGGCGTCGACAGTCGTGGGCAGGCGCAACGACCTGGCGAAGTTGTTGAACGTGCCGAGCGAGATGATGCCGAGCGGATGCTTGCCGTCGACCAGCCGGCGCACCACCCAGCCGACGCTCCCGTCACCGCCCGCCACCACCACCTCGGCGGTAGGCGCGACCAGCTTCTCGATGTCCATGTCTGGGTCGAACTCGACGACCAGGCTCTCCTGGAAGGCCTTGCGGATCTTCGCTTCCGCGGCCGGCGTCATCGTTCCCGCCTTGCCGCTGATGATCACCAGGCTCGTGCCCCGGGCGACCTTGAGCCTGGACGCTATGAGGAGCTCCCCATCAAGCGCACCCAACGCGCGCAGGCGAAGGAGTGAAAACCGAGGGCGATCAGTCCGAGCGCGACAATGCCGAGTAGCCACGGACCGAAAGGATTGCTGAGCAGGAAGGTGAAAGCTCCGCCGAAGCCCTGCACCTGACTCGGGTCGTGATGCAGCCCGGCCTGGAGCACGAACCACCCGATGATCGTGAAGATGACTCCCCGCGAGAACATGCCGAAGCGGCCGAGCGCCACGGCGACGTCGCGCTCGGTGTTCGTCATCTCGGCGCCCTTGAGGTCGTTCTCGAACCTGGCGCGGTAGGCTTCGGTGAACTGGCCGATGCCGATGGCGATCGCGACCGCGCCGACGCCGGTGGTCAGCAGGCCGCCCGCCGGATGGTTGAAGAGCGCGACGAGCGACTTCTGCGTCGAGTCGCCTCCGGACGACGCCGGCCTGGCGCCGATCAGGACCTGCAGTCCGAAGAACGCCAGCGCCCCGTAGGAGGTCGCGCTCGACAGAAAGCCGAGCCTCTCCATGTAGCCGGACGGATCGCTGCCGCGGTGCAGCGGATCGAAGACCGCGCGGATGATGCCCCACAGCGAGTACGCGGCGAGGCCGACGATGGCGACGAAGAGCAGCCACATCCCAAACGGGTTCTGGATCAGGTATACCAGGCTGCCGGTGAGGTCGGTCGCATGGCCGCCGGGCTTGCCCAGGGCGATGCGGAGAGCGAGCACGCCCATGGTGACGTACAGCACTCCGCGCACGACGTAGCCGAGCCGCTGCAGGAACTTGAGCCCCGGGTTGGCGGCCGCGCGCCGCGCCTCCACCTCGGGCCTGCCGACTACCGCCATCCGCAACCGTCCAACAACATCTATTAACAAGAGAACGGCTGAGGGGGGCAGGGTGCACGTTCAAGTTTTGTGGCGAAGGTCGAGCGGTACGGCCCGGGCGAGGAAGCCCACGAGTTCACGCCCGGCGATTTCATCCTCACCCACCGCCACAACCCGATCTCGCGGCTCATCAGCTTCGGCGAGAAGCGGCGGTTCCGCCGGGCCGATGCGCAGTACGCGCACTGGAGCCACTGCGCGCTGATCGTCGCGGAGGATGGCGCGGTCGTCGAAGCCGAGAGCACCGGCGTGCGCGAGAGCCCGATCTCGCGCTACAAGGCGAACGAGTATCACCTCGTCCGGCTTGGCGCCGAGCTGCCGCCTGACGGACGGGACCGCGCGGTCGCATACGCGAAGGCGCAGGTCGGTGAGGCGTTTGGATACCTCGCGCTCGTGGGCGCCGCGATCTATCTGCTCACGGGCTGGCCGCTTCGCCTCATGCGCCGCGATCACCAGATATGCTCCGGGCTCGTGGTGCATGCGCTGCAGGCTGGAGGCGTGCTCGCGGATCTCGATCCCGAGATCACCCTGCCCGCGGACCTGGCCAAGAAGTTCGGAGCTCGACCCTGAAGCGGCTCGTCATCACCGGCGCGGCGGGCGGCGTCGCCTCGCTGCTTCGTCCCGGCATCCGAGGACTTGCGGACGAGGTGCGCCTCGTCGACATCAGGCCCGTCGAGGCGCGAGAGCAGGAGGTCGCGATGACCGGTGACATCACCGACCTCGCGTTCGCCCGGCGCGCGCTTGCGGGCTGCGACGCCTGCGTGCACCTCGCCGGCATCCCCGTCGAGGCGCCTTTCGACCAGATCCTGCACTCGAACCTCCTGGGCGCGTGGTCGGTGTTCGAGGCGGCGCGGCGCGAGGGTTGCGGGCGCATCGTGTTCGCGTCGTCGAACCACGCGACCGGTTACTACCCGATCACGCGCCGCGTGAGCCCGGCGGATCCCGTCAAGCCCGACACCTATTACGGCGTGAGCAAGGTCTTCGGCGAGGCGCTCGGCAGCATGTACCACGACAAGTTCGGGCTTCGGGTCGCGTGCATCCGCATCGGCTCGGCGCTGCCCAAGCCAAGGGACGAGCGCAACCTTTCGACCTGGCTCTCGCCCGGCGATCTGGCGCGGCTGGTCACAGCGTGCCTCACGTCGCCCGACCTTGGTTTCGCGATCGTCTACGGCGTTTCGCGCAACACGCGGCTCTGGTGGGACCTCGAGCCGGGACGGCGCCTAGGCTACGAACCGCAGGACGACTCTGAGATCTACAAGGACGAGGTCGAGGAGAACGCTCCCTACGAGTTCCAGGGCGGCGACAAGTTCACCGGGTCGGGCACGACGCCCTAAGCAAAGAGGTCGATGCGGCGGCCGCCGGCGGCCGATTCCTGGACCGCGTCGGTGAAAGCCATGTAGGCGGCGCCGGTCGCGAAGTCCGTGAGGTGCACGGTCTCCTCTCCGCGGATCGCGCCGATGAACTCCTCCTCCACGCGCCAATCCCGCCGCTCGTCTGGCCGCGCCCCGACCGGCTTGAATCCATCCTCTCCTGTGGCCATCTCCAGGCGCAGGCCCGCGGGCCGCAGGCGGATGGTGCCGCCGGTGCCGAAGAAGAGGATGGAGCTGCTCTCGTGCTGGGTGTGCGCGGACATCTCCAGGCTCGCGAACACCGGCCCCGGAAACTCCGCCAGGAAGGCGACGTGGTCGGGGATGGTCGAGACCGCACGGTTGCCCGCCGCGTCGACCTTGAACGGGTCGAACACGTGACTCACCGCCTGCACGGCCACCGCATGGCCAAGCCAGCGCGCCATGGCCTCGTAGACGATGCCCAGGGCCATCACGTTGTTTCCGGACAGCTCGCGCTGGTGGCGCCAGTGCAGGCGCATCTCGGGATCGCGCGGACCTGGCGACCAGAACACGCGCACGCTGCGCAGGTCGCCGATGGCCCGCTCGCGGAGCAGGCGCTGGATCGTGCGATCGACCGGAATCGTGTACGGCGAGGGCACGACCATCGTCACCTGCTCAGGACGCGCGCGCGAAGCCGTGAGCATGTCGCGCGCCTCCGCGCCGTTCATCGCCATGCGCGCCTGGCACAGCACGTGCTTCCCGGCCTCCAGCGCCGCGATGGTGATCGGCGCGTGGAGGTAGGGCCACGTGGCGATGACGACAGCGTCGACGTCGCTGTCGTCGAGCAGCTCGCGCCACGACGGGTACGTCTTCTTGAACCCGTGCTCGCGCATCGCCCGCCGCGAGGTTTCCTCGCTCCGGTTCACGACACCCACCAGCTCGACTCCGGCGATGCGCTTGAAGCCGGGGACGTGGCGGTCGCGGACGATGCCGCCGGCGCCGACCACGCCGATGCCGATGCGGCCCGCTTTCCCCGGCGAGCTCATCGCCCCTACCATGCCGTAAGTGGACAGGTCGGTGCATGGCGCCGAGCGCTTCTCCGCGGCCGAGCTCGAGCGCGTGAGCTCGTCCATTCTCGAGGCGGCGGGAACGCCGGAGGACCTCGCGACGATCGTCGCGTCGTCGCTCGTCGACGCCAATCTCGCGGGGCACGATTCGCATGGCGTGATCCGGCTCACGTCCTACATCGCGAACGTGCGCAGCGGTCAGGTGCTGCCGGCGGCGCGGGCGACGGTGGAGGCGCTGGGCGGCGGATGCGCGCGGGTCGACGGCGCGTGGGGATGGGGCCAGCCGGCGGCGCGGCTGGCGGCGCGCAACGCGGCCGGCGTTGCGGGGGAGTACGGCGTGGCGCTGGTAACCATCCGGCGCTGCAATCACATCGGACGGCTGGGCGAGTACATCGAGACGCTGACGCGCGCCGGACGGATGGCGTTCATGACCTGCAACGCACGCTCGGCGGTGGCGCCGTACGGCGGTTACACGCGGCTGCTCGGCACGAACCCGGTGGCGTGGGGCGCGCCACGCCATCCGGGCAAGTCCCCGCTGGTGGTCGATTTCGCGACCGCCGCGATCGCGGAGGGCAAGCTGAAGGTCGCCCACGCGGCCGGCAAGAGCGCGCCGGCCGGGGCCGTGGTCGACCGCGAGGGCCGTCCGACCGAGGCGACCGCCGCCTTCTACGACGGGGGCGCCCTGACCACGTTCGGAGGGCACAAAGGCTTCGGGCTGAGCGTGATGGCGGAGGTGCTCGGCGGGATCCTCTCCGGCACGGGCGCGTCGTCGGTGCCGGGCTACGACAACGGCAACGGGACGGCGATCCTCGCGATCGACGTCGGCCGTTTCCTACCCGTGGCCGAGTTCGTCGCCCAGGTCGAGGCCTTCGCGTCCCGCCTGCACGAGGCGCCTCGCGCGCCGGGCTTCGAGGAGATCCTGATGCCGGGCGAGCCCGAGTGGCGCTCGCGGGAGCGGCGCGCCGAGCACGGGATCGCGGTGCCGAACGGCACCCGGGTGGCGATCGACGAGCTGGCGAAAGAGCTCGGGGTGCGCGGCCTGTGATCGTCGGCTCGGGTCAGTTTCGATTCGAGTGGATCAAGGGCTGGGGCCGGGTGCCCGCGGGCCTGACGCTCGGTGACGTGCCGGGCGTGGCCGTCGACTCGCGCGACCGCGTCTACGCCTTCCAGCGCGGCGAGCCGC
>DATGEO010000090.1:0-12310 GCA_035310015.1 Candidatus Dormiibacterota bacterium | reverse complement strand
TGAAGCTGCTCGAGTATCAGGCCAAGGAAGTCCTCGCCTCGCTCGGCATCTCCATCCCCCCGGGCCGCGTCGCGCGGACGCCCGACGAAGCCGCCCAGGCCTGCGCCGACCTCGGCCCGGTGGCGGTAAAGGCGCAGGTGCCCGTGGGCGGCCGGGGCAAGGCCGGCGGCATCAAGCTGGCGCGCAACGCGGACGAGGCGCGGAGGGCGGCCGAGCAGATCATCGGCATGGACATCAAGGGCTTCAAGGTGCCGCTGGTCTACTGCGAGGGCGCGCTCGACATCGACCGCGAGATCTATCTCGGTTTCACCGTCGACCGCGACGCGCGCGCCAACATCCTGATGCTCTCGGCGCGCGGCGGCATGGACATCGAGCAGGTCGCCGAGGAGGAGCCGGAGGCGATCGCGCGCCTCTACCCGAACCCATGGCGAGGGCCGCTCGACTTCGAGCTGAACGCGCTCGTCTACCAGGCCGGCCTGGGCGAGCTCGCACGTCCATTGACGGCGGTCGTGAAGAAGCTTCACCGGGCGATCCCCGAGCTCGACGCCGTGACCGCGGAGATCAACCCGCTGGTGCTCACGAAGTCCGGCGAGATCGTGGCCGGTGACGCCAAGCTCGAGATCGACGACAACGCCATCTGGCGGCACAAGGATCTCGAGGAGCGCTATGGCTCGGTGCTGGAGGGCGATCCCTACGAGGTCGAGGCGAAGAAGCGCGGCCTCACCTACGTGTCGCTCGACGGCGACATCGGCATCATCGGCAACGGCGCCGGCCTGTGCATGAGCACCCTCGACCTCGTGCAGCGGGCGGGCGGTAGCGCGGCCAACTTCTGCGACATCGGCGGCGGTGCGAAGGCCGAGGTCGTGGAGAACGCCCTGGCCGTGATCCTGATGAACCCGAAGGTCAAGGGGGTGCTGATGAACGTCTTCGGCGGCATCACCCGCGGAGACGAGGTGGCGCGCGGCCTGGTGACGGCGAAGAACAACCTCGGCATGAAGCTGCCGCTCGTGGTCCGCATGAGCGGCACCCGCGAGGAGGAGGGCCGGACGATCCTGAAGGAGAACGGGATCGAGCCGGGCGCGAACGCGTGGGAGGCGGCGCAGAAGATCGTGGAGCTCACCTCTGAAGGTGGCGCCCCCCTCCGGCGCGGCGCTTCGCGCGGCGCCACCTCCCCAGACGCTGGGGAGGGAGCTTGAGCATCCTTCTCGACAAATCGACGAAGGTGATCGTCCAGGGCATCACCGGCCGCGAGGGCACGTTCCACGCCGAGCAGATGCAGGCCATGGGCACCGCGCTCGTCGGCGGCACGAGCCCCGGCAAGGGCGGCACGACCCACCTCGGCGTGCCGGTGTTCAACACCGTCGCGGACGCCGTCCAGGCGACCGGCGCCAGCGCGTCCGGGATCTTCGTCCCACCCGCGTTCGCGCCCGACGCGATCATGGAAGCCGCGGCCGCGGGCATCACCCTCATCGTCTGCATCACCGAGGGGATCCCGATCCAGGACATGATCCGGGTCAAGGACTACCTCCGCGGCCATCCCGCAGCACGCCTGATCGGCCCCAACTGCCCGGGCCTGATCACGCCCGGCGCGGGCAAGATCGGCATCATCCCGCAGCGAATCACGTCTGCCGGCCACGTCGGCCTCGTCTCGCGCAGCGGCACGCTGACCTACGAGGTGGCCTCGGCGCTGACGGCCGCGGGCATGGGCCAGTCGACGATCGTCGGCATCGGCGGCGACCCGGTGCTCGGGCTGACCTTCAGCGACGTGGTCGCGCTGTTCGAGAAGGACCCGGAGACCACGCACCTCGTCGTCATCGGCGAGATCGGCGGCAGCGACGAGGAGCGGGCAGCCGAGCTGCTCGGCCGCGGCAGCCGGCTGAAGACCGTCGCCTTCATCTCCGGACGCACCGCCCCTGAAGGCAAGCGCATGGGTCACGCGGGCGCGATCATCTCCGGGAACCGCGGCACGGCCAAGAGCAAGGAAGAGGCCTTCCGGACGGCAGGCGTGGCGGTGGCCGACACCACCGATCAGATCGTGGGCCTGCTCAACAACTAAACTCGGCGCAAATGGTCTCGCCGCTGGCCCTCTCCCGGGCCGTTCCCGCCGACCGGGCGCGCGACCTCGGCTTGTTTGCCGGTCTTCTCGTCTGGCTCGTGTACACGAGGGTCTACTGGACGCTGCACGCTTCGCACATCGCCTTCCCGCCCTGCCCGTTCTACTACCTCACCGGCCATCCCTGCCCCTTTTGCGGCGGCACCCGGTCGTTCGCGTACTTGTGGCAGGGCGACATCAGCGACGCGGTGCGGCTTTACCCGCTCGGTCCCGTGTTCTTCGTGGGCTCGCTCGCGGGGGTGGCGGGCCTGGCGTCGGGGCTGATCACCGGCCGCACCTGGTCGGTGAACCTGACGTCCAACCAGTGGCGGCTTTTGACCGTCGCCGGCGTCAGCGCGATCGCGGTCAGCTGGGTGCTGAAGGTTTTTGTCCTCGGCAACTGACGTCGTTCTCCGGCGCTTGACGGCGGACGACTGGCAGGTCTTTCGCGACGTCCGGCTCTCGTCCCTCCGCGATTCGCCGCAGGCGTTCAGCGCGACGCTGGAAGCCACACTCGGCCGCGACGAGGCGAGCTGGCGCGAGGGGCTTGCGGCTCGCACCCAGTTCGTCGCCATGGTCGGGGAGGGGGTGGTGGGAACCGCCGGGGGAATCGTCGACCCCTCAGGTCGGTTCGGCGAGCTCATCTCGATGTGGGTCGCGCCCGAGTGGCGGGGCAAGGGCGTGGCCGCGCGGCTCATCGAGGAGGTCGCTGTCTGGGCCACGACCGCGGGCTTCGAGGAGCTGCGGTTGTGGGTCGTCGAAGGCAACGACCCCGCGGAGCGGGCTTACTCGCGAGCGGGCTTCGCCCGGACAGGCCGCGCTCAGCCCGTCCGGGAAGGCGAGCCGGCGATGGAGTTCGAGATGCTCATGAAGGTTCCGGCGGGCTAGAGCCGTCGATCATCCGCGCGACCACCGGGTACGAGCGCCCGGTCACCTGCGGCGGGTTGGCCACCGGGTCGATGAGGTCGTGCGGCAGCCGGTCCGCCGCCGGGAACTCGAACGTGTCCACGTCCGCGCCGTGCCCGCGCCAGGCAGCGACCAGCCGGCGGGTGTGGCGATTGTCCAGCCGCGGCTCTGCGGCGTTGGTGATCACGCCGATGCTCGCCGCTTTTGGCCTGGCGCGCCGGGCGGCGGCCATGACGCGACTCGCGGTGGTGAACAGCGCGGCATAGGCATGCGTCGCGAAGCGCGGGTAACCGTGGGGCGGGCCGATCCCGTCGCGCGCCTTTGCGTTCCACCAGACGTAGAAGTTCGGCACCACGTACGCGATCTGCGTCAACGCCGCCAGGGCTGGCGCGGGAATGGGCTTCAGCCCGAACATCGGCGCGATCAGGACCGCGCGCTCGACCTCCCTCGTCTCGGCGATGTGGCCGGTGAGGATGCCTCCGAGCGAAAGGCCCGCCACGGTGACACGCTCCCCGAGACCGGCCGCAGCCTCCGCGCCCCGGTTCGCGACCGCGAACAGGTGGTCGGCCCGCAGCTCTGCGATCGCGGTGCTGAGGCGGTCCTTGTAGCCGTGGCGCGGATACCGGGGGATGAGGACGTTCCAGCCGCGCTCGAAGAAGATCCGGCCCAGAGCGTCGAACTGCGCGGGGCAGTTCGTGAACCCGTGCAGCAGGAGCAATGCGCGCTCCGTGGGCCGGCCGTGCGTGTAAAGCCGCGTGTGGCACGCCGGGTTCACGTTCGGACCGTCGAGGTCCTGGAGGCCTTTGACGATCTGTATCGCAGATGTGTACGACACGCGCGTGCAAGGATTGCATGCGATGGACTTCGAACTGAGCCACGAACAGAAAGCGATCCGCGACCTCTGCCGCGACTTTGCCCGGGAGGTGGTCGCGCCGGTGGCGGAAGAGCTCGACCGCGAGCACAAGTTCGGCTACGACGTCGTCCGGCAGATGGGTGAGCTGGGGCTCTTCGGCCTGCCGTTCGGCGAGGAGCACGGCGGGGCGGGCGGCGACTTCCTGTCCCTGTGCCTGGCGATCGAGGAGATCTCGCGCGCCGACGCCGGAGTCGGCATCACGCTCGAGGCCGGGGTTTGCCTCGGCGCGGCGCCGCTCCACGACTTCGGCTCGCCCAAGCAGAAGCAGAAGTGGCTGCCCGACCTGCTGGCCGGCCGCAAGCTCTGGGCGTTTGGGCTGACCGAGCCCCAGGCGGGGTCAGACGCCGGCGCGACCAGGACGCGCGCCGAGCAGAGAGACGGGGAATGGGTCATCAGCGGCGCCAAGCAGTTCATCACCAACTGCGGCACCGACATCTCGGCCGGCGTGACCATCACGGCGGTCACCGGCAAGAGCGACGAGCGGCTCGAGATCAGCGCGTTCCTGGTGCCGGCCGGCACGCCCGGCTACGTGGTGCAGCCGTCGTACCGCAAGCTCGGTTGGCATTCGTCCGACACGCATCCGCTGAGCTTCGACGGCTGCACGGTGCCGCAGGAGAACATGCTCGGCGAGCGCGGCGGCGGCTACCGCCAGTTCCTGCACACGCTGACCGGCGGGCGCATCGCGATCGGCGCGCTGTCCGTGGGCCTGGCGCAGGCCTGCCTCGACGCGTCCCTCGCGTACGCGAAGGAGCGCACGGCTTTCGGCCAGCCGCTGTCCAAGCACCAGGCGATCCAGTTCAAGCTCGCGGACATGGCCATGGAAACGGAGCTCGCGCGCACGATGGTGTACCGCGCGGCGACGGCCTATCACCACGGCTCGCGGCATGCCACGGACGAGGTCCGGATGCTCGCCGCCTTCGCCAAGCTGTACGCGTCAGAGGCCGCCAAGCGAGCCGCGGACCAGGCCGTCCAGATCCACGGCGGCTACGGCTTCATGGAGGACTATCCCGTCGCCCGCTACTGGCGCGACGTGAAGATCAACGAGATAGGCGAAGGCACGTCCGAGGTGCAGCGAATGCTGATCGGACGCCTGCTCGGGCTCTAGCACCGCGCCGCAACCGTCCGGGAGCCGGCTCTCGGACGCGCACTCGGCGCGCAAGGGGTCCGGGAGCCAGCACTCGGATGTTCAGCTGGTTTCCGGGGCGGGAAGCTCGCGGTCACTTGCGGTGAGCTCGCTCCAGGGTTGCGGCAGCAGCATCGAAAACGAGCTCGCGATCGCGATCTTCTTGCCCTCTTCGTTGAACAGCTCGGCGGTGGCGATGGCCATCGACCGGCCGCGGTGCACCAGGCGGGCCCGGGCCGTGAGCAGGCCGCCGTCGGGAATGACCGGACGCAGGTAGTTGACCTTCAGGTCGAGGGAGGCGAACGACGAGCGCGCCGGAATCGTCGTCATCACCGCGCACGAGAGGGCGGCGTCGGCGAGCAGCGCGATCGCGCCTCCGTACAGCACCGGCTGGGGCGAGCAGAGCCACGGGCTCGCGGGCATCACGAACGTGCACTCGCCCTCAGATGCTTTGGTCGGATGCAGGCCGGTCAGGTGATAGATCGGCGGGACGTTCTCGAACGCGATGCACCCGCGCAGAGCCTCGAGGCCGGTGATGGAGCTCCAGCGCTCGAGGTCGATCGGCGCACCCGCCACCGGCCGGCGCAGGTACGGGTCCGGCGTCGCGTAAGCCGGCAGGACGGCGCGCTCGCCGTTGGCGGATGGCGCACCGGGTGCTGTGAGCAGGAATCCCCGCGATGTTCCGTGCGCGAGGTGATGGCCCTGCGCGTCGTCGATCGACACCTCGGACAGCGCGACCGAGCGGCCGCCGTGCACCAGCCGCCCGCGCGCGATGAGCGTTCCGCTGTCGAGCGTGGCCGGGTGCAGGAAGCTCAGCGACAGGTCGGAGGTCGTCATGTAGCCCAGCGGCGGCAGCACGGTCACGATCGCCGTGCCGAGCGGGCCGTCGGCGAGGAACGCGAGGACGCCGCCGGTCATCAGGCCCGGCACGGTGGTCTGCAGCCACGGCGAGGCGGGCATCGCGAACGTCGAGGTGCCGAAGCCCGACTCGGTGGGGGTGAGGCCCGTCAGGTGATGGATCGGCGGCGGGACATAGCTCTGGCGCACGGTCCTGCGCATGCGCTCCACGCCCGGCAGCGAGAGCACCGAGGGGTCGCCGAACGAGCCGCGGACGGGTTCTTCCCAGATTGGGACGGTGATGCTTGGCGCCATCACGCCCTCACCCTAACCCTCCCTCGCCATGCGGGAGAGGGGATACCTATCTATAGACGCCGTTGTGGCCGATGCTGTGCAGGCCAACGTTCGGGAAGTAGGTGAGTCCGTGGTCCTGGGCGCCGACCGGGATTCGGGCGATGACCTGGCCCGTGATCGTGCTGAACACGTACACCTGCGCGTTGTAGCGGCCCGACGCCCACAGCTGCGTCCCGTCGGGGCTGAGCTGCAGCATGTCAGGGCTGCCGCCGCCGGGGATGCGCCACTTCGCGACGACCCTGCGCGTCGAGAAGTCGATCACCGAGATCGAGCCCTCGAGCCGGTTGGAGACGTAGAGATAGTGAGCGTCGCGCGAGACCTGCAGGCCGTGCGCACCGCGCCCGGTGGGGATGAACTGCACGACCTTCATCGTGTTCGGGTCGATGACCGACACGCCGTCGGTGCCCTGGTTCGTCACGTAGAACAGGCTGCCGTCGGGCGAAACCTTCACGTCGATCGGCAGGCCGCCGACGTTGACGTAACCGACCAGCCGCATGTTGACCGTGTCGACCCTGGCCACGACGCCCGAGTACTCGCACGAGATCATGAGGTAGGTGCCGTCGGCGCTGAAGTCGAGATGGTCGGCGCCGGGCCATGGGATGGGCACGGAGCGCAGCAGCTTCCACGTGTGCGGGTCACGGAACTCGATTCGCATCAAGCGCTCGACGACGTCGATCGCCTTCGTGCCGTCGGGCGTGAAGTACAGGTTGTAGGGATACGGGATGCCGATCGTGCCCTTCGGCCTGCCGGTGTGGATGTCGAGCACCGTCAGCATGCTCGAGCCCTCGTTCTCGACGTACAGCTGGCTGAGGTCCCACGAGGGCGTGATGTGGTGCGGTATCTGCCCGACCCGATAGTGGTCGATGACCTTGAACGTCAGCGGGTCGATGACGTCGACTGTGTTGGCCAGGCTGTTCGGCACGTACACGCGCGGCGGCAGGTTGCACAGCGGACACGGCACGGTCGTCGACATGTCGTTCGCGTAGACGTTGTTCGGTCCGAGCGGCAGCGAGCCGGGCGCGACGTCCGGCGGCGGCAGCATCCTCATCGGACTGTTGTCCAGCTCGGACGCGACCGGCGCTGACACCCCGGGTGCGTTCCATACGACGGCGGCCACGACGGCGGCGGGACTGAGTATCACCGCCACGAAGATGGCGGCGAAGAAGATGCGGACCGGACGTGACCGCACTACCTGGACGATGACGTCACTCGTCCGGAAGGTCTTCCAGCTTGGGGGTCAGCTCGCACACCCAGCGGCCGTCGTCCAGCCGCCGGATGAAGCGGCCGTAGCCCGCGTTACGCGCCACGTTCAAGAACTGCTCCTGGGTGATCAAAGTCCGCAGGCGGGCAAGGTCGGCGTACGTGCTGTCGCGCATGATCCCGCCGACCACGCCCGCGAGCTCGCGCCACTGGCCTTCGGAAAGCGGTTCGCCGTAGCCGGCGATGGTGACCAGCAGGGCCGCGGTCGCGCCGGTGATGGTGTCAGGAAGGAGCTTCTCCGACTTCGCGCGCGAGATGATCTCGCGCCCGGTGCTGATGATGTCAGCGATCCGGTCACGGCGAACGCCGATGATGTCACGGCCACTGCCGACAGTGGTCCCTTCGAGGTAGCGCGGGCCTGCTTCCATCGCGAACCTCTATTGTAAGTCGAGGTTTACCGCCTCCAATTTATGGACCTCGAGCTGGCTCCACATCACGAGGCGTTTCGCTCCTCCGTGCGCGAGCTGGCGCAGGGTGTGGCGGAGCCGCTCGCGGCCGAAGTGGACCGGGACCATCGCTTCCCCGACGAAGCCGTGAAGGCTGCCGCGGAGGCGGGATTGATGGGCGTGCTGATCCCGCGCGAGTACGGCGGCTCTGGCCTCGACGCGCTGGCCTTCACGCTCTGCATCGAAGAGCTCGCGCAGGCATGCGCGTCGACCGCGGTGATCATCGACGTGCACACCAGCGTCGGCAGCGAGCCGATCCTGCTCTTCGGCGATGAGGAGCAGAAGCGGGCGTGGCTGCCGCGGCTCGCGTCGGGCGAGCTGCTCGGCGCGTTCGCTCTGACCGAGCCGGCGTCGGGATCCGACGCCGCCTCGCTCCAGATGACCGCCCGCCGGGCCGGGGGCGAGTACGTGCTCAACGGCACGAAGATCTTCATCACCAACATCGGCCGCGCGGGCGTGTACATCGTGTTCGCGCGCACCGGCGCGGATGAACGCGCGGCCGGCGTGAGCGCATTCATCGTGCCCGCCGACTCGGAAGGCCTGCGCGTCGGCCAGGTGTTCGGCAAGATGGGGCTCAACGGCTCGCCGACCGGCGAGCTCGTGCTCGAGGACGTCAGGGTGCCGGCCGCCAACCGGCTGGCGGGCGAAGGCCAGGGGTTCACCGTCGCGATGCGCGCGCTCGACTCCGGGCGGATCGGCATCTCCGGCCAGGCGCTCGGCATCGCCCAGGCCGCGGTCGACCAGACACGAGCCGTGCTGGCCGGGCGGGAGCGCGCGCAGGGCGACGAGTTCACGCTCGCGGACATGGCCACTCGCGTCGAGTCGGCGCGGCTGCTGGCGTACCGCGCGGCCTGGCAGTGCAGCGCCGGGCGGCCCTTCACGCGCCTGGCGTCGATGGCCAAGCTGCACTGCACCGACACCGCGATGGAGGTGGCGCTCGACGCGCTCCAGGTCGCCGGCGAGGAAGGCGCGCTGAGCGGCAGCCCGTTCGAGCGCCACGTGCGCGACGCCAAAGCGCTGCAGATCTACGAGGGCTCCAACCAGGTCCAGCGGGTGGTCATCAGCCGGGACCTGTTCAAGTCTCGATAATGCGAGTGGCCATGGACTTCGAGTTCTCGGAAGAGCAGATCGCGATCCGAGACACCATCCGCGAGCTCGTCCAGGACAAGGTCGCTCCGCGGGCGGCCGAGATCGACCAGAAGGCCGAGTACCCGAAGGACATCGAGAAGCTCTTCGCCGAGAACGGGATCCTGGGGATTCCCTTCCCCGAGGAGTACGGAGGCATCTCGGGCTCGAGCGTCAGCATCTGCATGGGCATCGAGGAGATCGCCAAGGCGTGCGCGAGCTCGTCGCTTATCCTCGCCGTCCAGGCCCTCGGCAGCTACCCGATCCTCGTCGCGGGAAGCGAGGAGCAGAAGAAGCGACTCTGCCCGCCGCTCGCGTCCGGCGAGAAGGTCGCGGCCTACGCGCTGTCCGAGACCGGGAGTGGATCCGACGCCGCGGCGATGAAGACGCGCGCCAAGCGTTACGGCGACGAGTACGTGCTCAATGGCACGAAGCAGTTCATCACCCACGGCAGCATCGCCGGCACGCTCGTCGTGTTCGCGCAGACCGACCCCGACTCCGACCACCGAGGCATCTCCGCGTTCGTGCTCGAGCGCGAGACGAGCCCCTGGGGCGCGCCGAAGCTCGAGCACAAGCTCGGCATCCGCGGGTCGCCCACGGCGCAGCTGGTGTTCGAGGACGTGAAGGTGCCCGCGGCCAACCGGCTCGGGGAAGAGGGAGCCGGCTTCAAGATCGCGCTGGCCGTGCTCGACCGCTCGCGGCCGGGAATCGGCGCCCAGGCCCTCGGCATCGCCGAAGGAGCCTTCGACTACGCGCTCAACTACGCCAAGGAACGCAGCCAGTTCGGGCAGCCGATCGCGAGCTTCCAGGGCATCCAGTTCATGTTCGCCGACATGGCGACGCAGATCGAAGCGTCGCGAACGCTCGTCTACCGCGCGGCGACGAAGGTCGACGAGAAGGCGCCTGACCTGACGAAGGTCGCGGCCATGGCCAAGCTGTTCGCATCTGACATGGCGATGAAGGTGACCACCGACTGCGTGCAGATCCTCGGCGGCTACGGCTACATCAGCGAGTATCCGGTCGAAAGGATGATGCGGGACGCGAAGATCACGCAGATCTACGAGGGCACGAACCAGATTCAGCGCGTGGTGATCGCGCGAGCCCTGCTGCGTTGAGCGAAGGCGGATCCGAAGCCATGGCGTCGCCGCCGCCGGCGTCGATGCAGTATCCGCACTCGCAGCCTTCGGTCGCGCCCTACCACCCGCCGCCGGCTTACCCGCCGCCCGCGGGATCGGCGCACGCGGTCACCGACCCGCGCGCGGTCTCGGCGCTCGTGTGGGCGATCCTCGGTGTCATCTTCGCCATCCCGCTCGGGCTGCCCGGCATGATCGGGGGACCGGTCGCTTACTTCCTGGGCAAGAGCGCCCGCCAGCGGATCGCGGAATCGAACGGCGCGCTCACCGGCGCCAGCACCGCCAGCGCGGGACGGATTCTCGGCATCATCGCGACCGTCATCGGATGCGTGGTCACGCTTGTGTGGCTGATAGTCATCCTGAACGCCCTCAACGACACGTCGTCCCAATCGTCGTTCAGCTAGGTTCGCGGCTAGGCGTGGAGCGCGCCGGCGACGCGTTCATCTGGCCGGTGCGCGACCCGCAGTGGTTCGGCAAGCTCGCCGTGATCGCCCTGATCCTTCTGATCCCGGTCGTCGGGGCGATCAACGGCCTCGGATGGATGCTGGCGACCCTCGACCGCCTCCGCGCGGGCGACGAGACGCTCGCGCCGGGGAACATCAGCTACATCGGGCGCGGCGCGAGGCTCTTCGCGGTGCAGCTCGCCTACACCATCGGCGTCGGCCTGATCGCCCTTGTCCTCTACCTGCCCGCGCTGCTGATCGCGATCTCCCAGGGCCGCGGAACCGGGAACACGGGGCTGATCGTCCTGTCCCTTTTCCTCAACGTGCTGGCGTTCGGCGTGACCACGATCGGCGGCCTCGCGCTCAACTTCGCGACGCCGGCCGTCGTGCTGGCGGTGGACAAAGGCGGCATCGCCGGCGGCCTGGCCGTTCGCGGCGTCGTCCGCCGCTGCTTGGAAAAGCCGACCAACACTCTGATCGCGGGCCTTATGCTGATCGCCGCAGGCTTCATCAGCTCGCTTGGCGCGATCGCCTGTGGGATCGGAATCCTGTTCACCGCGGCGTACGCGCTGTCGGTCCAGGCGTGGGTTTTCCGGAGCTTCGAGTTGGGTTCAGAAAGCCGGGAGCCGGCTTCATAGGAGGACACGAATGTCGGACCTACCGCCCCCGCCCCCTCCGTCCGATGAAGGGTCCACGCCGCCCCCGCCCCCACCGCCGCCGTCAGGCGGAGGTTCCGTACCGCCTCCTCCGCCGCCGCCGTCGGGCGGAGGTTCGACGCCGCCACCTCCGCCGCCCTCCGGCGGAGGCGGGTACGCGCCGCCACCGCCGCCACCCTCTGGCGGAGGTGGGTACATGCCACCGCCGCCGCCGGGAGGCGGGGGTTACGCTCCGCCGCCACCTCCGCCGGGCGGAGGCTACACGCCGGGCGGCATGCAGTACGCGAGCACGCGCACCGATGGCCTGGCCATCGCATCGCTCATCACCGGCATCCTCTCGCTGGTCTGCTGCGTCGTCTTTCTGGGCGCCATCCTCGGACCGGCGGCCGCGATCATGGGCTTCATCTCGCGCGGCCGTATCACGGCAAGCGGAGGGACGCTCGGGGGCGGAGGACTCGCGATCGGAGGTTTGATCCTCGGCGTGCTCGGGTTCCTCGCGTCGATCGGATGGTTCTTCTTCTTCGTGATCATCGGGCACTACAGCTCGACGACGTAACCCTTCCTGTCGGCCGACCGTTTCCTAAAGCCTGCAAGGTAGAATCCCCGTGCGCATGCAGAGGGCCAGGCCTAGGGCCAGGCGATCCCGCTACAACGTCTCCTACCGCCTGACCCGGTCGGTCCCGGCGATGATTGGCGCGTTCCTGCTCATCGTCATCGTGATCACCGGCACGATGACGTACAAGCGCATCGACGACTTCCTCAACGCCACGACAGGTCATCACCTCAACCCGCTCGGTGAGGTCGTGCAGGCGGTCGAGCCGCAGCCCGGCACCATCGCCTACAAGCTGCAGCACGGGCAGCAGGTCAACATCCTCCTGCTCGGCATGGGCGGCTACGAGAACGACGCCCCATTCCTGACCGACTCGATCATGGCCGTGACCATCGATCCCAACTCGCATCGGGTGATGCTGGCGTCGATCCCGCGCGACCTGACGGTGCACATGAACCTTCAGAGCGACCCG
>DATGEO010000089.1:0-6527 GCA_035310015.1 Candidatus Dormiibacterota bacterium | reverse complement strand
TTCTTGGCCGTCAGCGGCAGCCGCTCGAAGTCGTCCCAGCCGTTGATCTGGGTCAGCCGCTCCCGCCAGAACGGGTTGCCGCGCAGGACCTGCGCCACGCCGGCGCGGAGCCTTTCGAGCTGCACCGCGCGCAGCGCGTCCACCGAAGCGTTAGCCGGCGACCGCGCGATCCCCAATCTCCAGCGCCCCGTCCAGGATCTCGAAGCCCTCGTCGAGCTCGGCCTCGGTGATGCACAGCGGAGGGTTGGTCATGATCGTGTTCCAGCGCACGAAGGTGTAGAGGCCGCCGTCGAGCAGCGCCTGGTTGATCGCCTTCATCTCCGGCGACGTCCCGTTGAAGGGCGCGAGCGGCTCCATCGTTTTGCGGTCGCGCACGAGCTCCATGCAGCCGAACAACCCGATCGATCGCACCGCGCCGACGCAGCGGTGGCGCTCCTGCAGCCGGGCCAGACGCTTCGCGAGCACGGCGCCCATTCGCTCCGAGTTGCCGACCATGTCGTCCTGTTCATATGCCTGGATCGTCCCGAGCGCGGCGGCGCAGCCGAGAGGGTGGCTGTTGTAGGTCAGCCCGCCCCAGAAGACGTGGTCCTCGAAGTAGCCCGCGATGTGCGGACGCATGCCGACCGCGCCCAGCGGCACATAGCTGCTGGTGAGTCCCTTGGCCATTGTGATGAGGTCGGGGACGACGCCCCAGTGATCGACCGCGAACCACCTGCCCGTGCGCCCGAAGCCTGTCATCACCTCGTCGCAGATCATCTGGATCCCGTGGCGGGTGCAGACCTCGCGCACGCCCTCGAGGTAGCCGTCGGGCGGGATGAGGATTCCGTTCGTGCCCGCGACCGGCTCGAGGATGAAGGCCGCGATCGTCGATGGGCCTTCGAGGCGGATGGTCTCTTCGAGCTGCTCCAGGGCGACGGCGGCGGGGTCGGTCCCGCGGGCCACGCCGTGATACGGGTCGAGCACGTGGACGACGCTGCCCGAGAACTCGTTCGGCCAGCGCCGCGGGTCGCCCGTCGCCGCGATGGCGCTGCCGGTCGAGCCGTGGTACGAGCGGTACCGCGCCAGGATCTTGGGCCTGCCGGTGACCGCTCGCGCCATCTTGATCGCGTTCTCGTTGGCGTCGGTGCCGCCGAGCGTGAAGAAGACCTTGTCGATGTCGCCCGGCAGCAGCTCGGCGAGCTTCTTGCCCAGCCGCGCCCGCGGCTCCGTCGCCATGAACGGGCTGATGAAGGCCAGCCTGTCGGCCTGGGCTTTGATCGCCTCGATGATGCGGCGGTCGCCGTGCCCGGCGTTGACGCACATGAGCTGGCTGTTGAAGTCGATGAACCGCCGCCCGTCGACGCTCGTGAAGTGCACGCCCTTGGCGTCGGCGATCGCCATCGGGTCGAGGCCCGCCTGCGCCGACCAGTCGTAAAGCGTGTGCCGCAGGCAGAGCTCGGTGATCTCCGCGGCCGTCAGCGACCTTACGGCTTCCGTCACCACGCTGTTTGACATGGTAATTGCCCGGTGCTATACCCCGACATGCCGCCACACGGCACCAGCTCGTGTTCGAGGGAGGTGCTCCGCATGTTTCCTGCCGCGTTCGACTATCGCGCGCCGGCAAGCCTCGCCGACGCCCTCGACATCCTGAGCGACCGCGGCGACGAAGCCAAGGTCATGGCGGGCGGCCAGAGCCTCATTCCGCTGTTGAAGCTGCGGTTCTCGCAGCCCGCCCTGGTGGTCGACATCGGACGCCTGCCCGACCTCGGCGGCGTACGTCGCGATGACGGCCACCTCCGCATCGGCGCCCTCACGCGGCACGTCGACATCGAGCGCAGCGACGAGCTGAGATCGATGCTGCCGATCCTGCCCGAGGCCGCACACTGGATCGCCGACCCGCTGGTGCGCAACCGGGGAACGCTCGGCGGCTCGATCTGCCACGCCGACCCCTCCGGCGACTGGGGCTCGGTGATGCTGGCGCTCGACGCCGAGCTGGTGGCCCAATCGAAAAAGGGCGACCGGACCATCCGCGCCGCCGACTTCTTCGAGGGCCCGTTCACCACCGCGCTGCGGCCGGACGAGATCCTCACCGAGATCCGCATCCCACTCGCCAAAGGTCACGCGGGCGGCGCCTACAACAAGCTCGAGCGCAAGGTCGGCGACTTCGCCACGGTGGCGGTCGCCACCTATGTCGAGCTCAACGGCGGCAAGGTCGCCAAGGCCGGCATCGGCATGACGTCAGTCGGCGACAAGAACCTCAAGGCGGCCGCCGCGGAGAAGGCGCTGGTCGGCCGCGAGGCCACGGACGAGGTCATCGCCGAGGCCGCGCGGCAGGCGGCGGCCGCCGCCGAGCCAAAAGCCGACATCCGCGGCAGCGTCGAGTACAAGAAGGACGTGGTCAGGGTGTTCGTCCAACGCGGGCTCAAGGCCGCGGTCGCGCGCGCCAAGGAGGGCAGGTAGCTTGCAAGTCAATCTCAAGGTCAACGGCACCGAGCACAGCGACGACGTCGAGCCGCGCGTCCTGCTCGTCGACTTCCTGCGCAGCAACCTGCGCCTGACCGGCACCCACATCGGCTGCGACACGAGCAGCTGCGGGGCGTGCACCGTCCTGCTCAACGGCGAGCCGGTCAAGTCCTGCACGATGCTGGCGGTCCAGGCGGAAGGCGCGAACATCACCACCGTGGAGGGCCTGGCGGCGGGCGGCGCGATGGCGCCCATCCAGGCCGGCTTTCACGAGGAGCATGGTCTCCAGTGCGGTTTCTGCACGCCGGGCATGATGCTCGTCGGGGAGGCCCTGCTCGAGCGCAACCCGAGCCCGAGCGAAGAGGAGATCCGCTGGGCCATCAGCGGCAACATCTGCCGCTGCACCGGCTACATGAACATCGTCAAGGCGATCCAGCACGCGGCCGCCGCCAAGCAGGCCGCGGCCAAGGCGCCGTCGCATGCCGCGGCCGTGGCGGGAGGTCAGTGATGGCGACGGTGCACATGCACGGCGGCATCGGCGAGTCCATCAAGCGCAAGGAGGACGCGCGCTTCCTCCACGGCAAGGGCAACTACATCGACGACCTGGTGCTGCCGGGGATGCTGCACATGGCGATCCTGCGCAGCCCGCATGCCCACGCTCGCATCAAATCGATCGACACGTCGGCGGCCGCGGCCAAGCCGGGCGTCATCGCGGTCGTCACCGGCGAGCTGATGGCCCAGCACAAGCTCGCGTGGATGCCCACGCTCTCCTGCGACACGCAGGCCGTGCTCGCCACGGACAAGGTGCGGTTCCAGGGCCAGGAGGTCGCGGCGGTCATAGCCGAGAGCAAGTACCAGGCCGAGGACGCGCGCGACCTGATCGTCGTCGACTACGACATCCTGCCGGCGGTGACGAGCCCGGACGCGGCGAAGGCCGAGGGTGCGGCGCTCATCCGCGACGACAAGGACGGCCAGAAGGACAACCACATCTATCACTGGGAGTCCGGCGACAAAGACAAGACCCAGGCCGCCTTCAAGAACGCGGCCAAGGTCGTGCGGCTGCACACCTTCTATCCGCGCTGCCATCCGGCCCCGATGGAGACCTGCGGCTGTGTCGCCGACGTGGACAGCGTCACCGGCAAGGCGACGATCCACATGACCAGCCAGGCTCCGCACGCGATCCGGACGGTGTTCGCGCTGGTGACGGGGCTGCCCGAGCAGAACATCCGCATCATCTCGCCCGACATCGGCGGCGGTTTCGGCAACAAGGTGCCGGTGTACCCGGGCTACGTCGTGGCGACGGCCGCGAGCCTCCTCATCGGCCGGCCGGTGAAGTGGATCGAGGACCGGACCGAGAACCTCATCTCGACCGGCTTCGCGCGGGACTTCCACATGACCGGCGACCTCGCGCTGGATGAGAACGGCAAGATGCTGGCCCTGCGAGTGCACCTGGACAGCGACAACGGTGCGTTCTTCGCCGACGCGCAGCCGACGAAGTTCAAGGCGGGCCTGTTCCACATCGTGACCGGCTCCTATGACATCCCGACCGCGCACGTCACGGCCGACGGCTACTACACGAACAAGGCGCCCGGCGGCGTCGCCTACCGCTGCTCCTTCCGCGTCACCGAGGCGAGCTACCTCATCGAGCGGCTCGTGACCAACGCGGCGCTCGAGATCGGCATGGACCAGGCGGATTTTCGCAAGAAGAACTTCATCCGGCCAGAGCAGTTCCCCTACACGTCGGCCACCGGATGGGTCTACGACAGCGGCCAGTACTCGAAGGCCATGGACGTCGCGCTCAACCAGCTCGGGTACGACGAGCTGAAAAAGGACGTCGAGCGGCGACGCAAGAACGGCGAGGTGACCGGCATCGGCATCGCCAGCTTCACCGAGGTCGTGGGCGCCGGGCACGGCGCGGACTTCGACATCCTCGGCCTGCGGATGTTCGACAGCGCCGAGCTGCGTGTGCACCCGACCGGCAAAGCCATGCTGCGTATGGGCACGAAGTCACAGGGCCAGGGCCACGAGACCACGTTCGCGCAGATCGTCGCCGAGGAGCTCGGCATCCCGGCCGCCGACGTCGCGGTCGAAGAGGGCGACACCGACACCGCCCCGTACGGCCTCGGCACCTACGCATCGCGGAGCACGCCCGTCGCCGGCGCGGCGACGGCGATGGTGTCGCGCAAGCTGCGCGACAAGGCGCGGAAGATCGCGGCCCACCTGCTCGAGGCGGCCGAGGAGGACCTCGAGTGGGAGCGCGGCAAGTTCTACGTGAAGGGATCGCCGAACCGGGCGAAGACGATCCAGGAGATCGTGTTCGCGGCTTACACCAACCTGCCCGAGGGCATGGAGGCGGGCTTCGAAGGCGTGCACTACTACGACCCGCCGAACATGACCTACCCGTTCGGCACCTATGCCGTCGTGGTCGACATCGACAAGGGCACCGGCCAGGTGAAGGTGCGGCGCATGGTCGCCGTCGACGACTGCGGCGTGCGCATCAACCCGATGATCGTCGAGGGCCAGATCCACGGCGGGCTCACCGAAGGCTTCGGGATCGCGTTCATGGAGCTCATCACGTTCGACGACGAGGGCAACTGCATCGGATCCAACTTCATGGACTACCTCCTGCCCACCGCATGGGAATCGCCGAAGTTCGAGCTCGGGGAAACGGTCACGCCGTCGCCGCACCATCCGCTTGGCGCAAAGGGCGTCGGCGAGTCGCCCACCGTCGGCTCGCCGGCGGCGTATGTGAACGCCGTGATCGACGCACTATCGCCGTATGGTGTGACCAACATCGACATGCCGGTGACATCCGACAAGGTGTGGACGGCGCTGCGCGGGGCGGGTGTCACGGAATGACGCCGAGAGATCGGGCGGGGGTGCGGGAATAGACGACGTAACCGCGCTCCTGCGTGAGTACGAGGCTTCAGGCACGCCGTGCGTGCTGGCGACGGTCGTGCGCTGTGAGGCGCCGACCTCCGCGCGTCCGGGCGACAAGGCGGTCATCACCACGGATGGCCGCCTTCGCGGCTGGATCGGAGGCAGCTGCTCCGAGCCGGTGGTGCGCCGCGAGGCGCTGCGCGCGCTGGAGGAAGGGACTCCGCGCCTGGTCCACATCGTCGGCGACTCCGAGGTGAAGCAGACCCGCAAGCGCGGCGAGCTCACCATCGGCACGACGTGTCCCAGCGGGGGATCATTGGACATCTTCGTCGAACCCCAGATGCCGAAACCCTTGCTGCTCGTCTTCGGTGACAGCCCGGCCGCCTCGACGCTGGCGCGGCTGGCCGACCTGACAGGCTTCCGCGCCCATCCCGTCGGCCGGGCGGATGTCGCGTCGCTCCAGGTGCCTGGCGGTGAGGCCTATGCGGTCGTCGCCACGATGGGCCATTTCGACGAGGAGGCGCTCGAGGCGGCGCTGAGCCATCCTCGGCTCGAGGTCAGCCTCATCGCCAGCACGCGCAGGGCGGCCGCGGTCAAAGCGGAGCTGTTGCGGCGCGGCCTTGGCGAGGACGCGATCGCGCGGATTCACACGCCCGCGGGAAAGATCCGCGGAGGCACCCAGGAGGAGATCGCCCTCCTCGCGCTCGCCGAGGTCGTCGCGGCCAGGCGCAAGCAGCCGGACAGGACGTTCATCGAGCCGGCGCCGGGAGTGCCGGTGTTCGCCACCGACCCGGTCTGCGGCATGACCGTCGACGTCGCCACGGCGCGCCACCGTGCGGAGCACGGCGGCAGGACCTTCTACTTCTGCTGTGCCGGCTGCCAGGCGGAGTTCGAGCGCGATCCCGCGAAGTTCGAGGGGGCGATTACGGCCTAGCCCGGATGTCCCGGGATCGGGTACGGCGGAATCCACGGCGACTCCGGGTCCGACAGGAACGCGTCCGGCGCGTCGTCCTGCGTCAGGTACTTGGCCTGGTAGGCGAGGCCCTTGTACAGGACCCGGCTGATCGTAGGGGGAACCGGGACTTTAGCTCTGGGTGCCCTGTGTCCGTTGCATGAATCCGAAGCGAAATGCTTGGAACACTTCTTCGCTGACGAGAAACCCTCCGAAAATCAGCACGACCCCGAGAAACTCTCCCAGGTACAGC
>DATGEO010000088.1:0-2546 GCA_035310015.1 Candidatus Dormiibacterota bacterium | reverse complement strand
GGTGGATGCCGCGGAGCTCGTCCGGGATACGGCGGCGGCCTTCGAGGCTCAAGCCGAGGCGGGTGGCGTCGACGTGAAGACCGAGCTCGCGGACGGACTGCCACCCGTCGATGTCGACCCGCTGCGGATGCGCAGCGCGCTCGGGAACGTCGTCGCCAACGCGATTCGCTACACGCCGCGCGGCGGCACGGTGACGATTTCGACGGCGCGTGCCCAGAACGGGATCGCGCTGACGGTGGCGGACACAGGGTCGGGCATCCCGCCTGACCTGATGCCTCGGGTGTTCGAGCGCTTTGCGCGCGGCGCGGAGTCGAGAGGCAGCGGGCTCGGCCTCGCCATCGCACACGACATCGTGGTCGCGCACGGCGGCGGCATCGAGGTGGTCTCCTCATCCCCATCCGGCACCACCGTTCGCATCACGGTTCCAGTCGCCGCGTAAACCGTCGCCGCTTTGCGTTGTCCAGGTAGAACCCATCATTGGTTTTGTGGTGCCGAATGCCTGAAAGGAGGTTCGCATGGCAACTGCGAAGCAGAAGGCAGCCGCCCGTCGCAACGTCAAGAAGGCTCGCACCGTGCAGAGCAAGCGGGCCCACGGCCAGCGCATCCCGCGACGCACTCGCGGCCTGAGCACGCGCCAGGAGAACCGCATGTCGCGCGAGACGTTCGCGTTTCCGAAAAAGCGAAAAGAGCCGCTTAACGATGCGCGCCATGTGCGCAACGCGGTGGCGCGCTTCGACCAGGTCGAAGGCGTGTCGGACGCGGAGCGCGACGCGGCCTGGAGGCGCATCCGCGCGGCGGCGCGGAAGTACGGTGTGCACATCGAGGCGCGCGGCTGGCGACAGCTGATGAAGGGCGGCCGCACGGGCAGCAGGCGCTCCTAGGTCTTCAAGCGTTAGAGCAGCACGCGTGGCGCCTTCTCGCGCCACGCGCTTTTTGATGGCCTGCTGACGGTCCCGGATCGAATAAGTGGAGCGGGAGACGGGCTTCGAACCCGCTACCTCGACCTTGGCAAGGTCGCGCTCTACCAAGTGAGCTACTCCCGCTCGGTCAGGAAGACGATTTTACCCGAGCCTCCGCGGCGGGGAAGTGACGATTCCGCGCGTTTGTATCCAAACGTGCGTAACCACCGGCCGGGAATGGCGCGTTTGGCGCCAAACGTGCGGAATCGCCTGGCTTAGAGCCGGCGCGGCCACCAGGTGAAGAACGCTGTGCCCAGGCCCCAGAAGATCGCCATCAGCGGGAGCACGTAAGCCGGCGGGAGGTGCGGCATGCCCGCGCCCTCGAAGAAGCCGTAGCCGAAGGTGACCAGCGCGGTCGCGCCGGCCGCGAGACCGAAGGCGTACAGCTGGATGCGAATCTGCGTGTCGTCGAGGCGCGTCAGGCCGCGGATGAACAGCACGAGCCCGACCGCGGCCGGTACCGCCGGGAACAAGGCGACGATGTAACGCCACGACGCGTTCGGGTTCGCCCCGACGACCGTGATCGCGCCCACGAGCACCATCAGATAGGCGAGCATCGTGAGCCCGAAGTTGATCTGGGAGCGATAGGTGACCCACGTCGACTGGGCCGGCGCCGGGCCCAGCGGATGCGCCGGCGGCGGGCCGAAAACCGGCATCGGCACCTCGGTCCTCTTGAACGGCGAGGCCGCGTCCGCGAACGGTGTTTCCACCGGCTGAGTGGGATCCGGCGGTGCCGGTACGGTCGACATCGACCCGCAAGCTTACCGGACGACGCTGGTGCTCAATCACTGTTGACCCTTGGTCGGGTGCGGCCTATAAATTCGCCGCATGGCCCGCGCCGCCCTGACCGCGATCGCTCTCCTCGCGCTTGGTGCGTGCGTTCCGATCTGCGGCCTCGGCGCGAAGTTCGCGATCAGCAATGCACGTGTGGATCAGACCTACAGATGCCCCAACCCCGCGAACAACCTGCCGTATGACGTCCACGGCTCCATCGACGCCGTCAACTCGACGTCCACTGCCGTGACCATCCGCTCGATGTCCGAGGCCTGGCGGCTCGTCGCGAGCGGCGGCAACTGGAACGGTCCAAGCACCGCGAAGGGAGGCGGGCCGGTCACGAATTACGAGCCGCGGTCGGTCGGCTCGGGCAGCAGCACGACCATCCGGTTCAGCGTGCCGTTCGAGTGCACGAACTCCGGAGCGGCAGCGGCGACGTTCGGCGAGTTCGCCCTGAGATTCTCGCTCGTCACCAGCGCCGGCACTTTCAACATCGACGCCGGCAACCGACACCGCCTGAACTTCGCCGGCTAGTCAGTTCTCCGAGCGGTCTTCGATCTCCCAGGCGTGATCGAGGGCGTGCCAGGCGATGCGCCGTGCCAGGTAGCGCGCGGACCGCTTTCCGCCCTCGCGCAGCGGCTTGCCGTCCGCGCCCGCACGAAAGGCTGCCAGGAGCGCGGCGCGGTTCGCCTTGATCGCGCGCCGGTCGTCGATCGCGGGCGCGACGAGCTTCAGGCCGAGCTGCGGTGCGTAGCCGGATTCGGCCCCGAGCACGTGGTCGACGATCCTGTCCCGGTCGCGGCCGCCGCCGCG
>DATGEO010000087.1:0-18454 GCA_035310015.1 Candidatus Dormiibacterota bacterium | reverse complement strand
TCGGTTCCTGTACACGTCGAGCGCGGTCGTCAGCGGATCGCTCGACCCGTACTGGAACTGGATGTTGTCGTGCACCCAGTCGCAGACCGCCTGGACGCGAGCGGCGCCGGGCTGCGCCTGGCCGAAGAGCTCCCACGCCGTCGCCATCAGCTCGTCGGACAGGCAGTAGCGGCTGGGGAGCGTGAAGTGCAGCAGGTCGCCGGGCACGTCCTCCACTGGCGCCTGGGCCGCCATGCAGGCGTCGGCGTCGGGCTCGTCCGGGACCGCGACGACCGCGTCGTAGGCCAGGACGAGCTCGCCTTCCGGCATCACCAGGCGCTTCACCGGGTTGCCGTAGAAGTCCGCGTACTCGTCCACGGGCACGGAAGGCCGGGTCGTCCAGGTCTCGGTCACCAGGCGGTGGGTGGAGTCGGAGCGTGGCCGCACCTGCACCGTCGCCGTGGTCGCGGCGGACACGTCGTATCTGAACTCGCAGCCCACGCGCAGATTGATCACGGCTCCGTTCGGGCGAATGGCGCAGAAACTATAGCGGTGCCCCCCTTGGAATCCCTCGATTCCGGATACCGAACAAATGGTCTGTTCGACGAGATGCTTGTGGCTGCCGGGCAACCGAGACCAGGCTACCGGCGTCTGTACGAGCATCTGAACCGGCTGGGAGCGGCCGAGCTGCAGCGCCGGCACGAGCTGGCCATGCAGATGTTCCGCAACCACGGCATCACCTTTGCCGTGTACCCCGACGAGCAGGGCACGGAGAAGGTCTTCCCGTTCGACGTCATCCCCCGCGTGATCTCGGCCGCCACGTGGCGCCGCCTCGAGGCCGGGCTGAAGCAGCGGCTGACCGCGCTGAACCTGTTCCTCGAGGACGTCTACGGCAAGAAGCAGATCCTCAAGCAGCGCGCCATCCCGCCCGAGATCGTGCTCACGAGCTCGCTCTACATGCGCGAGATCGAAGGCTTTCCGGTGCCGCACGGCATCCACTGCCACATCGCCGGCATCGACCTCGTGCGCGACGGCCGAGGTGACTTCTACGTGCTGGAGGACAACCTACGCACCCCCTCCGGGGCCTCTTACGTGCTCGCGAACCGCCAGGTGATGAAGCGCGTCCTGCCCGACCTCTTCGCCGGCTACCCCGTCCGGCCGGTGGAGGGCTACGTCCACGCGCTTCTCGGTCACCTGAGATGGCTGGCGCCGCCGGGAATCGAGGACCCCACCGTGGTGCTCCTGACGCCCGGCATCAACAACGCCGCCTACTACGAGCACCTCTACCTGGCCAAGCAGATGGGCGTCGAGCTCGTCGAGGGCACCGACCTCGTCGTCGACGAGGACAACGTGTTCATGCGCACCACGCGTGGGCTCCGGCCGGTCCACGTGATCTACCGCCGTATCGATGACGAGTGGCTGGACCCCATCTTCGGCCGCCAGGAATCGCTGGTGGGCGTCGCGGGCCTGATGAACGCCTACCGCGCCGGCAAGGTCGTGATCGCCAACGCGCCGGGCAACGGCGTCGCCGACGACAAGGCGGTGTGCGCGCTGGTGCCCAGGATCCTGCGCTACTACCTCGGCGAGGACCCGATCCTGCCGAACGTCGAGACCTACCTGTGCGCGGTCGAAAGCGATCGCCGCTACGTGCTGGAGCACCTGGACGATCTCGTCGTCAAGACGGTCGACGCATCCGGCGGCTACGGCATGCTCATCGGCCCGGCCTCCACCAAAGAGGAGCGAGAGCATTTTCGGCGGCGAATCGAGGCCCAGCCGCGCTCCTTCATCGCCCAGCCGGTGGTCTCGCTGTCAGTGCAGCCGGTGCTCGACGGTGGGGTCTTGCGCCCGGGCCACCAGGACCTGCGGCCGTTCATCCTGTCCGGGGGGGACATGCACGTCACGCCCGGCGGTCTCACGAGGGTGGCCTTGAAGCCGGGATCGCTCGTGGTCAACAGCTCGCAGGGCGGCGGGAGCCGCGACACGTGGGTGATGGCCGACGACGAAGACGAGCGCGAGGTCGCCGATCGCTGATGCTCAGCCGGGCCGCCACCTCGCTGACGCTGTTCGGACGCCACCTCGAGCGCGCCGACCACCTGGCCCGCATCCTGAACGTGCACGTCGCGCTCTCGCTCGACCGCACGGACGAGCCCGGTCCCGACTTCTGGATGCGGTTCATGCAGCTTGCCGGCTGGCGCGGAAGCGACACCGGCCGCCGCGACCAGGCGATCGAGACCGTGGTCACCGGCACCCTTGGACCTTCGATCCAGTCCAGCATCGCCGCCGCCAGGCTGGCGGCGCAGGCGGTGCGGCCTTCCATCCCGAGCGAGCTGTACGAGCATGTCAACGCCCTGCACTGGCGCATCCAGGGCGCCACCTGGCAGCCCGACCTGTATCCCTTCTTGAACGGCATCCAGATGAGCATCCGGCTCGCCGACGGCCTGCTCGAGGACACGATGTCCCACGACGAGGCGCGGGATTTCGTCCGGCTCGGCAAGTTCCTGGAGCGGGCCGCGAACGTGACCGCGATCGTCACGAGCAAATCGGCCGAGCTGGCGGACTCGCCCGAGGACACGCTCGAGTGGACGGCGGTGCTGAAGTCCTGCTTCGCCTTCGAGTCGTACCAGGCGCGCTACTCCGGCGGCGTCACGCCCGAAAGCGTCATCGAATGTCTCGTCTTCGACCGCGCGCTCCCGCGTTCCGCCCGCTTCTCGGCCATCGCCGCGCTGGAAGCGGTGTCGCGAATCGACCGCGACGGCCGCAGGTCGAAGCCCCGCCGGCTGCTGGGTCGCTTCCGGATGCTGTTCGAGCAGGCGGACGTGCGCGCCATCGCCGATCGTCCGCGCGACTTCGAGGCCGAGTGCCGGGCCCTCCTGCGCCAGCTCGAGGTGGCGCTGCGCGAGACGTACTTTCACCCGAGCAAGGTGTCGACCAGCGTCAGCGGCGACGGCGAGCGCGCCATGCCCCAGCAGCAGCAGCAGCGGGCGCGGAGATGAAGCTTCGGATCGTCCACAGCACCAGCTACCGCTACTCCGGCGCCATCGCCGAGTCGGTGATGGAGGTGCGGCTGCGGCCGATGGACGGTTCCGGGCAGAGGTGCCTGGACTTCGCCCTCGAGCTGAGCCCCGGGATCAGGCCGCGGGCGTACGTCGACGGCTACGGCAACCACGTCCACTACTTCAACCTGGTGCGACCTCACACCCGGCTGACCATCACGAGCCGGTCGACCGTCGAGACCGGGCTGGAACACGAGGAGGCCCAGGGCGAGGAGCTGGTGCAGGACTTCCTGCGCTTTCGCAGCCCGGTGAAGGACGTCGAGGGCGTGCGGGCGATGGCCCGCGTGCACGCGATCGGCGACCCGAGCTCGCCGGCGTCGATCGAAGGCGCGCTCGAAGAGCTGACGCTCGCCATCAGCCAGGACTTCGCCTACGACCGCGCGGTCACCAACGTCTACAGCTCAGTCGAAGAGGTGCTCGAGCTCCGCGCGGGCGTGTGCCAGGACTTCGCCCACCTGTTCGTCGCCGTCGCGCGGGCGATGGGCGTGCCGGCGCGCTATGTCAGCGGCTACATCCACGACGCCGGCGGCCGCGGCGCAGCCACCGCATCCCACGCCTGGGGCGAGGCCTGGGTCCCGGGCAAAGGCTGGATCGGATACGACGCGACGCGGCCGGTGCGCACCACCGAGCATCACGTGCGCCTGGCGGTGGGACGCGACTACACCGACGCGGCCCCGACGCGCGGGATCTACGTCGGGTCGGCCACCGGCTCGATGACCGTCCGGGTGCGCATGCAGGAGCAGTAATCGCGCCGCCGTGGTCTACAGTAGCCCCACCACCGTGCGCCGGCTCCAGTCGTACACCTCACTCCCGGCCGGCGGCGACGCGTCGGGCCTCAGCCCGGTCGCGAAGAAGCTGCGGCTGATGCCCGATCACTCGGTGGCCATCCTGAACTCGCCGCCCGGATACCTCGCGCTGCTCGATCCGGCGCCCAAGCACCTGCAGGTCCAGTACAAGCCGGACCAGTCGTTCGACGCGGTGCAGCTGTTCGTCAGCAGCGTCGAGGAGCTCAAGGCCCTTGGCCCAGGCGCGATCCACGCGGTGAAGGCCGACGGGCTGCTGTGGATCACCTGCCCCACGGGCGGCCGGGCGCCCGGCGCCACCGACCTCCCCTCCACGCCGGCGTGGACGGAGCGCGACGTGCTCGGCGAGATCACCGGCGAGACCGGGCTCAAGCCGGTGGCCTTTGTGAAGATCGACGAGACCTGGACGGCGCTGCGCTTCAAGCGCGGCTAGCGGACCCTCGAGGCCGGTCGAGACCGGCCAATATCATTCGAGGATCGCCTCCTCCCCGCGTCCTGCCGGTCGCGCCCTGCTCGCCAGCCCGACCTTGCTGCTGGCGGCGCTGGCGGTGTGCATCGCGCTGGCGTTCCAGATCCTCCTGCCCGTGGTGCCGGTGATGGTCGAGCGCCAGGGCCCGCACGGGATAGCGGGCGCGGCCACCTTCGCGCTCTTCATCGGCGCCGTCACCGGCGAGCTCTCTTCCCCGTGGCTCATGCGCCGCCGCCGCTCGATGCACCTTTTGGTCGCCGGTGAGGTGGTGACCGCTCTCGCGAGCCTCGTCTACGTCTTCCCGGAGGCGACGGCCTGGGTCCTGCTCGTCGCCGCGTGGGCCCGCGGCGCCGGCATGGGCGTCGCGATCGTGGTGTCGGTCGCGCTGCTGTCGGAGCTCACGGCGCCGCACCGCCGCGGCGCGTCCATCGGCTACTACGGGCTTGCCCTGAGCATCCCCGGGATCTTCGTCCCGTCGATCGGCGTGTTTTTGCTCGCGGCCGGCCGGGCCGACATCGATGCGCTCATCGCCTTCGCCGCCGGCGCGGTCGGGGCCGTCATCGCGTCGCGCATCCCCGAGCGACAGGCGCACCTCGCCGAAGCATCGACCAACCTCCTCGGCGCGATCCGGCGGCCCGGCCTGCTGGCGGTGTTCGGCGGTTTCGTGCTCACGAGCTGCAGCTTCGGCGGAGTGATCACGTTCGCGCCCATCGCGCTGCCGCTCGCGGGTCTCGGTTCCGCGGCCACGTTCTTCCTGGTCGCGGGTGCGGCTCGGGCCGTGTGCCGCTGGTACGCGGGTCTGCTCGGAGACCGCCGGCCCGTCCGCCTCGTGCTCGCCGGCGGGATGGTGGCGTCCCTGCTGGGCCTCGTCGGGCTCGCGATCCACGCCGGTCCCGTGCTCGTGCTCGGGGCCGCGGTGCTGTACGGCGGCGGATACGGCGCGGTGCAGACGGCCGCGTTCCTCGCCATGGCGCAGCGAGCGAAAGCGCAGGACTCGGGCGCCGTCTCGGCGCTCTGGAACAGCGGCATCGACCTCGGCTCGTCGATCGGCGGCTCCCTCATCGGCCTGGCCGCCGCGGAGTTCGGCTACGGCTCGGCCGCGTGGGTCCTCCCGGGCGTGGTCGTGCTCGCCCTGCCGCTGTTCCTGTCCCGCGCCCCGGCGTCGGTCACGCCGGAGACCGAGCCCGCGCCTCCCGAGACCTACGCCTTCAAGAGCTGATCGCGGACGATCGCTGCCAGCGCGCGGATGAACTCCGGCTTCGTGTTGAAAGAGGCCGTGCGCCTCAGCTCGATCCCGCGCTCCCGGGCGAGCGCCATCGCCTCGACGTCGATGTCATAGAGGATCTCGAGGTGGTCGGCGACAAAGCCGATCGGGCACACGAGCACTCTCCTGGCTTCGGTCCCGCGCAGCGTGTCCTCCAGAGGAGGCCCGAGCCACGGCTCCCCCGTGGCGCTGGCCGACTGGAACGCAAACTCCCAGCGCCCGACCGACGCCGCCTCGGCGGCGAGCCGGCTCGACTCGAGCAGCCGCTCGCGGTACGGGTCGCCCTCGCGCTCGATGCGCTCCGGCAGGCTGTGCGCCGAGAAGATGACCAGGTCGGGGTCGAAGTCGCGGCGAGCCTCTTCGAGCAGGCCGCGGACGGCGGCGATGAAGGCCGGGTGGTCATGGAAGCCACGGACGAAGACGACCTCGCCCGGCCACACCGCACGGATCGCCGTCAGGTAGCCGCCGACGCTCATCTCGGAGTAGTGCGGCGCGAGCGGCAGCCCGACGAGCCGATACATCCCGTGAGCCTTCGCCTCCGCGACCGCGTCGGCGATGAACGGCGGCGCGTGCTTCATGCCGACGAAGACGGGGATGCCGAGCTCCTCGCTGAGCGCGTCGCCCTGCTCCAGCGTGATCGCGGTCAGCGGCGAGCCGCCGACGGCTCGATAGCGCGCGCGCAGGTGCTCGAGCGCCTGCGGCGAGGGCGGCCGGCCACCGCGGATGTGCGTGAAGTAGGGCTCGATGCCCGCTTCGCCGTCGGGGCTCCCATACGCCATCGCGATGACGGCGGTGCCCGGGAGGGCGGTCAGCTGCTCACCAACTGCACGCCGCTCCGCACCGTCTCGACCAGCGCCTGGAGGTTTTCCATCGGCGTCGCCGGCAGCACGCCATGGCCGAGGTTGAAGACGTGCCCGGCCCGGCCGCCGGCGCGGCGAAGGACGTCGAGCGCGGCATCGACCATCGCCTCGCGCGGGCCGAGCATGGCCGCCGGGTCGAGGTTGCCCTGCACGCCGAGGCCCGAGCCGATCCGCCGCCACGCCTCGTCCAGGTTGACGCGCCAGTCGAGCGAGACCACGTCGGAACCTGAGCTCGCGATGAGCTCCAGCAACCCCGCGGTGCCGGTGCCGAAGTGGATGCGCGGGACGCCGAGCGCCGCCGTCGCCTCGAAGATGCGCTTGGTGTGGGGCAGCACCCGTGTCGCGTAGTCGCGAGGCGACAGCGCGCCGGCCCAGCTGTCGAACAGCTGCAGCGCGCTCGCGCCGGCTCGCACCTGAGCCGACAGGTACTCCGCCATCACGCTCGCGAGCTTCTCGAGCAGGGCGTTGAACGCTGCCGGTTCGCGATACATGAGCTCCTTGGTGGCCAGGAAATCGCGGCTCGGCCGGCCTTCGATCAGGTAGCTCGCCAGCGTGAAAGGACCGCCCGAGAAGCACACGACCGGAACCGGCGACTCGCGGGCGACGATGGCGACCGCTTCGAGGATCTGGGGCACCGACTCGGCCGCGGTAGGCGTGCGCAAAGCCGCCACGGCCCGGGAGTCGCGGATGGGGCGCGCGATGACCGGGCCCACCGAGTCGACGAGCTCGAAGTCCACGCCCATTCCGCGCAGCGGCAGCACGATGTCGGCGAACATCACCGCCGCGTCGACGCCCAGCCGGCGCACCGGCTGCAGCGTGACCTCCGCGCACAGCTCGGGCTGCGCGACGATCTGCTCGAGCGTCCACTTCTCGCGAATCGCGCGGTACTCCGGCAGCGAGCGGCCGGCCTGGCGCATCAGCCAGATGGGCGTGCGCTCCACGGCCTGCCGGCGGCAGGCGCGGATGAACAGCGAGTCTTCGTGTTTCACGCGCCGAGCAGGGAGGCGATCTCGCGCGGCTCGCGATGCACGGCGGTCAGGATCGGCGTGTCGCGGACGGTCGAGCGCCGGCTCTCCGTCGAGCGCAGCGCGCGCACGAGCTCACTGAACGCGAGCAGGTCGTCGGTCTCGTACGCCACGAGGAAGTCCTGGTCGTCGAGCCCGAACGAGTACGCGAGCAGCTGCCGCACCTGCGGGTATTTGTGGCCCACCTTCATGTGCTCGTTCATCACCGACTGCCGCGACTGCTGGTCGAGCAGGTACCACTCGGTCGATTTCGTGAACGGATAGACGACCAGGTACCGCGAGCGCTCTCTGCTGAACATCGACTGCTCCTGCTGCGTCGGCCGCTTCACGTAGTGCGACTGTTGGATGGCGCCGACGAAGCTCTGCCGAACCTCCATCCACGTGCCCATCCCCGCTCGCAGCGCAGCCGCCGCCGACTCCTCGAGCGCATCGAGGCTCGGCGCCAGCCGCCACAGCAGCATGTCAATGCCGGGCTTGAGGCCGACCATCGAGTAGGTGAAGGTCCTGACCGCCTCGGCGCCCGCCACCGCATCGAAGAAGGCCGCGCACGTTTCCTGCCGCTCGGTGGCGGGCAGCCGCCGCCAGGACGGGTCGACGCCCAGCGCCAGCGCCTGCACGAACCTGTCGCTCACGCTTACTCGTCCAGCCAGCGCGCGGCGTCGGCCGCGAGGTAGGTGATGACCACGTCCGCGCCGGCGCGAACGATCGCGGTGAGCGTCTCGAGCGCGGCCGAGCGGCGGTCGATCCATCCGTTGGCGGCGGCGGCCTCGAGCATCGCGACCTCGCCGCTCACGTGGTAGGCCGCGAGCGGAAGGTCGAAGCGCTCGCGGGCGCGCGCGAGCAGGTCGAGGGAGGTGAGCGCGGGCTTGACCATCAGCATGTCCGCGCCCTCGGAGGCGTCGAGCTCCATCTCCCGCATCGCCTCGCGCGCGTTGGCAAAGTCCATCTGGTAGCCCCGGCGATCGCCGAACGCGGGCGTCGAGCCCGCAGCCTCGCGGAACGGGCCGTAGAAGGCCGACGCCGCCTTCGACGAGTAGGCGACGATCGCGACGCTGCCGTGACCGGCGGCGTCGAGGCCTTCGCGGATCGCGGCGACCTGGCCGTCCATCATCCCGCTCGGTCCGACGATGTCGGCGCCTGCCTCCGCATAGGCGACGGCGGCATCGGTGATGATCGGCAGCGTCGCGTCGTTGTCGACCTCTCCTCCGACGATCACCCCGCAGTGACCGTGCGTCGTGTACTCGCAGAGACACACGTCCGCGGCGAGCACGAGGGGCAGGCCGGCATCCTTGAGCGCGCGCAGCGCGGTCGCGACCGGCCCTTCCGCGTCCGCCGCCGCGCGTCCCTCGTCGTCCTTCGACTCGGGGATGCCGAAGAGCAGCACCCCGCCCACGCCTAGGGAGGCGAGCTCGCGCGCGCGCGCGACGGCGCGGTCGGGGCTCATGCGCGCATGCCCCGGAAGCGACGGGATCTGCTCCGCGCGATCGCGGCCGTCGACGACGAACAGCGGCATGAGCAGCTGCTGGGGCGCGAGCCGCGTCTCCCGCACCAGGGCGCGCAGTGCTGCCGTGCGGCGCAGCCGCCGCGGCCGCTCCTTCAGGTCGCGGGTTACGCGGGCAGGCGGAGCTGCGACTCTACCCATCGCTCGACCTCCTCATCGACCGCCAGGCGCAGCGCGGCCGCCAGGCCCTCGCTGTCCCGTGTCCGCGATTCCTTCGTCACCGTCAAGCCATACTCTCGCGCAGCGGCGCTGGTTTTCGGGCCGATGGTGATGACCTTCAGGTTGCCGAGCGACCGCGCCGGGCTGCTTTCGACCAGGCCCTTCACCGCCGACCCCGACGCGAAGATCACGGCTTCGAGCTGCGGATCCGCAAGCGCGGCCAGAAGGGGGGTCCGGCCCTCGGCCGGCCCGGCCACGGTTCGGTAGGCGACGACGTCGTCGACCTCGGCGCCCATCTCCCGGAGCCGGCTCGGGAGCTCTCCGTTGGCGGCGTCGGCCCGTGCCAGCAGGACCCGCGCGCCGGACAGCGGGCCGAAGCGCGCCATGGCGTCGGGGATCGCGCCGGCAGTCGCCTCCGGCGGCACGCAGTCGGCCTCGATCCCGCGCGCCTGCAGCGACTCGGCCGTCGAGGTCCCCACGGCCGCCCAGCGCACGCCCTTGGGCCGCGCGGTGCCGGCGGGGAGCAGTGCCTCGACCCCCCGGCGGCTGGTGAGGACGATCCAGTCGTAGGTTTTTAGGCCGGCTCGCGCCCGCTCCAGATCGTCGGGCGGCGCTGCGACGATTGCGATCGCGGGCGCGTGAAGGTGGCGAAACCCCATCGCCTCCACCGCCGCCCTCAGCTCGAGGTCGAGCTCGGGCCGTGTGTCGAGCAGGGCGCGGGCTCCGATCGGAACCCGCCGGTTCAGCTCCTGCGCCGCCTCGACGATGGCGCGCGCGACGTCCTCACCCACCGTGGCGCGGAGCACGTGCCGCGTCCGTCCGTCGGATGTGACCGCGCCGGCGACCAGGGCCAGCGCCGAACCGTCGGCTTTCACGACAGCGCCCACCGGCGCGCGGCAGCCGCCGCCCATCGCCTTCAGCAGGGCGCGTTCGGCGACCACGGCGGTGCGGATGCCGGGGTCGTCAAGAGGCGCGATCAGCGCCGCGGTCTCGTCGTCGTCCCGGCGGATCTGCACCGCGAGCGCGCCCTGCCCGGGCGCGGGCGGCATGACCTCGGGATCGAGCCGCGCGACCGCGCGCTCGCTGAACCCGAGCCGGTCGAGACCCGCCGCCGCGAGCACCAGCGCCTCCGCCTGCCCGGAGTCGAGGCGCTGCAGGCGCGTGTCGACGTTGCCGTGCAGCGCGATCACGTCGAGGTCGGGGCGCAGCGCGCGCACGAACCCGGCGCGCCGAGGGCTGTCGGTGCCGACGCGGGCCCCGGCCGGGAGGTCGTCCAGAGAGCTTTCGTGTCCGCGCGTGACGAGGGCATCGCGCGGGTCGGCACGCTCCGGGTAGGCGACGATCCTGGTGCGCGGATCCTCGTCGAGCGGGACGTCCTTGGCGCTGTGCACGGCGAGGTCGATCTCGCCGCCCACCAGCGCACGCTCGAGGGCCGCGACGAAGACGCCTTCGCCGATGGGCGCATCGGGGGCGCGCAGGTCGCCGTCGGAGACGATCGTCACGAGCTCGACCTGCACCCCGAGCGCGCGCAGCCGCTCGGCGACGATGCGGCTCTGGCGCAGCGCCAGGCGCGAGCCTCTCGTTCCCAGCCTCAAGGTTGCGGCCACGGCTCCAAGCTAGCCGAACTGGAAGCCGGCCGTCGCCTCCAGGAGTGACTGGGCGGGGATGGCCGTGACCACGTCTCCGACCACCAGGGTGGCGGGCGTCGGCAGGCCGGCATCGTCCGCGGCGCGCGCGATGCGGTCGAGGCTCGCGGTCACCGCGCGCTGGTCCGGCAGCGTCGCCGAAGCGATCACCGCCGCCGGTCGCTCAGGTCCCAGCACCGGCACGAGCGCTGCGGCGATCTTCGCAAGGTCTGAGCGCGGCATCATCACGACGAGCGTGTCGGCCGCCGCGGCGAGGGCGGCGAGCCTGTCCAGCCCATCGGCTCCGGCGGCGGTCGTGATCGCGATCGACGACGAGACGCCGCGCATCGTCAGCGGGATGCGCGCCGCGGCGGGCGCCGCGAGCGCCGCGCTCACGCCCGGGCAGACCACGACCTCGATACCGGCCGCGACCAGCGCCGACAGCTCCTCCCCGCCTCGGCCGAACACGAACGGATCGCCGCCCTTCAGGCGGACCACCGAGTGGCCGGCGCGCGCCAGCTCGACGAGGCGCTCGTTGATCGTCTCCTGCCGCGGGTTGTCGAGGCCGGCACGCTTGCCCACGTTTTCGAGCCGCGCGTCGGGCCCGCACAGCGCGAGCGTGTCCGGCGCGATCAGCGCGTCGTGGAGCACGTAGTCGGCCGACGCGAGCAGGTCGAGGGCCTTGGCCGTGAGCAGCTCCGGATCGCCGGGACCGGCGCCGACGAGCGCGACGCGGCCGGTGACCGGCGCCGCGACGCCCTGCTCGATCCCAAGCGCGAGCTGCTGTGCTTCGCCGTCGCGGCCGGCGCGCAAGAGGCTGCGCACGTCGGAGCTCATCAACCGGCGATAGACGCGCGTCTGCTCGGCGATGGGCACGCCCCGCTCGCGCAGGCGCCTCCGCACCCGGCCGACGAGGGCCGTGAACGGCCCCCACTCCCGTCCGAGTAGGCGCTCGATGCGCGCGCGCACGGTCGAGGCGAGGAATGGGCTCTCGCCCGACGTGGAGATCGCGATCAGCAGCGGGTCGCGGCGCACGATCGCCGGCGCGATGAAGCGGCAGCGGCCGGGCACGTCGACGACGTTGATCAGGATGCCCGCCGCCTCCGCCTCCTGCCAGCTGGCTTGATTGACGTCCGCGTCGCCGGTGGCGTCGATCACGATCCGGGCGCCGCCGAGGTCGCCGGCGGCGTAGTCGCGGCGCAACAGCTCGATGCGGCCCGCGAGCGACAGCCGCTCGAGCTCCGGCGCGGGCGCTGCCGTGACGACGCGCACGCGGGCACCCGCCTCCAGCAGCCCTTCGGCCTTGTCCACGGCGAGCCTCCCTCCGCCGAGCACCACCGCCGGTTGCGCGTCCAGGTCGATGAAGACGGGGTAGTACCTCATTCGCGGTGGCCTGCATCCGCAAGATGGTCGGCAGGCCGAAGGCTCGAAGACCGGTGCCAGTCAGACGGCCGGAGCCAAGGCGCGGGTGGCGCCGCGAGGAGCGCATCGCGAGATGCGTGACGAGCGCCGCCGGGGCCCGCAACGCCGGCTTCGGCGACCGCAGGTCGCCCGGCCGTCTGAGGGCACCGGATGCCGATCACTCTCGCGGTGCAGGCCACTAGCTCAGGCCCCAGCGCCGGCGGATGGCGCGGTCGGCCGCGCCGAAGAGCGAGTCGATGGTCACGCCGATGGTGAAGATGACGATCATCAGAGCCAGCAGCTGCTCGGAGTCGGAGAAGTCGCGCGCGAACTCGAGCTGCTGGCCCAGTGATGGCTGGTGGGACACGATCACGAGCAGCTCGCCGGCCATGAGGCTGCGCCAGGCGAATGCCCAGCCCTGCTTCAGGCCGCCGACGAACGAGGGCAGCGCGGCCGGCAGGATGACGTGGCGGTAAAGCGCCAGACCGCGCGCGCCCATGACGCGGCCGACGCGGACCAGCAGGGGCTGCACGTGGTCGACGCCATGGAGCAGCCCGCCCGCGATCGCCGGCGCCGCGCCCAGGATGACCACGAACAGGATCGCGCCCTCGCTGAGCCGGAAGAGCAGGATCGCCAGCGGAAACCACGCGATCGAGGGCATCGACTGCAGGCCGAGGATCGCCGAGCCGACGGCCTTGCGCAGCACGCGCACGCGCGCGACGAGGATCCCGGCGACGCTGCCGAGGGCGACGGCGACCACGTAGCCGGTGAGCGCGCGGCGCATCGTGACCGAGATTCCGAGCCAGAAGTCGGCGCGGCCCAGGTCGCCCGCGAGCCGCCGAAGAACCTCCGCCGGGCCGGGCAGAACATAGTCCGGCCACCATGCCGCCCACACCACCGCCTGCCAGATCGCGAGCACCAGCAGGACGGCGACGGCCTTCGGCCACAACGCCGACCACGCGCGCCCGACCGGCAGCGACCACGGCACCGGCGCGAGCTCATGCCGTGCCTCGAACCCGACCGCGAGGTCGCTCACAGCCCGCTCACGGCCGGCTGGGAATGCTCGGCGAGGACCTGGTTCAGCGGCGTCACATCGAACAGGCCCGAAAGGTCCACGTTCGCGAGCAGCCCAAGGCTGTGGGCGTGGTCCGCCGAGGTCTTCACGGTCGGGGCCAGGGGGTCGAGCGTGAAATTCAGGTGCGGCCAGGCCGCGGCGACGACGCCCGCGGCGAGCCTCTTGCCCGTGATGCCGGCGACCAGATCGTTGGTGATGGTCTGCGCTTGCGCAGGGTTGGCGTTGATGAACTGGACCGCCTGATAGAGCCCTTCGAGCAGCGCCTTGGTGCGCTTCGGATGAGCGTCGAGGAACTGCTTCGACACCATGAGGTTCGTCGTCTCGAACTGCCCGCCCGGCCACAGGTCGCGCTCGTCGACGAGTACCTTGCCGCCGCCTTCCGCGACCAGCCGGCCGGCCCACGGCTCCGGCACCCACGCGCCGTCGATCTGGCCCTGCCGGAAGGCGTTCAGCGTGATCGAGTTGCTCTCCGGCAGGACGCTGACGTCGCCGCCGCCGGTGGTGTCGGTCCTGAAGCCCCGCTGCTTCAGATACCAGCGCAGCGCGATGTCCTGCGTGCCTCCGAGCTGAGGGTCGGCGATCTTCGTGCCCTTGAGCTCCGCCGGCGAGCCGATGCTCGGCTTGACCACCAGCAGCGCGCCGCCGGAGGTCGCGCCGGAGATGATGCGCACGGCCTCGCCGTGCGACTGGTAGTACGCGTTGACCGCGGGGTTGGGGCCGACGAACGTCGCGTCGATCGAGCCCGAAAGGATTGCCGTGACCGCGTCGCCTCCGGCGTTGAAGGTGTGCGACTCGATGGTCACGCCGGGGCCGAGCGCGCTCGCGAAAAAGCCCTGCTCGAGGCCGACGAGGGCCGGCGCGTGGGTGAGGTTGGGAAAGTAGCCGAGGCGGATGGTCAGCGGCGCGTCGTCGCCGTCGTCGGCGCCGGCGCCGCTGCCGCACGCCGCGATCGCGACAAGAGCCAGCGCCGCGAGCCCGAGTGCCCGGAGGGCCTTCATGCGGTCACCTCGGCGCGCTCGCGCACCGAGTCGAAACCGACCCGGTCGACCCAATCGCCGAATCCCTCATCCTCGTGCCGTTCGCGGCGAAACGCCTCGAAGAGGGGGCGCAGGAGCGACGGGATCTCCGTGATCGGCACGTTGGGCGCGTAGACGCGGTTCAGGCGCGTGCCACCGAAGTCGCCGCCGAGCATTACGTCGTACTTGCCCAGCGTCGTGCCCACAAAACCGACGTCGCCAAGATAGGGCCGCGAGCACCCGTTGGGGCAGCCGCTCATGCGGAAGCTGATGCGCTCACCCGCAAGCCCGAGCTCGTCGAGCACCGCGGCGATGCTGCGGATGAGGCCCGGAAGCGCGCGCTCGGCCTCGGCCACGGCCAGGCCGCAGGTCGGGATGGCGGGGCACGCCATGGAATGCCGGAGCGCTCGCGGCACCGAGCCGGCCGCCGCGATTCCGTGCTCGGCGAGGAGCTCATCGACCCTGGGGCGATCCTGAGGGTCGATGCCCGCGAGGATCACGTTCTGCTGCGCGGTCAGCCTCACCTGCGGGCGCAGCTCCTCGACGATGCGGCGCAGGCCCGTGCGGTAGCGCGCAGCGCCCGCGTCCGCGATCCTGCCGTTCTCGACGAAGATGCCGGCGTAGAGCCGCCCGTCGCCCTGCTCGTGCCATCCGAGGTGGTCGTCGACAGGTTTCCACGACAGCTTCTCGGGCGGGTCGAGCCGAAAGCCGAGCCGTTCCTCCACCTCACCGCGGAACCAGTCAAGGCCGCGGTCGGCGATCGTGTACTTCAGGCGCGCGTGGCGGCGGTTCGCGCGGTCGCCGAAGTCCCGCTGCACGGCCACGACCTCGCGCGCGAGGTCGACGACGTGCTCGGGCGCGACCCGGCCGATGGGCTGGGCGATGGCGACGAACGTCTCCGGCTTGTTGTGGGTGCGGCCGAGACCGCCTCCCACGAGCACGTTGAACGCGCGCAGCGCTCCGTCCGCCCCGCGCATCGCGACGAGCGCGAGGTCGTGCGCGTAGACGTCGACGCAGTTGTCGGTCTCGAGCGCGACCGTGATCTTGAACTTGCGCGGCAGGTACTGCTCTTTGTAGACAGGCTCCGCCTCTGGCTCTGACGTCTGCACCACCTCGCCGTCCAGCCAGATCTCGTGATAGGCGCGCGTGCGCGGCGTGAGCTCGGCGACAAGCGCCGAGATGTGGCGCTGGACCTCGGCGTGGAACGCGTCGTCGACGGGCTCCGGGCAGCACATGATGTTGCGGTTCACGTCACCGCAGCCGCCGAGGGTGGTCAGAAGCGCGTCGTTGATCGCGCGGATCGAGCGCTTGAGGCCGCCCTTGAGCACGCCGTGCAGCTGAAAGTCCTGGCGCGTCGTGACGCGCAGCGTGCTGTTCGCCCAGCGCTCCGCGATGCCGTCGTGCGCCAGGTAGGCCTCGGCGGACACGACGCCGCCCGGGATGCGCGTTCGGATCATGAGCTGGTGGTGCTTGTCGAGGCCGCGCGCGCGCGCCTCCCTGCGCCTGTCGCGGTCGTCCTGCTGGTAGATCCCGTGGAACTTGAGCAGCTGCTCGGAGTCGTCGCCGAAGGCAGGCGTGTCCGCGCCGAGCTCTTCTTTGATCTGGCCACGCAGGTGATTGCTCGTGGCCTTGATCGTCTCGTTCCGGGACAACGCCGAAAGGTCGGTCTGGTCCGCCAGGTTGGACAAGTTGCGCGCCTCCGCTTGCGATTTGGTGCCGGGTCGCCGGTGACGTTCACCGGCTGCTGCGGGCCCACGCGGGCCCAGATGGAGCTCGGCTACCTACAGAAGCAGCTGGCGCAGAGGACGTAGTCGATCGCGCGGCGACGCGTGAGATTGGGTCGCGCCGAGGCATGTGAACGGCTACGCATGGCGGAGCATCTTACCGCATACCAACCGCTGCGCCTTGTCGTCTTGTTCCAGTCCGGAGCCGGTACGGTTAGTGGCGGGATGCCAACGAGCGCGCGGGAGCTCCTGGCTGATGCGGCCGCGGGCGGAGAGGATCTCGAGAGCGTGGCGCGCCACCTGCTGGCCCGCCTCGCCGAGCTCGCCGGCCTCAGCTCGACGTACCTTGCGGAGACGCGCCTCGACGAGGACGAGCAGCGGATCGTCTTCTCGCACAACACCAGTGACTACTTCCACATCCCCGAGGACATCTCGCTGCCCTGGTCGGAGGGCGTGTGCAGGTTCGTCGTCGAGGGTGGGCCGAACTACACCATCGACGCGCAGAAGGCGTATCCCAAGAGCAGCGTGGCGCGCCTGCTGGAGATCCGCACGTTCATCTCCTACCCCGTCTTCGCCGCCGACGGCCATTGGTTCGGGACGCTGTGTGGGGCGAGCAAGGACCCGGTGCGCGTCGAGCAGGACATCCTCGACCTCATGCGGGAGTGCGCCGCCCTGATCGGCCAACGCATCAAACCGGGCGAGAATGTCTAGCGAGATGGGCCTCGTGACCTCCCGGATCTCGATCTCGCTCGACGGCTTCGTCGCCGGTCCGAACCAGAGCCTCGAGAACCCGATCGGCGAGGGTGGCCTCCGCCTGCACGAGTGGATATTCGGCACCGCGAGCTGGCGCCGGATGCAGGGTGAATCAGGCGGCGCGGAAGACGCCGACTCGAAGGTGATCGACGAAGCGACGAGCGGCGCCGGCGCCTACGTCATGGGCCGAAACATGTTCAGCCCGGGTCGCGGTCCGTGGGATCCCGAGTGGAAGGGTTGGTGGGGCGACGATCCGCCCTATCACGTGCCCGTGTTCGTGCTCACCCACCATCCGCGCGACCCGCTGCCCATGCGCGGTGGCACGACCTTTTACTTCGTCACCAACGGCATCGCCTCGGCGCTGGAGCAGGCGCGCGCCGCGGCGGGCGATCGCGACGTCCAGGTCGCCGGCGGCGCCAGCGCGATCCGCCAGTACATCAAGGCCGGCAGCCTCGACGAGCTGTACCTGCACATCGTCCCGATCGTGCTGGGCAGGGGCGAGCGGCTGCTCGAGGACGTCGGCGATCCTCAGCTCGAGCCGGTGAAGGTGGTCGCCTCGCCGAAGGTGACGCACATCAAGTACCGCATTCGAAAGCGGACGGGATGAGGCGGCACCCGAGGTCGGGTGCCGCCTCGACGTGGTCAGCTGTTGATGAGGGCGGAGACATCCCCATCGGCCGCGGCGATGGCGTTGGTGTAGGCGCCCCGGGCCGAACCTAGTTTCACCGCGTCCGCGTTGAGGAGCGCATTGGTCATCGCCAGAAGTGCGGTGTCGGTTTGTGCGAGGTGAGCCTGAAGATCGGCTTCTTTGGTCGCTTGTGAGGCGGAGGCCGGGTACTCGACGAGCCAGACCAGGAAGTCTTCCACCCGCGTGGTCGCGTTCTGGACGTCGTACTCGCACGTTTGCGGCGTGCCGGCGACACAGTCCTGGCCGCCAGACAGATGCACGCACGCGATGTTGACCGGATCCGTGCCCGGCGTGCCGTTGATGCACCCGTCCAGTGACTGTTTCATGATGCCGATCGCGTCCCGGAACGAGCTGGCCACGATCGTGTACGAACCCCCGATTGCGCTGGTGGCAGGGTCGATCCAGGTCCGCTCATAGACGGCTGCGTTCATCGCGAGGTTGAAGCCGCTCTCGTCGTTGGCTCGCTGGAAAGCCACCGCGGCGTTCAGATCCGCAATCGCCTGGGAGAGGTGCCTCCGCAGCGCGCCATCGATGGACGCGAACTGAGGCGGGGTCTGGAACGAGCTGAGATCGTCGATCCAGTGCTGCAAGGCGGCGTCAACCGGCACGACCGCGGCCGCGCAGCCAGGGTCTTGAATCGTGTGGCAGTGACTCGAGGTCGCCGCGTCCATGGCTCTGTAGTCGGAGTTCATCAGCGACCGGTAAGCGGTGACGTTCTGCCCCTGGCCCGCGGGCACACTGCCCGTCGGCGAGTGGTGGGTCGCGATCAGCGCCGCCACCACCGCGATCACGATCGCCGCCGTGACCACGGCGGCTGCAATCCGAAGTCCCATCTTTGAAAACCTCATCCGGAAAGCCGGCCGGCGCCGCAGCGCGACCGGTTGGTTCAGCAGCTCGAAGCGCATGCGCTCGAAGGCGCCTGGTCGAGGCTCGACGTCCAGAGCCTCGTGGAATCGATCAAACAGAATTCGTTCGTCCATCACACCGTTGCCCCCTGGACCAGAACCATTGGCTTGAGGCGATGGACGGCTCGCTCGACACGAGTCCTCGCAGCCTTGG
>DATGEO010000086.1:0-21026 GCA_035310015.1 Candidatus Dormiibacterota bacterium | reverse complement strand
GCGTGCATCGCGACGGCGCCTTTGCCGAGTACATCGTGATGCCGGCCGGCAACCTGTGGCCGCACCTCATCAAGATCGACCTCGACGTCGCCGCGATCTTCGACCCGTTCGGCAACGCCGTGCACACGGCCGGCCAGTTCTCGGTGGTGGCCGAGGACGTGCTCGTCACCGGCGCCGGCCCCATCGGGCTGATGGCCGCGATGGTGGCGCGCCACAACGGGGCGCGGTTCGTCGTCGTGACCGATGTGAGCGACTACCGGCTCGAGCTGGCTCGCAAGGTGGGTGTGACCCGTGCGGTCGACGTGCGGCGCGAGACGCTGCCCGACGTGCAGCGCGAGCTGGGGATGAAGGAAGGCTTCGACGTCGCATTCGAGATGTCAGGAGTGCCGAGCGCGATGCGCGACATGATCACGAACATGTCACACGGCGGGCGCATCGCGATGCTCGGCCTGCCCGACCACGAGTACGCCATCGACTGGTCGCAGGTCGTGCTGAAGATGCTCACGGTCAAGGGTGTTTACGGCCGGCAGATCTTCGACACGTGGTACGAGATGTCGGTCTTCACGCAGACGGGGCTCGACATCTCGCCGGTGATCACGCACCGCTTCTCCTATCGCGACTACGAGGACGCTTTTGCGGTGGCGCACTCGGGCAAGTGCGGGAAGGTCGTTCTGGACTGGAGCAAGTAGATGTTCGAAACCATGCGTGCCGACCTGACGCGGCAGCTGCAGGAGATTCGCGACGCCGGTTTGTGGAAGCCGGAGCGCGTGATCGAATCGCCGCAGGGCGCGACCGTCGCGGTCCTGGAACGCCACGTCCTGAACCTCTGCGCCAACAACTACCTGGGCCTCGCCGACGACCCTCGCATCGTCGCCGCGGCCAAAGAAGCGCTGGACCGATGGGGGTACGGCATGGCATCGGTGCGCTTCATCTGCGGCACGCAGGAGGTGCACAAGGAGCTCGAGGCGGCCCTGACCGATTTCCTCGGCACCGAGGACACGATCCTCTACTCGTCCTGCTTCGATGCCAACGGCGGCATCTTCGAGGCGCTGTTCGACGAGCGCGACGCGATCATCTCCGACGCGCTCAACCACGCAAGCATCATCGACGGCGTCCGGCTCTCCAAGGCGCGCCGGCTGCGCTTCGCGAACCGCGACATGGCCGAGCTGGAGGAGCGCCTTCGCGAGAGCGCCGACGCCCGGTACCGAATCGTCGTCACCGACGGCGTGTTTTCGATGGACGGCTACCTGGCGCCGCTGCCCGAGATCTGCGCGCTGGCCGAGCGGCACAACGCGCTGGTCATGGTCGACGACTCGCACGCGGTCGGTTTCGTGGGAGCGAACGGGCGTGGCACGCACGAGCATTTCGGCGTGATGGGGCGCATCGACGCGATATCGGGCACCCTGGGCAAGGCGCTGGGCGGGGCGAGCGGCGGCTACATCTCAGGCCGGCGCGAGCTGGTGGCGATGCTGCGCCAGCGCTCGCGGCCTTACCTGTTCTCGAACTCGGTCGCGCCGGCGATCGTCGCGGCGTCGTTGAAGGTGCTGGAGATGATGCGCTCGGCCTCGGACCTGCGCGACCGCTTGCGCGACAACACCGCTTTCTTCCGCAAGCGGATGACCGAGGAGAGGTTCGACATCCTCCCGGGCGAGCACCCGATCGTGCCCGTGATGATCGGCGACGCGGCGAAGGCGTCGCGCATAGCCGAGGTGATGCTGGAGAAGGGCGTGTACGTGATCGGGTTCTCCTTCCCGGTGGTGCCGCAGGGCAAGGCCCGGATTCGGGCGCAGGTGTCGGCGGCGCACTCCCGGGACGACCTGGAGCGGGCGGTGCGGGCCTTCGTCGAGGCCCGGGCCGAAGTCGGCGAGGGTTAGCACCCGGTTCGAGTGCCGGCTCCCGGACAGACACTCGGCCGGGAGCGTTGTCGAGTGCCGGCACTCGGAGGGAGGGCTATTTGACCGCCAGGCAGGTCACCGTCTTGAACACGCCGTCGATCTTCTGGATCTTGTCCACGATCAGCGAGCCGATCGAGTTGACGTCCGGCGCCTCACACACGGCGATGACGTCGTACTCCCCCGTGATCGCGTCCGCGGCGGTGATGCCGTTGACGCCCTCCATCTTCTTGGCCACTTCGAGCGCGCGCCCGGGCGACGCGTTGATGAGGACGTAGGCCTTCATCCGAAACCCCCCAAGACCCTGACCGGAACGACTTCAGCGTAACCCGGTTTGCGCCGGGTGTCAGGAGGGGCGAAGTGCTTCGAGCATCACCTCGGCGGTGGCGTTCGCTCCGGAGACGATGACCGCCACGCGGCCGGCGGGCACGACGCCCCCGTGCTTCAGCAGCCCGGCCACCGCAGCCGCGCCGCCCGGCTCGGCCAGGAGGTGCTCCCACTCGAAAAGGAGGCGGATGGCACGGAGCATCTCGTCGTCGGAGACCGTGACGACCTGGTCGACGTAACGCTGCGCCAGCGCCAGCGTCAGCGGCCCGGGCGCCGAGGCCGCCAGGCCGTCCGCGATGGTGTCGACCCGGTCGAGGGTCACGATCCGCCCCGTCTCCAGCGAGCGCCTCATGGCGTCGGCGCCCTCGGGCTCGACGCCGATCACGCGGATCGAAGGTCGCATCGCCTTGAGGTACAGCGAGATGCCGCCGATGAGGCCGCCCCCGCCGACCGGCACAAAGGCGACGTCGAGATCCGGCACGTCCGCGAGCAGCTCGAGACCGACGGTGCCCTGCCCGGCGACGACATCAGGGTCCTCGTAGGCATGCACGAGCGTCGCGCCGGTGGTCTTCTGCGCCTCAACGGCGGCCTGGTAAGCGGCGCTGTAGCTCCGGCCCGCGGCCACCACCGTCGCGCCCAGCCGCTTGATCGCCTCGACCTTGAGCTGGTTGGCGTTCTCCGGGACGTAGACGGTCGCGGGAGCGCCGCACTCGGCCGCGGCGAAAGCGACGCCCATGCCGTGGTTGCCGGCCGACGCCGTGATCACGCCCGCCCGCCGCTGCTCGGCCGGGATGCGCGACACCTTGTTGAGGGCGCCCCGCAGCTTGAAGGAGCGGATGGGCTGCACGGACTCGAGCTTCAGGTAGACACGCGCGTTGGCTTCGCGGCTGAACGCGTGCGAAAGCTGGAGCGGCGTGGGGCGGAGGTGCCGGCTGAGCTCCACCGCAGCCCGTTCGACGTCGGCGGCGGTGACGGCGGCGGTCTCGGTGCTCACGGTCGATTGATCTTAGGATGCGCGAAATGAGCGACGACCTCGAGCGCGTCGCGCCGCGCGAGAGCGCGCACGCGAAGGCGCGGGACAAGAAGATTCGCGGGCCGAAGGTGGTCGTGGTGAACCCCGGCCTGAAGAAGCTCGCCCAGCACCTGGCGGAGAAGCGGAAGAATCCCAAGCGCCGATCGCGCTGAGCGGATCCTCGCGCGCATCCGCGCGATTCCCGAGGGGTTCGTGCGCACCTACGGCGACCTCGAGCCCGCAGCTCCGCGCCTGGTCGGTCAGGTGCTCGCGAACTGCCAGGAACCGGTGCCGTGGCACCGCGTCGTCCGCGCCGACGGCAGCCTCGCCAAGGGCCGTCGCCAGCGTGCGCTGCTGGTCGCCGAGGGCGTGCCCATGCGCGGCGACCGCGTCGACCTGAGCCGCGCCCGCATGAGTATCAGAAGTTAGCCGGGACGATCGCGCGCTTGTGCGTGCCCGTGCCAATGAGCTTGTCGCCGAGCCGGCAGGAGACGTCGAAAACGAGCTTGTTGCCGCTGACCTCCACCAGCCGCGCGGTCACGACCACCGTGGCGCCGGGCGGCGCGGGCGCCAGGTGGCGCACATGAATCTCGTAGCCGACCGAAGTCTGTCCCTCGGGCACGTGATCTTTGATGGCGCTGTGGCTTGCCCATTCCATCAATCCCACCATCGCGGGCGTCGCGAAGACACCCCTGCCGCCGACGTGCATGGTGAGCAAACGCTCGTCGACGACCCGCTCGATGCTGTGCTCGAGCCCAGGCTGAATGCCGTCACTCGTCAACACCTTGGCGTGCTCGGCAGAGCCGCGCCGGGTCTCGTTGGCTCCGGGCGCCGATGCCTGTGTTGAGGGCCCCGGCTCTGCGTCGTCACGCACCTTCAGTGCGCTCCTCCTTGAGCCACCCTCGCCTTGGCTTCGGCGCCCGGACCGGCTGCGTTCCGCAGCCTGCCAACGAGCCATCGTCGCGTCCCATGCCTCGCACGCCTTAGATTGTCGGTGATGACCGTTCGCAAGGCGATCTTCCCCGCGGCCGGTCTCGGCACCCGGTTCCTGCCGGTCACGAAGGCCCAACCCAAAGAGATGCTGCCGCTCGTCGACAAGCCGACGATCCAGTACGGCGTCGAGGAGGCCATCGCCAGCGGCATCGAGCAGGTGATCATGGTGACCGGCGGCGGCAAGCGCGCGATCGTGGACCACTTCGACCGCTCCGTCGAGCTGGAGCACTACCTGGCCGAGCGCGGCCGCGAGGACCTGCTCAAGCTCCTCGCCGACGTCGACCGCCTGAGCGACAGGGTGGTGATCACCTACACCCAGCAGAAGGAGCCGAAAGGTCTCGGCGACGCGGTGCGGACGGCGCGGCTGCTGGTCGAGGGCGAGCCGTGCGCGGTGCTGCTCGCCGACGACGTGATCCTGTGCGAGGAGCGGCCGGTGCTCAAGCAGCTGATGGACGCCCACACCAAGACCGGCGCGACGGTGCTGGCCGTCCGGCGCATGCCCCGCGACCAGATCAGCCGGTACGGCGTCATCGCCACGTCGGGTTCCCAGGGCCCGCTGCACGAGGTGAGCGACATGGTCGAGAAGCCGGAGGCCGGCTCGGAGCCGTCCGACCTCGCCATGCTGGGCCGTTACGTGATCGCGCCGGCCGTCTTCGAGGAGCTTGGCCGCCTCGACCCCGGCGCGGGCAAGGAGATCCAGCTCACCGACGCCATCAAGCGCACGATCGGCCGTCACCCGGTGGTGGCGCTGGAGTTCGAGGGCGACTACTACGACACCGGCACGGTGCCCGGATACCTGCGCGCCAACCTGATGATGGCCATGAAGCGGGAGGAGCTCCGGGAGGAGCTGGCGCCCCTTCTCCGGGAGCTGCTGGGCGACTGATCGGCCGGTTTCGAGGCCTCCGGCGGGGGTGCCGGACGGCGCCTATAATCGAGGGACGCTCAATGAGCTTTTTCCCCGCCCAGGTGATCCAACTATGGCTGTTTCAGGACGAAGAAGATTCGACGACGACAAGGTGGTGCGGTATGAGACCACGGAGAAGGACTTCGAGGTCGAGGTTTCGCGCACCCTCAACAAGTGGTGCGTCACGGTCTACCAGCTGCCGGACAGGGCGATCCTGGTCCAGGACTTTTTCCCGGAGCGCTGGAAGGCGCTCGCTCGCGCGCAGGACTTCATCCGGCTCCTGAACCAGCGGAAGAAGAAGGAAGAGGAAGGCCTCGGCGGCTCCGACGACGACTTCTAGTCTGTGCGGCGACTTCCAGGACTTCTCTAGACTTCACGCCTCGTGAGCTGGGAATTCATGCGCCGGGAGTGGGGCGCGGTCACCTTCATCATCGCCGTCGTCGTCGGCATGGTCGTGGTGCCGCTGGCGCTCTATTTCACCAATGCCGGACCCGGTCCGCTGACCATCCCGAGCGTCAACACGGTGTCGAGCGCGGCCAGCGGCTCGCGCACGTCGCCGGCACGGACCACCTCACCGTCCCCGAGCAAGAGCCCGAGCCCCAGTCCTTCCAAGTAGCGCTACGCCACCTGCCACAGCAGGCGGTCGCCGTTGCTCCGGACGATCTCGCCCAGCGGCATCGCCATCGCCGCGAGCGTTTCCCGGTCCGCGGTGAGGCGCATCTCGATGACCTCTGACAGGCGCAGGTGCGCGATCGCCGCGCAGTCGTGCAGGAATGGAAACACGACGGGGCGCACGAGGTTGAGCACGTAGTCCGACAGCGACGTGGCGCCATCGCCGAGCGTGGAGCCGGCGAGGCTTTTGTCGCGAAAGGCGAGCAGCGCAACCTCGTCGCTGACGAGGATGGGATCGGTCCACGTGTACGCGGACTCGTTGCTTTCGGCCAGAGCCTGCAGCATCTCGACCAGGCGCCGCATCGGCGGCCGCGGCCCTTCGATGACGAGAGGAACGTCGCGCATTCGCGCGCCGAAGTCCTGAGCGTGGTACTGCGTCGTGAACCCAAGGTCGGAGACGCCCGCGAACGGACCGGGCACCTTGATCGATATCTCTCGCAGTTGGGGGTTGCTGTGACGCATATCGGAACCTGACGGTTGCATGCTGTATTAACGCACGCGACTTCGAATTTGTGTCCTACAGATGAGCTAGTTTGCGTGCGATGGCCCTAGCCGGAATACGAGTTCTCGACCTGACCCGCCTGCTTCCCGGCGCCTTCTGCACGGTGCAGCTGGCCGACATGGGGGCGGACGTCATCAAGGTGGAGCCGCCCGACGGGGGCGACTACATGCGCTGGACACCACCGCTCGTAGACGGTCAGAGCGCTCTTTTCAACGCTTTGAATCGCAACAAGCGAAGTCTCACGCTGAACCTCAAATCGGATGAGGGACGCGAGCTGCTGCTCGCGCTCGCCGCCGCGTCTGCCGTGCTGGTGGAAAGCAACCGGCCGGGTGTCATGGATCGTCTCGGCCTCGGCTGGGACGTCCTGCACGCGCGCAATCGCAACCTCGTGATGTGCTCCATCACCGGTTACGGCCAGGACGGTCCCTTCGCGCTGCGTGCGGGCCACGACCTCAACTACACCGCCGCGGCGGGAGTCCTGGGACTGAACGGCCCGGGCGATGGCGCTCCCGTTCCGCTTTCGGTCCAGGTCGCCGACCTCGGCGGCGGAGGGCTGCAGGCGGCGGTCGCTGTCCTGGCGGCGCTCGTCGACGTCGAGCGTGGAGGTGAAGGCCGCCGGCTCGACGTCTCGATGCTCGACGGCGCGGTCACATGGCTCGCGCTGCCGTTGGCTCAGGCCGGCGCGGGCGAGCAGGTGGAGCGGGGAGCGCAGCGCCTCAGCGGCCGCTACGCGTGCTACCGCGTGTACACGTGCTCCGACGGTCGCCACTTCAGCGTCGGCGCGCTCGAGCCGAAGTTCTGGGGCGCGCTGTGCGTTGCGCTGGGCAAGCCGGAGCTCGTCGGGCTGCAGTTCTCGGAAGGCGACGAGCAGGCGGGCGTGCATCGCGAGCTCGAAGCGATCTTCCTGCGGCGCACGCGGGACGAATGGGCGTCGGCGCTCGCCGACCTCGACGCGTGCTGCGAACCGGTCCTCGACCTGGCCGAGGTCGCCGGCCATCCGCAGGTGGCCGCTCGCCGGCTGGTCGAGGCGCGTTCGACCGGCGTGGAGGTGCGGCCGGCCGTGGTTTTCGACGAGGGCTGGAGGCGGCTTGACCCGCCGCGGCTTGGACAGCATTCGGCCGAGGTGCTGGCGGAGGTCGGCGTGGACGCGGCGCGTTTCGAGGAGCTGAAGCAGGCCGGGATTACTTCTTAGCGGCCGCTCATCTGCGCCCACATCTCCTCGACCTGGCGGCGGGTCTCGTCGCGCGTGCCGGCGTTGTCGATGACGTGATGGGCGCGCCGCCTCTTCTCGTCGATCGGCATCTGCGCGGCGATCATCGCCCGGGCGCGATCCTCGGGCAGCCCGCGCTCGCCGACCAGCCGCCGCAGCTGCACGTCGGGAGGCGCGTAGACCAGCACGATGCTCGAGAACAGGTCCTCGAGGCCGTTCTCGTAGAGCAGCGGCACGTCCTGGACCACGATCTCCGCGCCCTGCTCGAAGGCATCTCGAGTCCTTTCCGCCATCCATTCGCGCACGAGCGGATGGACGATGGCGTTGAGCCGGGCGCGCGCGGCCTCGTCGTCGAACACCAGCCGGCCCAGGCCGCCGCGGTCGATCCGGCCGTCACGCACGTACTCCGGACCGAACTCGGCCACCACCGCGTCGAAGCCCGGCGTCCCGGGCTCGTAGACCGCGTGCGCGGCCTCGTCGGCGTCGACGATGACCGCACCGAGATGGCGCAGGATCGCGGCCACGGTCGACTTTCCCGAGCCGACGCCCCCGGTCAAGCCGATGAGCTTCATCCGACCGCCTTACGATTTCCGGCAGTGGCGGACGAGGAGAAGTTCGACGCGGTCGTCGTGGGCGCCGGGCCGGCCGGAAGCGCGGCGGCTTACACGATGGCCAAGGCCGGTCTCGAGGTCGCGCTGCTCGAGCGCGGCGCCAAGCCGGGAGCCAAGAACGTCATGGGCGGCATCCTCTACAACCACTATCTCGAGGAGATCGTAGGCGACGTCTGGAAGCAGGCGCCGCTCGAGCGGCCGATCATCGAGGAGAGGCGCTGGATGATGACGCCCGAGGCCGCGATCGGGCTCGACTACAAGAACCTCCGCAACCGTGAGCACCCGCACTCGTACTCGGTGCTGCGCGCCCGCTTCGACGCCTGGTTCGCGGAGCAGGCGGAGAAGGCCGGCGCGATGGTCGTGCCCGAGACGGTGGTCGACCGCCTGATCGTGAAGAACAACCGCGTCGTCGGCGTCGCGACCGGCCGCGGCGATGACCTGATGGCCGACGTCGTCGTCGTCTGCGAAGGCATCGGGCTCGGCTCGGGCCTGCTGGAGAAGACCATGGTCGACGGCCGGCCGCTCCGCCGCAAGCTGCGCGCCGACGAGGTCGCGATGGCCGCCAAGGAGATCATGCAGCTCGAGCCTGGCCTCATCGAGGAGCGCTTCAACTGCGAGGCGGGCGAGGGCTGCACCATCGAGTGCTTTGGCGACTCGACGATGGGCATGTCGGGGTTCATGTTCATCTACACCAACAAGGACACGCTCTCGGTCGGCGGTGGCGCGCTGCTGAGCGAGTTCAACACGACGCTCCGCAGCCCGAACGACCTGCTCGAGCACTTCAAGAACCATCCGGCCGTGAAGCCGCTGCTGCGCGGAGCGGAGACCGTCGAGTACCTGGGACACCTGATCCCGGAAGGCGGCTACCGCGGCATCCCGAAGGTCTACGGGCCGGGCTATCTCGTCTGTGGCGACGCGGCCATGCTGTCCAACCCGGTGCATCGCGAGGGCTCGAACCTGGCGATGTGGTCGGGCAAGCTGGCCGCGGATACGGTCATCAGGTGCAAGGAGCGCGAGGACTTCTCCGAGCGGCGCCTGGCCGAGTACCGCGGTCTGCTCGACGCCTCGTGGGTGATGGCCGACATGAAGAAGTACGACAAGGCCGTGCCGCTGCTCGAGCACAACCCGCAGCTGCTCACGAAGTATCCGCAGGTGGCGGACCGCGCGCTCGACGAGTTCTTCCGCGTCGACGGCACGTCGAAATGGGACAAGCAGTCGAAGATCCTGAAGATGCTGCGCAAGGAGGGCATGTTCAGGATGGGGTGGGACAGCTTCAAAGCCCTCTGGGCGATGAAGTGAAGCTCGCGAACGCGCAGGCGGGGATCGACGACGGCCTGGAGTTCGAGGACGGTGTGCTCCTTCTGCCTGACGGCCGAACGCTCGCTTGGAGATGGTGGGGGCCTGCGGGCGCGAGGCCGGTCCTTCGCCTCCAGGGCACACCCGGCTCGCGGCTTGGCCGCCACCCGGACACACGCGTCCAGCGCAGTCTCGGAGTGCGCTTTCTCATGGCCGATCGCCCGGGCTATGGGCAGTCCACGCGACTTCCCGGCCGGGGCATCGCGCAGTTCGCCGACGACCTGGCCGCGCTTTTGGATGCTCACGGCCTGGACCGCGTGCCGGTCATGGGCGGAAGCGGCGGCGGACCGCATGCGCTGGCGATGGCCGCGTGTCACCCGGAGCGCGTATCCGCGGTCTCTGTGGTCGTTGGTGCGGCGCCATTGGTCGAAGAAGAGATCGCGAAACTCGTCGGCGTGAATGCCGAGGGTCATGCCGCCGCGGCCAAGGGCTGGCAGAACCTGTACGAGCTGCTCGCGCGGGTGCGCGAGCGGATCCTTGGCGAGGAGGGCATGGCCGGCGTGCTGAGCGATGCGCCCTTGAAGGACCGCGCGATCATGAATGACCCGGATTGGCGGCGCGTCACGCGGGCCAGCACCACCGAGGCGTTGAAGCCGGGCGCCGAGGGATGGACCGACGAGTCGATGGCGCTTCATCGCGACTGGGACTTCGATCCCGCGGCCATCGAGGCTGGGGTCGCTTGGTGGCATGGCGACGATGACAAGAACGCACCGCTCACGGCGGCGCGAAGAGCGGCATCGCGGATACCGCGGGTCGATCTTCGAGTCTGGCACGACGAGGGCCACTTCGCGTCGGTCGTTCACGAACGGGAGATCGTCGAAGAGTTGTTGAGCCGGGCGTGACGCGGCTTCGCACGTCGGATCCGTGGATGCCGGCCCGCGAGTTCGCCGCGACGTTGGGCCCGCTGTCGTTGAACCTCATCGTCCCCGACGTGGCGGAGTCGCTGCCCTTCTACACCGATGTCCTGCAGCTCACGCTGCTGTACAGCGACGCCGATTTCGCGGCGCTCGAGAGCGCGAGCGGCTGGCGGATGATGCTCCACGCCGATCACACCCTCGATCATTCGGCGCTCGAGACCGCCCGTCTCCAGGCCCCGGGCCGGCGCGGCACCGGCGCCGAGATCCGGATCCTGGGCCTGGACCCGGACGGCGTCGAGGCTCGCGCTCGCGCCGGCGGCTACACCGTCAACGCGGCGGCGACCACCTACCCCCACGGCTGGAGGGAGTGCCGGCTGGAAGACCGCGACGGGTTCATGTTCGCGGTCGGCATGCTGGCCAGGATGGAGTAGTAGCGGCGGTGGATTTCCGCGACGTCGTGCGGCGGCGCCGGATGGTCCGCGAGTTCGAGCAGAGGCCGATTCCGGAAGACGTGCTGGCGCGCGTCCTGGAGGTGGCACGCCACGCGCCGTCGGGCGGTTTCAGCCAGGGCTTCGACTTCATCGTGCTGACGAAACCGGAAGAGCTCGACTGGTTTTACCGCACGACCGACGACCCGACCGACCCTGAGTCCTATCCCGGCCGTGACCGGGCGCACGCGCCGGCGTGCATCGTCCTGCCCTTTGCGAACAAGCGGCTCTATCTCGAGCGCTACAGCCAGCCCGACAAGATCGAGTTCGGCATGGACAGAGAAGAGAACTGGCCGGTGCCGTTCTGGACGGTCGACACGGCGATGGCGATCCTGCTCATCCTGATGGCCGCCGTCGACGAGGGACTCGGCGCGTGGTACTTCGGCATCACGCGCGGGGAGGAGGAGGTGATGAAGGAGCTCGGCGTGCCCGCCGGCTGCAAGCTCTTGGGCGTAATCGCCCTCGGCTACCGGTCTCCCGACTACAAGCCGAGCGGGTCGGTGTTCACGCGCCGCCGTCGCGCGTTCGAGGACATGTTCCACTTCGGCCACTGGTAGCGACTATTTCGAGACGTCGATCCTGATCGTGTGATAGCCGGCGGCGCCGCCGGGGAAGCTCGGCGTCGCCAGCGACGCCTGGACCGCCCCGGTGCCGTCCGTGGCGCGGACCGCGAGCTTGTACGACCCTTCGCCGCCGGGAGTCCACGTCGCGCCCCACAGCGTCCACGTGAGCTGGCTCAGGGGCGGCGTCAGCGTCGCGTCCGCCCAGCTGCCGCCTCCATCGGTGCTGTACTCGACCCTGCTGATCCCGCGGATGCCCGCGAACGCGACGCCGCTGAGCTGGACCGGCCCCAGCTTCACGATGTCGGCGTCGCGAGGCACGTCGAAACGCGCGGTGGTCCTGACGACAGCGTTGTGGTCCCAGCCCTGCTGCTCCCAGTAGCCGCCGCTCTCCTGGCCGACGATGTCGATCGAGGTCAGCCACTTCGGCCCCTTCATGCCGTACCGGCCGGGAATGAGCACGCGCGCGGGATAGCCGTGCGCATTCGGCAGGGGCGAGCCGACCAGGTCGTAGGCGACGAGGATCTCGGGCTCGCTGTCGATCGTGCTCAGGGAAAGGCTCTCGGCGTAGCCGTCCTGCGCTCGAAACGCCGCCCACGTGCCGCCGCTGCGCGGCGACGCCATCGCGATCAGGTCGGTCATGCGCACGCCGGTGAAGCTCCCGGTGCTCATGAGATCGCCGCCGACGTCGTTGCTGATGCACTCGAGCGTCACGTACTGCGTCACACTCGGCAGGCCGCGCAGCTCGATCAGCGACAGCCGCCGCGGGTGATCGACGAGACCGCCGATCGAGAGCCGCCAGCTCTGGCCGTCGACCACGGGATCGGCGAAGTTCTTGGAGACGACGTAGAAGTTCTCCACCGGCGTGATCGCGGGCGACGGACCGCGCAGCCCCGACTCGGGCGGGTTCGCGATCGCCGCGAACCAGTTGGGCACGCGCAGCAGCCCTGTCAGCGCAAGGCTGGCCGCGCCCACACCGAGCGGCAGCGCGCTCAGCAGGCGCCGGCGATCGGGATCCGCTGCGGCCGAGGACGCAGCCGCGGGCAGCCCGCCCAGCCGCAGCATCACGCCCCAGATCGCGAAGAGCGCGGCCCACACCGCAGGCGTCGTGGGACCGTCGTTCAGGCCGAGAAAGCCCGCGCCTGCCACGGGCAGCAGCACGAGCACCACGACCAGGAAGCCGAGGCCCGCGAACACGAGAGCCGATTGCGCGAAGCGCCAGCGCAGGGCCGTCACCGCCCACGCGGCGCCGAGGACTCCGAGCGCGATCACCATCGCGATGATCAGGCCGATCTCCTCGACCACTTTGCCCGCGTGCTGGAGCGTGTCGATGAGGAACCCGAACACGAACCCGGGCATGATCGACAGGAGCGGCTCGTTCAGCGCCTGGGGCAGAGGTCGCAGACCGAGCAGCGCGCTGGCGACGTACATGAGCGCGACCAGCACCAGGCCCGCAAAAGCGCCCCACCCAAAGCCCCAGATAGCTGTGCGGCGCCGGTCCACCTGAGTCATTTCACATTGTTTTACTGGCGCGCGGTACGTTCTGTGCCACCGGCGGCCCGACGCCGGCCGCATCACCGGTGTCTTTACTGCTTAAATCGGGGGACGCTGTGACCGCCCCGCTCAAGCCGGAAGACATCTACCACTTCAGGTGGGTCGATCACGTCCGCCTGAGTCCCGACGGCGAGAGTGTCGCGTATCAGGTCGGATGGGCCGACCGCGAGTCGCGCAGCAACCGCAGCCGCATCGTCGTTCGCCGCGTCCTCGATCCTGAAGCGGTCGAGGCGACGGCCGGGCCGCGGCGCGATCACTCTCCCGAATGGTCGCCCGACGGCCGCCGCCTCGCGTTCGTCAGCAAGCGCGGCACCGCCGACCAGGTCTTCGTGCTGGAGCTCCCGGGGAGCGAGCCGGTGCAGGTGAGCGCCGTGGCCGAGGGCGCGAGCAGCCCCGCCTGGTCGCCCGACGGCACGCACGTCGCGTTCCTGGGCACTGTGGTCGGCGAACCCGACGGCGTGGTCGACGACCCGCGCAGCCCGGAGGGAAGCGACCAGATCCGGCGCACCCCGGTGGCGCGCATCGCGCGCACGCTCGATTACAAGCACGACGGCAGCGGCTATGTCGACGGTCGCCACCAGCACCTGTTCGTCGCCTCAGCGGACGGAGGCGGTGCGACGCAGATCACCGACGGCGCGTGGGACGTCGGCGGCTTCGACTGGTCGCCGGACGGAACCCGCTTTGTGATCGTGGGCAACGCGGACGAGAACGCCGACCTCCATCGCGAGAGTCACCTCTACAGCGTCGACTTCAGCGGGTCGATGGAGAAGATCTTCACCGGCTACGACCTGTCGTCGCCGTCGTGGTCGCCGCATGGCGATCGGATCGCGTTTGTGGCGCTCGCGAGCGAAGAGCCCGGGCAGCTCGAGCGGCTGTACGTGGTGCCCGCGAACGGCGGCGAAGCCCGCTGCCTCACGAGCGGGCTCGACCTCGCGGTCGGCGACGCCCTCGTGACCGACATGCGCGCGGGCCACGGCATGCGCCTGTGCTGGTCTCGGGCCGGCGACCGCCTCTACTTCACGGCGAGTGGGCCGGGCGTCACCGGTATCTACTCGGTAGACCTCGACGGCAACGTGCGCGCGGAGATCGGCGGCGAGCGCCGGATCTTCGATTTCGACGTCGCGGGACCGGTGATCGCCTTCTGCGCTTCGGATCCGAACAATCCCGGCGAGCTGCACGTCGTCATGCGGGGCGCGGAGGCGCGGCTCACGGATCTGAACCCATGGCTGCGCGACCGGTATGTCGCGCAGCCCGAAGAGCACTCGTTCACCGCGCCTGACGGCTGGGTGCTGCAGGGCTGGATGCTCAAGCCTCCCGGTTTCGATCCGACGCGGGCGTATCCGCTGGTGATGGAGATCCACGGTGGCCCGCATGCGGAGTACGGCTGGGCCTTCTTCCACGAGCTGCAGATCCTCGCGGGCATGGGCTTCCTCGTCTTCTACATGAATCCGCGCGGCTCGGACGGCTACGGCGAGGTGTTCCGCCGGGCCGTGGTACGCGACTGGGGCGGCAAGGACTACACCGACCTGATGACCGCGCTCGACCAGCTCATCCAGCGCACGGGCTTCATCGACACCGCCCGCCTGGGCGTCGGCGGTGGCTCGTACGGCGGCTACATGACAAACTGGATCATCGGCCAGACCGACCGCTTCGCCGCCGCGGTGTCGATGCGCTCGATCTCCAACCTCGTCAGCGAGTACGCGCAGCACGACATCGTGCTGTGGGGCCGGCTCGAGCTCGGCCCGCCGCCGTGGCCGGATTCCGACGAGCTGTGGCGCCGGTCGCCCATCCGCTACGTGAGCAACGTCAAGACGCCGCTGCTCCTCACCTGCGGGGAGATGGACCTGCGGTGCGCCATCTCGCAGTCCGAGGAGATGTTCGGCGCCCTGAGGCTTCTCGGGAAGACGGTCGAGCTCGTTCGCTTCCCCGAGGAGTCGCACGACCTGTCGCGCAGCGGCCGCCCCGACCGCCGCGAGGAGCGCCTGCGCCGGATCGCCGCGTGGTACGAGCGGTTCCTGGGCACCCAGACCTCCGACCGGGTCGCGGTTCCGGAGCCCGTCGCGGAAGCAGAACCGGCGCAAGAGCCGGAAGCGGTGGCCGAGCCCGCGCCCGAGCCGGAGCCCGACCAGGCGGCCGTCCTCGAGGCGGACGCCGACGCGGCCGCCCTGGTGTCGGAGCCGGAAACCGAGGCCGGGGCCGAAACCGAGGCGGAGCCCGAGCCGGAGCAGGTCGAGGAGCCCATCTTCAACCCGCCGGTGATCGAGCCCGAGGCCGTTGCCGAGCCTGAGCCCGAGCCCGTCGAGGCGGTGGCCGAGACGCAGCCGCCGCAACCACCGCCGGAAACCGTGCCCGCGCCTGAGCCGGAGCCGGTCGCGCCCACGGTCCCGCCGGAACCCGTGCCGGCGATGGAGCCGGTCGCCGACACCACCGTCCCCGAGCCCCGGCCCACCGAGGGCGTGGCCGAGACCGTCGTCATCGAGCACCCGACACAGGTCGTCGAGACGCTCAAGGCCGAATCCAAGGAGCCACCAGCGGCCGAGGCAGCGCCGGCCCCGGCCGCCGCCGAGCCAGCGCCGACCTGGGATCAGGCGCCCGAGCGGCCGGCGGTTCCCGCCCCGACCTGGGAGGAGCCTCCACCGGCCCCCGGCACCCCGGCGCCGACGTGGGACGCTCCGACGGCTGCGCCGGCAGCGGGTGCTCCCACCTGGGATTCCCCGCAGCCGGCGCCGCCGGAGCCTCCGGCCGCGGCCAATCCCGCGGTGTCGACGCTGATCCAGTGGCCGTCCGCCCCGGCGGGCGCCGAAGCGGGCAACGGCACGGCGTCGGAGGCGGGCGGCACCGAAGCGACCTCGATCATGCCCGCCTGGTCGCCGCCGCAGGGTCCGGCGACCAAGGAGACGCTCGCGCTGCACGCCCTGCCGCAGGAAGGCGGTGAGCCCCCCGCCAAGCTGAGCTTCGAGACGGGGCCGTTCGCCGGTCGCGTCGTTGGCGTCAAGGAGCAGAGCGCGACCATCGGGCGCGCGGGGGACAACGACATCGTCATCAGCGACCCTGCGACGTCCGGCCATCACGGCCGGATCGAGCTGCGCAGCGACGCCTACTGGATCAGCGACCTCGGCAGCACCAACGGCACGCTGGTCAACGGCGAACCCATCATCGACAAGCAGCTGGCGCACGGAGACGTGATCTCCATCGGCCAGAACACGGTCCGCTTCACCGTCCCGGGCTAGCCAGGGCGGCGCATTCCGCGGCCGCCTCGCGGAGCTTGGCGGTGAACTCCTCGACATCCGGCACCAGGCCGGGATCGGCCGTCAGCCCGAAGTAGGCGTCGCCGTTGTAGGACACGATCGCCACGCCGAGCCCCATCGACGGGTAGAGCGGCGCGAAGGGCCAGACCTCCAGCAGCTGCGCTCCGCCGGAGTAGAGCGGGAACTGCGGGCCCGGGACGTTGGTGACGTTGATGTTCGCGCCCGCCTGCGGGTTGGACATCAGCCGGCCGGCGAGCACGAGCAGCGACGGCGGGGCCCAGTCCGCGAGCCCGGCCAGCGCGTCCGCCGCCACGGCCTGGCGCGTGCGCTTGAGGTCACCGGTCGTGACATTGATGCGGCGCAGCCGGTCCTCCATGCTCAGGTCGCCGGTCGGAAGCTCGAGGACCATGCCGCTGATCTGGTTGCCCAGGCGACCGCGCCCGTCCTCGGGGCGCACGCTGACCGGACAGAACACGCGAACCCGCTCGGGCACGCGCTCTCCGCGGGCCACGAACCAGCGGTGCAGGCCCTCGGACACGACCGCGAGCACGGCGTCGTTCACGGTGCACCCGTAGCGCTCCTTCAGCGACTTGAAGGCCGCGAGCGGGACCTTCAGCCCGCGCCCCGTGCGCTGCGGGCCGATCTTGCGGTTGAAGAAGAGGTCCGGCCGCCGCGTCGCCATCTTGCCGCCGAGCTTCACGAACTGCGTCCACGGCAGGCGGCGCGTGTTCCACACCGCGGGCACCCGGCTGCGCTCCGCGCGCGACGCCGGCCGCACGTTCCACAGGAGCGGGCGGATGAGCTGCCAGCTGGACGGCGCGGGTCGCGCGTGCCATGGCTCGGCCGGCGGCTCAGGCGTGTACGACTGGGGCGTCGTGTCCAGCAGCAGGGTGAGGATGTCGACGCTCGAGATCCCGTCGACCATCGCGTGGTGGGCGCGATTGACGAGCACGATCCGGCCTCCGCGCAAGCCACCGATGATCGTGATCTCCCACAGCGGCCGCCGCATGTCCAGCGGCCGGGCGAGGATGCGCATCACCTGCCGGCGCAGCGCCGCGCCGTCGCCGGGCGGCGGCAGCATCTCGCGGTGGATGTGCGCGCCGAGGTCGAAGTGCGGGTCGTCGATCCAGACCGGGTGCGCGAGGTTGAGCGGCACGCGGTGGATCTTCTGCCGGTAGCGGGGCACCAGGTGAATGCGTTCGCGGATGGTCTCCTCGACGCCTTCCGCGCCACGGCCGCCGGGGACGCGCGAGCCACCCTCGAACACGTAGACGGTGCCGAGGTCGAGCGGTGTCTCCGGTCGCTCCGCGTAGAGAAACCAGGCGTCGCGGGCCGTCAGCGCCTCGAAGAACGGCTCGACCTTCGCGGTCAAAGTGGGGCAATCCTAGTGGACCGCACCAGCCATATCTGGAGCATCCGACGTAACCTTCTGGCGGAAGACAGCGGTAACCGAGGAGGGTCAGATGGCGATCAAGCCTTTTTCCGGTGAGTGGGCCGGAGCGCTCAAGGACGAGGTCAACAAGTCGAGCGTCTACAAGAACGCCGGCAAGGGCTGGAAGTGGACCGTCGGCCTCGTGATCGAGGCGGAGCCGGACAAGAACTTCCCCGAGTCGAGGGGCGTCGTGATGGACCTCTTCGAGGGTGAGGCGCGCGACATCAAAGTGGGGCCGGCGTCGGACGCGCAGAAATGCGACTTCGTGATCACCGCGCCGTACACGCGGTGGAAGGAAGTCGCGAACAAGCAGCTCGACGCGACAAAGGGCATGCTCCAGGGCAAGCTCAAGCTGAAGGGCGACCTGCCGACGATCGTGCGCTACACCAAGGCATCGCAGGAGATGGTGGAGTGCACGACGCGCGTGCCCGTCGAATGGCCCGACGAAAAGTAGGGCGCGAGGTCGAGCCCGAGCTTGTCAGCTACGCGGACGCCGAGCCGAGCGCGTTTGCGTCGATGCTCGGCGGCCTGATCGACGCCAACGTCAAGGCAAGTGAAGGCAAGCGGGCTGACTTCGACCGGCTGGTCGCCCGCGTCGGGATCTGGGTGACGGACATCGACGAGGGCGTGACGCTCGACTTCAAGGGCGGAAGGCTGGTGGTGCACAACGGCCTTCGACCGACCCGGACGATCACCATCCGCACCGACGCGGAGACCGTCATGAGCCTCAGCAACCTGAAGATCGGCCCGATGGGCATGCCGGTGTACTTCGACGAGGTGGGTCGAGGCGTCGCGACCAGGCTGCTCCGCGGCAAGCTGAAGATCGACGGCCTGCTGCCGAACATCCTCACCCTGAACGCCGTGACCCGCATCTTCTCAGTGCAGTGACATCCTGGTCAAGCGCGCCGATCCTCGCCGGATCTTTGGCGTCTAGGCCGCCCGTCTGCGTTGTCGCCTCCTGCGCGCGCTCGGTCGCGCACGTCGAGTGCGCTGCCTCGCGTGCTCGTCGGCTCCTAGCATCTGGGCAGCCGATCCGCCAAATTTCTCGGCGAGGCCAGCACGCTTGACCAGGCTGGCGGTCGTCGGCGCCGGCAGCATGGGCGCCCAGATCGCCCAGCAGGCGGCCCTGCACGGCGTCGACGTGTGGCTGACCGACACGGCTGCCGGCCAGCTGGAGCGCGCGGTCGCGTCGAACCGCGGCCACCTCGAGCGGCGCGCGGAGAAAGGCAAGCTGTCGCCCGAGGCGGCCGAGGCGGCGATCGGGCGAGTGCGCACCACCACCGACCTCGGCGAGGCGGCGGGCGGCGCCGACTTCGTCATCGAGGCGGTGTTCGAGGACCTCGAGCTGAAGCGCTCGATCTTCGCCGAGCTCGACCGGATCACACCGCCGGAGGCGGTCCTCGCGAGCAACTCCTCGACGATGGGCATCGGCAAGATCGCCGGCGCCACGAGCCGCCCTGAGCGCTGCGTGAACATGCACTTCTTCTTCCCGGTCCTGGTCATGGACCTGGTCGAGGTCGTGCGCGGGCCGCAGACGTCGGATGAGACCGTCGGGCGGGCGATGGCGATGGCGCACGAGATGGGCCGGACGCCGGTCCTGCTGAACAAGGAGATCGACGGCTTCATCGTCAACCGCATCCTCCACGCCGCGACGCAGGAGGCCTACCGGCTGCTCGACGCGGGCGTGGCCTCGTTCGAGGACATCGACATCGCCGTCGAGAAGGGCCTCAACTGGCCGCTGGGTCCCTTCCGCCTGGGCGACTTCAGCGGACTCGACGTGACCTACAACGCCCGCCTGCACATGTACAGGACGACGGGCGACGAGCGCTACCGGCCGTCGCCGCAGCTCGAGGCCAAGGTCAAGGAGGGCAAGCTTGGCCGCAAGACCGGAGAAGGGTGGTACCGCTACTGATCACAATCAAGGTGTGGTGAACCGGATCCATCACGTCGGCATCGCGGTGGCGGACCTGGACGCCTCGATCAAGCTCTACCAATCCGCCCTCGGCGCCAGGCTCGTGCACCGGGCCACGAACTACACGGAGGGCCTGGAGGCGGCCTTCCTCAGCACAGGTGCCGGCGAAGTGGAGCTCATGAGCCCGCTGCGCGAAGACTCGCCCGTCGGAAAGTTCGTCGCCAAGCGTGGACCGGGGCTGCACCACGTCGCGTTCGCCGTCGACGACATCGAGAAGGCACTGGACGAGGCCAGGGCGGCAGGCGTGGAGCTCATCGACGTGGAGCCGCGCATGGGCATGCACGGCACGCGCATCGCCTTCCTGCACCCGAAAAGCCTCGGCGGGGTGCTGACCGAGCTGGTCGAGCATGAGTGACGACGTTCGGAACGACAGCGGATTGCCGCTCAAGCCCGTCTACTCGGTCGAGGACCGGAGTGCGGAGGAGCCCGCGCCCGGAACGTTTCCGTTCACCCGCGGCATCCACCGCGACATGTACCGCGGCCGGCTGTGGACGATGCGCCAGTACGCCGGCTTCGGCACCGCCGCCGAGTCCAATCGCCGCTACCGGTTTCTCCTCGAGCAGGGCCAGACCGGGCTTTCCGTCGCGTTCGACCTGCCCACTCAGATCGGATACGACTCCGACGACGCGTGGGCGCGCGGCGAGGTGGGGAAGGTCGGCGTGGCGATCGACTCGCTCGAGGACATGGAGATCCTGTTCGACGCCATCCCGCTCGACCGCGTGTCGACGTCGATGACGATCAACTCGACGGCGTCGATGCTGCTGCTCCTCTACCAGCTCGTCGCCGAGAAGCAGGGTGTGCCGGCGGAGAAGATCACGGGCACCGTGCAGAACGACATCCTCAAGGAGTACGCCGCTCGAGGCACGTACATCTTTCCGCCCGAGCCGTCGATGCGGTTGGTGACGGACCTCTTCGCGTACTGCCACGAGCAACTGCCGAACTGGAACACGATCTCGATCTCCGGCTACCACATGCGCGAGGCCGGATCGACCGCCGCGGAGGAGATCGCGTTCACGCTGAGCCACGCGATCGCCTACGTCGAGGCCGCTATCGCCGCCGGGCTAGCGGTCGACGAGTTCGCGCCGCGGCTGTCCTTCTTCTTCGCCTGCCACATGGACTTCTTCGAGGAGGTCGCCAAGTTCCGTGCCGCGCGGCGCATGTGGGCGCGCCTCATGCGCGACCGCTTCGGCGCTCGCGATCCGCGGTCGCTGGCGCTGCGCTTTCACACCCAGACCGGTGGCGTGACGCTCACCGCGCAGCAGCCGCTCCTCAACGTGGTGCGCACCACGCTCGAGGCGATGAGCGCGGTGCTCGGCGGCACGCAGTCGCTGCACACGAACGCTTACGACGAGGCCCTCGGCCTGCCGTCGCAGGCGGCGGCGGAGCTCGCGCTGCGTACGCAGCAGGTCATCGGCTACGAGACCGCGGTGCCGGCC
>DATGEO010000085.1:0-10374 GCA_035310015.1 Candidatus Dormiibacterota bacterium | reverse complement strand
GGCGGGTGAAGCCTCGAGCCAGCGGGCGACGTCAGCGCGGACGACGCTGGCGCGCTCTTTGAAGCCGAGGACTTCCAAGTTCTGGCGCAGGATAGCAAGACCGCGCGGCTCGCGGTCCACGAACGTGACGTGCGCGGCCCCACGCGACAGCGCCTCGATGCCGAGCGCGCCCGAACCGGCGAAGAGGTCCACGACCCTGGCGCCGTCGATGCTCGCGGCGACCATGTTGAAGATGGCCGCCTTGACCATTCCCTGCGTCGGGCGGATGTTGCGCGGAGCCTTCAGCCGCCGGCCGCGTGCGTCCCCTCCACTCACTCGCAGCTTGGACATCAGACGACCCGGATCTTGCCGTCGTCCCGCATGACGCCGATCATCGTGCCGGGGAATCCGGCGGCGGTCTCGGGCGGTATCGCCGCCAGCAGGCCGCCGCTGGTCTGCGCGTCACACAGCATCATTCGCTCCATCTCGGGCAGGCGGCCCCAGTCGACCACCTCGCGATAAGCCTCGTAGTTGCGGCGGCTGCCGGCCGGGAACAGGCCGCGCTCCGCGAGCTCGCGCACGCCGTCCATGAAGGGGATGGCTTCCAGGCGGAGGTCGGCGCCGCCCTCGAGGTTGGCGAGATGGCCGATGAGGCCGTAGCCGGTGACGTCGGTCGCGGCCCGCGCTCCGGCGCGGAGCATCGCCTCCGACGCGTCGCGGTTCAGGGTGCTCATCACCGTGATCGCCTCACGCTCGAGCTCGGGCGGGCACAGCCCGCGCTTGATCGCCGTGGCGACGAGACCAGAGCCGAGCGGCTTGGTCAGAAACAAAACGTCGCCGGCCCTGGCTCCGCGATGGCCGACGATGTGATCCGGGTGCACCTCGCCGACGATCGCGTAGCCGAACTTCGGCTCGGGGTCGTCGACCGAGTGGCCGCCGACGACGGCGATCCCGGCCTCCGCGAGCTTGGCCGCGCCGCCGGAGATGATCTTCTCCAGCAGGCCGGCGCCGAGCTTCTCCCGCGGGAAGGCGGTGATGCCGAGCGCGAAGAGCGGCTTAGCGCCGACCGCGTAGACGTCGCTCACGCTGTTGGCCGCGGCGATGGCGCCGAAGGCCGTCGGGTCGTCGACGATGGGCGTGAAAAAGTCGATGGTCGCGACGAGGGCGCGGTCGGGCGCGATTCGATACACCGCCGCGTCGTCGCGCGATGCGGTTCCGAGCAGCACGTTCGGATCGACGATCGGCGGCAGCGCCGAGAGGACCTGCCCTAGCTCCACCGGGCTGAGCTTGCAGGCTCAACCGGCCCCGTGGCTGTACTCCGTCAACCGCAGCGGTGAGACTTCCACTGGCGCATCACGATACTTGTGCTTCGTGGGCGTCGTCTTCGCCGCCATCGCACCTCACGGCGGAATCGCCATCGCCGAGGCGTGCGAGCCGCACGAGGTAGAGCTGGCGCTATCCACCAGGCGGGGCATGGAGCGGCTCGGCCGGCGCTTCGATGCGGCCAAGCCCGAGGCGGTCGTGATCGCCACTCCGCACAACGTCCACATCGCCGGCGCGCTCGGAGTGGTGGTCGCGGGCCGGGTCGCGGGCCGCCTGTCGGGTGCGCCGCCTTCGGTCGCACTCGACCTGCCCTGCGACAGCGACCTGGCGTGGCGCATCCTCGGCGAGCTCGGGGCGGCGGGGCTGCCGTCGGCGGGGATCAGCTTCGGCGGCAACGAGCCCGAGAGCGCCGTCGCGCCGATGGACTGGGGCGTGCTGATCCCGCTGTGGTTCATGGGCGGGCGGCGCGAGCCGCAGATCCCGATCGTCGTCGTCACGCCGGCGCGCGACCTGACGCCCGAGGTGCACGTGCGCTTCGGCGAGGCCATCGCGCGAGCCGCCGCCGCGACGGGCAGGCGAGTCGCATTCATCGCCAGCGCCGACCACGCGCACGCCCACCAGGCCGACGGGCCTTACGGCTTCGACGAGCGAGCGAAGGAGTACGACGAACTCGTCTGCGACCTCGTCGGCCGCGACGAGCTGGGCCGGCTGGTGCACATCGACCCCGAGCTCGTCGAGTGCGCCAAGGCCGACAGCTGGTGGCAGATGCTCATCCTGCGCGGCGTGATCGCCCAGGCCGGCGGCGCGATGCGCGGGACGCTGATCAGCTACGAGGCGCCGACCTACTTCGGCATGCTGACCGCGGCGTACGAGCCGGCCAAGGCATCTAGGAGATCGAGGTCAGCTCCAGCCGCCGGCTGACCGCGCGCGCGACCAGCGGGTGGCGGCTCAGGTCGGGGTCCGATTCGAGCAGCCGCTCGGCCTCCTGCCGCACCTCGTTGAGGAGCTCGGGCTGGCGCAGGCCCTGCATCGCGAGGTCGGACATGCCGTGCTGCCGCGGTCCCATCAGCTCGCCCATCCCGCGCAGCCTCATGTCCTCCTCGGCGAGCTTGAACCCGTCGGTGATGGTGGCGACTAGGTTCAGGCGCTCGAGGGTCGAGGCCGATGGATCGTCCGCCAGCAGGAGGCAGCGGCTCTGGGCCGCACCCCTCCCCACGCGGCCGCGGAACTGGTGCAGCTGCGCCAGGCCGAAGCGGTCCGCCCCCTCGATCATCATCACCGTCGCGTTGGGCACGTCCACGCCCACCTCGACCACCGCGGTCGCGACCAGCACCTGGATCTCGCCGGCTACGAACCTGCGCATCACGTCGTCCTTCTCCTTCAGCCGTCCGTGCATGAGGCCGAGCGTCAGGTCCGGAAAGACGTCGCGCCTGAGGCGTTCGAACTCCACGGTCGCCGCCTTGCCCGCCGACTTCTCCGACTCCTCGATGAGCGGATAGATGACGAAGGCCTGGCGGCCTTTCACGATCTCCGCGCGCACCACCGCGTAGGCATCCGAGCGGTGTTCCGGGTCGACCACCTGGGTGACGATCGGGGTGCGGCCCGGCGGCATCTCGTCGATCACCGAGACCGCCATCTCTCCGTACACGGCAAGGGCGAGCGTGCGCGGGATCGGCGTCGCGGTCATGGCGAGGAAGTGCGGGCGCCCCTGGCCCTTGGCCCGCAGCTGCTCGCGCTGCCTCGTTCCGAAGCGGTGCTGCTCGTCGACCACGGCAAGGCCCAGCTGCGCGAACTGCACGTCGTCCTCGATGAGGGCGTGCGTGCCGACGACCAGGGCGCAGTGCCCCGACGCCGCGGAGGTGAGGACACGCCGCCGCTCCGGCGCCGCCTGCCCGCTGACGAGCAGCTCGACCTTCAAGTCCGGGAAGCTGTCCTCGAGGTAGGAGCGGAACCTCGTCAGGTGCTGCCGCGCCAGGATCTCGGTCGGGGCCATCACCACCGACTGCAGTCCGGCGGCATGGGCCATCGCCACGCACGCGGCGGCGACCGCCGTCTTGCCCGAGCCGACGTCGCCGTTCAGGAGCCGGTTCATCGGCGCGGTCCGCGCCATGTCCTGGAACGCATCCCACGTCGCCCGCCGCTGCGCGCGCGTGAGCTCGAAGCCGAGCCCGGCCTTGAACGTGTCGATGACGTCCTGGCGGTACGGGATGGCGGTCGCCGGCTCGGTCGCCTGCCGCGCGCGCAGCATCGCGAACGCGGTCTGCAGCTCGAACAGCTCCTCGAAGACCATGCGCCGCTTGGCCTCGCGGTATTCGGCGTCGGTCTCGGGCTGATGGCCCTGGCGTACGGCTTCCGCGATCGGCAGCAGCCGATGCCGCTCCCGCAGCTCGGCCGGCAGCATGTCTTCGAGCTGATCGGCCGCCGGCAGCGCTGCGGCCACGAACTGCGCGACCTTCTTCGAGGTCAGGCCTTTCACCAGGTGGTACTTGGGCATCAGGCCGCCGATGGCGCTGGGCGCGTCCCCTCCGTCTCCGAGAACCTCGAAGTGAGGGCTCGTCATCTGGAGGCCGCCGTATCTCCTTTCCTTCACCAGCCCGGCGAGCGCGACGCGGACCCCCGGCTTTAGGACTTTCTCGACGAACGACTGGTTGAACCAGACCACCGTCAGAGGCTCGTCGCTGCCGTCGTCGACGTGGCCCTCGGTGATGGTCTTGATGTGGCTTGCGAAACGCGGGCGGCGGGTGCCGATCTTGGTCAGCGTGCCGACGACGGTGCCCGGGTGCCCGGCACTCAGCCGCTCGATGGGCGTCGTTTTCCCGTACGACTCCCAGTCGTAAGGCAGCTCCATCAGCAGGTCGCGCACGGTGCGAATGCCGAGCTTTCCGAGCAGCTGCGTCGCTTTCGGCCCGGTGTTGAGAACGGTCACCGGCGCATCGACTCTCGGCGGCGCGTTGAGGCTGATGGTCTTCGCAGGCATGGGTCGGAATGAGGTTACTGACGTTTAATGGGAGCGGTGAAGCCGGGTCTTTACAGCGATGACTCGATCACGCGGCGCGTGAACCGCGAGAACATCCTTCTGCTCGGCGGCGGCCGAGCGCTCCTGATGCAGCTCGCGCACCCGAAGGTGGCCGCCGGAGTCGACGAGCATTCGGACTTTCGCGCTCACCCCGTGCGCCGGCTGCGCCGCACCGTGCGGATGACGATGGCGATCGTGTTCGGTGACCACGAGACGGCGGAGGCCGCGGCGCGAGCGGTGAACCGCGTGCACGGGCGCGTGCGCGGCGAGGGCTACCACGCGATGGATCCGGACCTGCTGCTCTGGGTGCACGCGACCCTCGTCGATTCGGCGCTGGTCACCTACGAGACCTTCGTGCACAAGCTCACACCGCGTGAGCGCGAGGACTTCTACCAGGAGTCGAAGGTGCTGGGCGAGCTGCTGCGCATCCCGCCTGCGCACTTTCCCCATCGCCTGCGCGACTTCCACGCCTACATGGCGGCGATGGTGGAATCCGGACCGGTGCGCGTGACCGAGCAGGCCCGCGCGCTGGGCCGGTTGGTGCTGCGGCCGCCGGTCCGCCTCCTGCCCGGCGCGGCGATGATCCCGTTCGAGGTCATCACCGCGGGCCTTCTGCCGGCGGCGCTTCGCGAGCAGTACGAGCTGCCGTGGGGAGCCTCCCAAAGGCGCGCTTACCGCCTCGCGATGGCGGCGGTGCCGAAGGTGGTGGCGCTGACGCCGCCGCTGCTGCGGGTGTGGCCGCTGCCCGGCCACAACGTGACCCTGGCCGCCTCTACCTCTTGAGGTAGACCACCCCGAGCGCCCTTGGCCCGGTGTGCGTGCCGAGCACGCAGCCGATCTGGCCGATGCTGATCTCCTGGCCGGGCAGGTTCGCGCGCATCTTCGCCGCGATCTCCCCCGCCTCGTCCGGCGCCTGGGCGTGCATCACCGCCACGTACTCGACCGGCAGCTCGCCGCGAAAGAACTCGACCATGCGCCCGATCGCGCGCGCCCGTGTGCGCACGCGGTCGACCGGCTTGATCTCGCGGTCCTTGACCAGGAGCAGCGGCTTGAGGTCGAGCATCGTGCCGATCACGGCCTGCGCCCGGCTGAGCCGCCCCCCCATCTCCAGGTAGCGCAGCGTGTCGAGCAGCGCGAGCACGCGGGCTTTCGGCACGCGTTCCTTGACCGCAGCGACGGCGGCCGCGAGCGTCGGCGACTCGGCGGCGACGCGGCAGAGGAAAGCCATCGGCATGGTCACCGTCTCGCTGTCGATCACCTCGACGGGGAAGCCGTCGACCGACTGCGCTCCGACGCGCGCCGCCTCCGCGGTGGCGGACAGCTGCGCGCCGATGTGGATGGAGATGCAGGACTCGTAGTCGCGCGCGAGCCGGGTGTACGCCTCGGCGAACTCGCCGGGGGACGGCGCCGAGGTCGTGGGCAGCTTCGTCGCCGCGGCGAGGCGGGCGAAGAACTCGGCGTCGGTCATGTCCACGCGGTCGCGGAACGTCTCGCTGCCGAACAGGACCTTGAGGGGAACGACCTCGATGCCGTAGCGCTCGCGCCAGTCGTCGGGAAGGTCGGCGGTGGAATCGGTCACCACCGCGAACGGTCGCTTCAAGCGCTTGCTATTCGACGGAGAGGATGAACGGGTAGTGCTGCTGGCCGCCCTGCTGCACCTCGACCTCCAGCGCCGGGTAGCTGGAGCGGATCGACGACTCCAGGCGCTCGAGCTCCTCGTCGCTGGCGCCCTCGCCGCGGTACACGGTGACCAGCTCGTAGCTGTCCGGTCCGAGCTTGCTCAGGGCTTTGTTCACGACCTCCGCGTAGTCGGTGCCGGCGAACTCGAGCTTTTCGTTGATGAGCCCGATCACGTCGCCCTTCTTGACGCGCAGCCCGTTGGAGCGCGTGTCCCGGACGGCGTGCGTCACCTCGATGGTCTGGACGCGGGCCGCTTCGGCCTTCATCGCGGCCACGTTCTCCTCGGCCGAGCGATCCGGGCTGAAGGCGACGACCGCGGCCACGCCCTGGGGGACGCTGTGCGTCTCGATCAGGTGCACCGTCTTGCCCGTCAGGCTGCTCACCTGCTTGGCCGCCATGACGACGTTCGAGTTGTTCGGCAGCAGGATGACCTCCGAGTACGGCACCGACTCCACGGCCGAGAGCATGTCCTGCGTGCTCGGGTTGAGCGTCTGACCGCCTTCGACGATGGCATCGGCGCCGAGCGCCTTGAAGATGTCGACCAGTCCCTTGCCCGCGACCACGGCCACGACGCCGACGCCGTTCTCGCGCGCCGGCTTCTCCTCTGCCCCGCCTATGCTTTCGAGGATGCGGCGGTGCTGCGTCGACATGTCGCCGACGTTGAGCTTCAGCAGCTTGCCGTGGGCGCCGGCGACCCCGATCACGCGCGTCGGGTCGTCGGTGTGGACGTGCACCTTCAGCAGCTCCGGCTCGCCGACGACTAGCACCGAGTTGCCGAGCGCCTCGATCTCCGCGCGGATGCCCTCGAGGTCGAGCTTCGAGCCTTCGATCAGGAACTCGGTGCAGTAGCCCCAGCCGCCTTCGGGCAGATCCATCGAGACCTGCGCGGCCGGTGTCTTCGTCACCACCGCGGCCGCTGGCGCCTCCGTCTCCTCGAGCGACTTGAGCATCCCTTCGAGGATGAGCTGGAGGCCGAAGCCGCCCGCATCCACCACACCCGCGTCGTGGAGGATCTGCAGCTGGCTCGGCGTCTTCTGCACCGCCGCTCGCGCTCCCGCCGCGGCCGCCGCGATCACGCCCGGCGCGGTGGCGTCGGGGGACGACGCGGCCGCCTGGGCGCTCCGGCCGGCTTCGCGCGCGACGGTGAGGATGGTGCCCTCGGTGGGCCGGTTGACGGCGCGGTAGGCGGCGTTCGCGGCCTCCTCGAACGCGCCCGCGAGCTCGGTCGGGTTGAGCGCGCTCTTGCCCTCGACCGCGCGGGCGAAGCCGCGAAAGATCTGGGAGAGGATCACGCCCGAGTTGCCCCGCGCGCCCATCAGGCTGCCGTGCGAGGCGAGGCGGGCGATCTTGCTGATCTCCGTGGCCTGGGATTCCTTGATGTCCTCGACCGCGGACTGCAGCGTCAGCAGCATGTTCGTGCCCGTGTCGCCGTCGGGCACGGGGAAGACGTTGAGCCGGTTGACCTCCTCCTGGTTGGCCGCGAGCCAGCTCAGGCTGCCCAGCAGGGCCTGCTTGAACAGCGTGCCGTCCACCGTGGACGGCCGGTTCGTGGACCGGGTCACTATCCCCTTTCTTCCCGGACGCCCTGCACGTTCACGTTGACCTCCAGAACCGGAACGTTGACCGAGCGCTCGACGGCGAACTTCACGGCCTCCTGCAGGTTGTGGGCGACCTCGGTGATGCGGATGCCGTACTGGATGACGACGTAGACGTCGATCACCAAGCCCCCTTCGATCTCCATGACGTCGACGCCGCGGTCGACGCTCTCGCGGTGGAGCAGCTCGGCAAAGCCGTCGCGCAGACCGCGCGCCGCCATGCCGGCGATGCCGTAGCAGCGAAGGGCGGCGTGGCCGGCGATGGCCGCCACGGCGGACGGGAAGACCTCAACTCGGCCCCACTGCCGAGAGGTCCCCAGGGCGGTCGGCGTCTTCGAGGCCATGAGAGGCAAATGGTACAATTCGCTTCCCGATCGCGATTCCGGTCGCGGTCCCTGCGTCAAATCCCCCTTCGGAAGGTACTTCATGGCCAAGCGCTGCGCGATCTGCGGCAAGGAGCCGCAGTACGGACACCACGTCAGTCACGCCAAGAACCGGGTCAACCGGAGGTTCGAGCCCAACCTCCAGATGGGCCGCGTGACGGTCGGTGGCCGAGCGGTGCGGGCGCGGGTCTGCACCCGCTGCCTGCGCACGTACGCCGCCTGACCGACAGCTCCTACCTCGCGGCCGGCCTCGGCGTTTTCGTCCTGGCCCTGGGCGTCCAGCTCGGCCTCTACCTGGGGCTGCTGCGCGCGCCGCTCGAGTCCCGAGACGCCGAGCTCACGCGCCGCGCGTTCATGCGCTGGATGGTCGTCGACGTCGGCTGGCAGGCGGTCGTGCTCCTGGCGTGCTGGGCCTACGTGGCGGCCAAGGCCGGCTCCCACTCGGCGGGGATTGCGTGGATCGCGCCCGGGCTGGGCGCCATCCTCGGCACCGCCCTTCCCCTGCAGCTTGTGGTTGCGGTCGCGCTGCGCGCCGCCCGGCGCTGAGGCCCCGCTAGAGCTCGATCCCGTGCACCTCGCCCAGCCGGGCGATGTCGCGGTGCAGCGCCGTCCACACCCGCTCCTGCGCCTGTTCCGCGGGCACCATGGCGCTCGAGTCGTTGAGGGCCGCCGCCAGATCACGCCTCTCCACCATCTCGGCGAAGAAGATGGTCCAGGCGCGCGGCACCACCTCGCGCACGGCATAGCCGCCGCCTCCCAGCGCCAGCCAGCGACCTTCACAAAGCTCGTGGGCGAGCTCGTGGAACACGCGGCCGACGTGCGGCCAGATGCGGGTGGTACCCGCCAGGTGCGCCAGCGGGTCGAGGTGGTGAGTGTCGCATCCGTCCTGCGTCACCAGCACCGTGGGCTGGAAGCGCCGAAGGATCGGCGGCACGACGCGGTTGAAACCCTCGAGCCACGGTTCGTCCCACGTGAAGGGCATGAAGGGAAGGTTCACCGCCGAGCCCTTGCCCGGGCCGGCTCCCGACTCGTCCGGAAAACCCGTGCCGGGGAACAGGTAGCGACCGCTTTCGTGAAGCGAGATGGTAAGGACGTCGGGGTCGCTGTAGAAGATGTGCTCCACCCCATCGCCGTGGTGCACGTCGACGTCGATGTAGGCGACGCGATGGCCTCGGTTCTTCAGCCACCGGCACGCGATGGCGGGATCGTCGTAGGTGCAGAAGCCCGAGGCGCGCGAGCGCATCGCGTGGTGCAGTCCGCCCGCCGGGCTGAACACGTGCAGGGCGGCCCCGCTCTCGATCGCCTCGGCGCCCACGAGCGTCGCGCCGGCGACGAGGGCGGTGCCTTCGTGCAGCTCGTCGGAGATGGGATTGTCCGCCGAGTCGAAGCCCGCGGCGATGACGCGGTCGTGGGGCACGTGCTGGCGCGTCGCGGGATTGCTGAGCTGCTGGACGAGATCGACGTAGTCGGGCGAGTGCACGAGCTCGAGCTCTTCGATGGTGGCGGCGCGCGGCGGCACCAGGTGGCAGTGCTCGATGAGCCCGGTCGAGCGGATCTGCTCCATCGTCAGCTGCACGCGGATGGGCTGCAGCGGATGCGTGTCGGACAGGTGATGCTTCATCAGCGCGTCGCCGTAGACGAGCGTCACCGGTCCCGACACGCGGCCTAACGTAGCAGCCTGTGATCAGCGATCTGTTCGAGTCGGTCCCGAACTTCTCCGAGGGGCGCGACTCGTCCCTGATCGAAGCGATCGCGCGAGCCGCGTCGAGGGCTCACGTGCTCGACGTCGATCCGGACCCGGACCATCACCGGGTGGTGGTCTCAATGGCCGGCACGCGCGAGCGGCTGCTCGAGGGCCTCATGGCGGCGGTCGCGGTCGCGGTCGATCGCATCGACCTGGGCGCCCACCTCGGCGTCCACCCGCGGGTGGGAGCCGCCGACGTCATCCCGATCGTCCCGCTCGGCGAGGCCGGCCTCGACACGGCCAGAGATGCAGCCCGGGAGCTCGGCGCGAGGATCTGGAACGAGCTGCGCGTCCCCGTCTATTTCTATGGATACGACGAGGACTGGACGCTCGCTGACATCCGCGCCGGTCGCGCGCAGCCCGACCTTGGAGGACCCGACCTGCATCCCACCGCGGGCGCGGTTTGCGTGGGAGCCCGGCGATTGCTCGTGGCGTTCAACGTCGTCCTGCCCGGCGCGAGCGTCGGTGAGGCGCGTGCGGTGGCGCGCTCGCTGCGCGAATCGGCCGGCGGCATGCGCGGCGTGATGGCGCTGGCGTTCGAGCTGCCAGGCCGCGCTCTTCAACTCTCGATGAACCTGTTCCGGCTCGACGAGACGACGCCCGACGACGTGCTCCGCGAGCTGGACCGGCGCGGCGTGCGCTTCGAGTCGCCGC
>DATGEO010000084.1:0-33498 GCA_035310015.1 Candidatus Dormiibacterota bacterium | reverse complement strand
CGGCGATGCGGGCGGCGTCGCCCGTCTTGCGCACGGCCTCCACGATGTCGTCATAGACCGACTGCGCACCGGGCATGTCGCCGAGCCAGTACACGACGCCGCCCAGCGCCTCGAGCGCTCGCAGCCGATCGTCGGGATAGTCGCGAGATTGCGGCATGGCCAGAATCGCGTCCAGTCGCGTGCGGCCCTCGCGCAGGTGGCCGCGCATCTGCCAGAAGCGCCAGAAATCGGCGCCCAGGCGGAGCGCTCGCTGGGCGTCGCCGTGGGCGATCGACCAGTCGAACGCGGCTCGGAAGTTGTCGTGGTCCAGCTCCAGCTTCTCGAGCCACGACCTCTGGTCGGGTCCGAGGAAGTTGGGCGCCGCCGCCGCCGCCAGGCTCGCGTAGGTCTCCGCGTGGCGGTCGCGGATGACGTCCGCCTCGCCGCTCTCCTGCAGCCGCTCGGCCGCGTACTCGCGAATCACGTGCAGCATCAGGAGGCGGGGCTCGTCGAAGTCCGGCAGCCGGCGCAGGAGGCTCTGGTCGGCGAGCTCGTCGAGGCCCGTGAGCACGTCGACGCCGAGCTGCGACGCCGGCCCGCACACCGCTTCGGCCTGCTCGAGGCTGGCGCCGCGCGCGAACACCGAGAAGCGGGCGAACAGGCGCTTTTGCGGCTCGTCGAGCAGGTCGTAGCTCCACGCGATCGCGCCCTTCAGCGTCTGCTGCCGCCCCGGCAGGTCGCGCGCCCCGCTCCCCAGGACGCTCGCGCTGGACTCGAGCCGGGCCAGAAGCGCCTGCGGGCTGAAGAGCTTGACCCGCGCGGCCGCGAGCTCTATGGCGAGCGGGAGGCCGTCGACGCGCTCGCAGATGCCGGCGACCGCGGGCGCGTTCTCGCTGGTCACCTGGAAGTCGTGCTTGGCGGCGACGGCGCGCTCGATGAAGAGCCTGACCGCCTCGAACTGCGAAAGCGCCGCCAGCGAAGGCAGCGCCCGCAGGTCCGGCATGTGCAGGGGCTCCAGCGCCAGCTCCTGCTCGCCGTACAGGCGCAGCACCGCGCGGCTGCTGACCACCGCCTTCACCTGCGGCGTCGCCTGCAGGAGCTGGGAGAGGATCGGCGCGCCGGCGGGCAGGAGCTGCTCGTAGTTGTCGAAGACGAGCAGCACCTTCTTCTCTTTCAGGTGCTCGATCACGGCGTCGATCGGCAGCCGGCTGCCGGTCACCGGCAGGCCTATCGCCTGGGCGATCGCCGACGGCACCAGCTGCGGGTCGCCGACCGCCGACAGGGGGACGAAGTAGACGCCGTCCGGGAAGCGCTGGACGACGTCGGCGGCGACCTGGAGGCTGAGGCGCGTCTTGCCGATGCCGCCCGGGCCGGTCAGGGTCAAAAGGCGGGTGCCTTCGAGCAGGCGCCTGGCCTCGGCCACCTGCTCCTCGCGTCCGACGAAGCTCGTGAGCTGGGTCGGCAGGTTGTTCGGCGTCGAGTCGAGCGTGCGGAGCGCGGGGAACGTGTCCGGCGCGCCTTCGATCACGAGCTGGAACAGGCGCTCGGGCCGGGCGAGGTCCTTCAGCCGGTGCAGGCCGAGGTCGCGCAGCTCGAGGCCTGGCGGCAGGCTCGACTCGACCAGCGCCCGCGTCGCGTCCGAAACCACGACCTGCCCGCCGTGGGCGGCCGAGGCGACGCGCGCCGCGTGGTGGACGTCGATACCGATGTACTCGTTGCCGACCAGCGGCGCCTCGCCCGTGTGCAGGCCGACGCGGATGCGGATCGGGCGGTCCTGGGGCCAGCGGTGCCGGGCGAACTCGCGCTGCGCGTAAGCGGCGGCCGTGCACGCGTCGAGGGCGCTTTCGAAGACGCAGAAGAACGAATCGCCTTCGGTGCGGATCTCGCGCCCATCGCCGGCGCGAAACGCCGCGCGCAGGATCTCGTGGTGCTCGGCCTGGGTCTGCACGTACGCCTCGCCGATCTCCTGCATGAGCCGCGTCGAGCCCTCGATGTCGGTGAAGAGGAACGTGATCGTTCCGCTGGGCAGGCTCACTGCGCGGACCTCGACATTGCGTGTTCCGACATCTCCTTCACCAGGCTCGCAGCCTCGCGCTGATACTCGGCGCCCTCGAAATCGAGCAGCGGCTGCGGCGGCAGCAGGTGCTCGCTCACCTTGCCCCGAACGCGCAGGTAGACCGCCGGATACGGGTCGTCGCGGCCGTTGGCCTCGAGCGCGATGGCAACGCCGTCGGCCACGTCGGGACGCGAGTCGTCGACGAAAGCCGCGAGCGGCTGGATCCCGCGGTCCTCCATTCCGTCGGACATCAGCGTCAGCACGCGCGCGAGATAGGAGCGCTGATGCCACAGCTCCGGCCCGTGCGTCGCCTCGCGCAGCAGCAACGGCGCGGCCTCCTCCGCGCGTAGGCGCCGGCCCTCCACCCGCCTGCCGAACCGTGTCTCGGCGATGTGCCGCGCCAGCACGCGCGCGTTGTAGCGATAGCCCTGCACCGCCCCGGAGTTGCTCGGGATGCCGTGCTTGAGCATCCCGCGCGACCCCTGGTTGATCGTGCCGGCGAAGAAGATGCCGGGGATGGTCGCGCTCTCCCAAAACGGCGTCTGCGCCGGCAGGCGGCTCTGGCCGAAGGTCGCGACGCCGAGCTGCGGCAGGTCGCGCAGCGGGCACGTGAAACCGGTCGCGGCGATGACGTCGTCGGCCTCGAAATCCATGGCCGTTCCGTCCGCGCTCTTGGTCTTCACGACGAAGGTCTCACCCGTGCGCTCGACCGCCTCGATCGACGAGTCGAGGATCACCACGCCGCCCGCAAGGGCCCAGTCCTCGTAGGGCTGGACGTAGCGGGCGCGCACGCCGACCAGGCTTCGGGTCTCGACCGAGAGCTTGGTCGGGCTCGGCGATGCCAGCACGATCTGCCTCGCCCAGGGCAGGAGCCCGGTCGCGATCTCGAAGCCGGAGTTCTGCTTGCCGATGATGAAGATGCGCCGGTCCTTGTACCCCTCGGCCGGGCGCAGCTCGCCGTACTGCTGCACGCCGTCGACGCGCAGCACGCCGGGCCGCCACGGCTCGGCCACGCCGACCGCGAACACCGCGACGGGCGCGCGGTACTCGCCGTCGGACGTGACGAGAACGAGCTCTCTGTCCTCTTGCCGCGTCGACTCCCACGTGCAGCGGTAGCGAACGCTGATCCCGGCGCGCTCCGCGAACGTGACCAGGCCACGCTCCATCTCGGGTCGCGAGGGGAAGTAGGACGTCCCGTCCATCACCGCGGGCATGATCGCCCGCGTCTCGCGCTCGTCTCCGAGCAGGCTGTTCCAGTCATAGCGCTCGTACTCGTCGGTGCCGGGCTCGGGCCCGGCGTAGGGCTTCGTCCAGCTGAGCATCCGCTGGAAGATCGGCCAGCGCCGGAACATCCCCCCCGGCGCTTCGTCCGCCGAGATCACCGCGTGCCCGACTCCGTTGGCGCGCAGCGAGTAGCTGAGCTGCAGCGCCCCCGGTCCGCTGCCGACGACGACGACCGGGTAGCGGCCGGGAGGAAACGGGGAGTCGGTCAGCTCAGCCACCGGGTGGTCGTGCGCACCTTTCGCGCCTCGCCCTGGAGGATGCGGTACATCACCCTGGGGTGCCCGAGCAGGAAGGGCTCGAGCGCGGGGCAGGGCAGCACCAGGCACCGCAGCGCCCGCTGGGCGACGATGTCCGCGGTCGGCAGCTCGCCGAGCAGGCACGAGATCTCGCCGAAGTAGTCGCCCGCCCGGATCGTCCCGCGGTCGACGCCGTCGACGCGGATGGTCGCGGTGCCTTCGAGGATGACGTAGAAGGCCGACCCGCTCATGCCCTGCCGGATGACGCGCTCGCCCTCGTTGAACCAGGACTCGTCGAAGGTGACGACTATGTTCTCGAGCTCCGGTGTCGACAGGTCCGCGAACAATGCGAACCCGGCGAGCATGTCGACGACCTCGTGCTGGACGTCCATCAGGCTGTCGGCTCCGGCACCCGTTCAGGACTCTTGGCCTCTTCCCGCCGCTTGGCGGCGGTGTTGCGGATGCCGGCCGCGTTGACCACCGCGCCGAGAACGAGGAGGGCCGCCCCCAGCATCATCGTGATGTGGAACGACGACGTCGACGCCTGCTGGACGATGCCGGCCAGGTGCGCATCGGCCGGGCGGTTCAGCGGGCTCACCGCCGCGCGGAAGCTCGGGTCGTTCACGCTCACACCGGTGAGGCGCGAGGAGAGGTAGGAGTAGAAGTTGGCGGTAAGAAACACGAAGATCAGGGCGCCGGCGAGCTGTGGGCCGACGCGCGAGATGGCGTTGTTGATCGCAGACCCGACGCCCGAGTTGCGCACCGGCACGGACGTCATCAGGGCGGTCGTGAGCGGCGCGACCAGCATCATGATCCCGAGCCCGAAGATGATCGATCCAGGAAGGAAGTCGGTGAAGTACGAGACCGGCGGGAGGTAGGACGGCGGCGAGCCAGGCTCCAGGCGCCAGGGCGTGCTGTCCGCCGGCACGCGCGCGAACCACAGGACACCCAGCGCCATGAGCGCCGGGCCGGCGGCCATGAACCAGCGCGGGCCGTACTTCGCGGCGAAGCTGCCGAAGCGGGCGGAGAAGAAGATCAGGAACAGAGTGCCCGGGATGCCCGCCAGGCCGGCGGCGGTCGGCGTGTAGCCGATCGTCCCCTGCTGAAAGAGCGCGAGGTAGTAGAAGGTGACGTACAGCGCACCGTAGATCAGCAGCGTCGAGAGGTTCGTGACCGCGAAGTTGCGCGAGGCGAAGAGCTTGAGCGGGATCAGCGGGTGGGCCGCGCGCAGCATGTAGATGGGAAGGGCCGCCGTCGCGATCACTCCCGCCCCGAGGGCGATGAACCCGATGGGGTCGCTCCAGTCGCGCTGCTGGCCGTAGATCGTGCCAAAGGCCAGCCCGCCGACCGCGAGCGCGACGATCGCCGCGCCGAGCCAGTCGAAGTCCGCGGTCGCCGTCTCGTCACGGCTCTCGGGCACGTGCCTCCAGGTCGCCCATGCGGCGATCAGCACGAGGGGCACGTTGATCAGGAACGCCGCGCGCCACGACACGGTGTCGACCAGGAGGCCGCCGACCACGGGCCCGAGGATGGTGGTCGCGCCCGAGGCTCCGGCCCACACACCGAAGGCCCTCCCCTGCTCCTCGCCCGAGAAGTTGGAGGTGATGAGAGCGAGCGATCCCGGCACGAGCAGCGCGCCCGCGGCGCCCTGCAGCACCCGGAACAGCACGAGCAGCTCCATGTTGGGTGCGAGGCCGCACAGGACCGACGTGGCGCCGAACCCCAGGAGCCCCAGCAGGAACATCCGCTGCCGGCCGTAGAAGTCGCTGAGCGCACCGGCGAGGACGAGCAGCGCGCTGAGCGTCAGCAGGTAGGCGTTGTAGACGTACGACTGCCCCTCGAGCACGCCCAGGAAGAGGCGCGGCAGGTCGCGGCCGATGCGCGGCAGGGCGACGTTGACGACGGTCGAGTCGAGGAACACGATGCCCGACCCGAGCACCGCGGCGGCCAGGATCCAGCGCTTGGAGCTCACCCTACCTCCATGAGGCGCACAGCTTAGAGCGGGCTCGGGCCGCCCGCTTGCGGCAGGCGGCCCGGGCGGCTAGACGTGGTCAGCAGGCCTGGCTTTGCCAGGCCGTCCCCCAAGCCGGCTCGGAGTGCGGCCACCGCATGGCTAGGAGAAATCAGACAGGTCTTTTCCTCATAGGAGAGAGAGCAGCCTCGCGAAGCGAGGCGATGCAATCAATAGGTCACATCCTTGTCGCGGCTGCGCGTAGAGGGAACCGCCCGGGTTCCCTCTCATATGTCTACATCCCATAGTTGTGGTTCTGGAGCCAGACCCTGGTGACGGCGTCGGCGTCCTGGTGGAGGAGCTCCACCTGCGAGTTCATCTGCACGAGGTCGGCGGTCGTGAGCTTGGCGCTGATCGCGTTGAGCACGCTCTTGACCTCGTCGGTGGCGACCGCCTGGCGCAGGATCGGCACCACGTTGTCAGCCGACTCCAGGTGCTTGTCGTCCTGCAGCACGACCAGGCCGAGCTGGTTCAGGTCGGCGTCGCTGCTGAAGACGAGCCCGACCTGGATCGAGCCGTTCTTGAACGCCGCGCGCGTCAGGGGGCCGTCCGTGTCGAGGGTCTTGAAGTCCTTGAAATGGATGCCGTAGGTCTTTTCGAGGCCCGGCAGGCAGAAGGGGCGCGTCTTGCACTCCGGCCCGGCGCCCATCACGAGCTGGCCCGAAACCGGCGCCAGGTCGGACAGGGTCTTGAGGTTGTACTTGGCCGCGGTGTCCTTGGTCACGGCGAACGCGTTCTGGTCCACGGTGTTGGAAGGGTTCAGGGCGACGAGCCCGAGCGGCTGGAGGTGCGAGTTCAGCTTCTGCGTGGTGGCGGTCACGTCGCCACTGGCCTCGCCGGCGGAGTTGTTCCAGTACTCGAGGTCGGTCGCGGCGTAGCCGATGTACAGGTCGATCTGGCCCGACTTGAGGGCCGGACCCACGACCTCGCGCGAGCCGAGGTTGAGCTTGAAGGTCACGTTGTAGCCGTCGTGCTGCAGGGCCTGGCCGTACAGCTCGGCGAGCACGCTGCCTTCGGAGAAGGCGAAGCCGCCGATCGTGATGTTCCCCTTCGGGGTGGTCCGGCCGCTGCTCGTGCTGCCGCAAGCCGCCACCGTCAGCAGCAGCGCCACGGCCGCTGCCAGCTGCGCCGAGCGCAATCTCCAGTTCATCGAAGCTCTCTCCTTATCCCCCCACCGGTGATCCCGATGGATACGCGGTTCAACCGCGAGCCTGCCTCGATTCTTCCACTTCGCGCCGAATTCACGCGGTTTTGAACGTGGTCGCTCTTCTGGCCACCGGGGCCCGGAGCAGCCTCATGCCCCGCGGCACGAGCAGCCGCTCGAGCGCCGAGAGCCCCAGCTCGGTGGCCAGCGCCAGCAGCCCCACGAGCACGGCGCCGGCGAAGACCTCGGTGTAGATCTGCTGCGCGTAACCGTCGATGATGAAGCGCCCGAGCCCCCCGCCCGCGATCTCGGCGGCGAGGGTCGCCGTGGCGACGACCTGGACGGCGGAGGTGCGGATGCCCGCCATCAGCAGGGGCACCGCGAGCGGAAGCTCCACGCGCAGGAGCTGCGGAAGCTGCCTGTAGCCCATGCCCCGGGCAGCCTCCTTGATGTCGGGGTCGACCTCGCTCAGGGCGACGTAGGCGTTGGTCAGCATCGGCGGCACGGCGAGCGCGGTGAGGGCGACGATGATCGGCAGGTTGCCCAGGCCGAAGACCTGGAACGCGATCACGAGCAGCGCGAACGAAGGCACCGCGCGGCCGACGTTCGAGAGGTTGATCGCGAGGTTGCCGAAGCGGCCGTAGTGGCCCAGCGCGATGCCGGCGGGCAGCGCGATCAATGCGCCGATGGCCACCGCCTCGGCCGAGATCTCGATGTGCTCGACCAGGCGCGTGGGTATCCCGGCGGAGCCCTGCCAGTTGGCGGGGTCGGCGAACCACGCGGCGACCTTGGCGAGAAAGGACATCTACGAGCTGCTCCTCGCCCACGGCACGGCCAGGCGCTGCACGCCGGCGATCCCGACGTCGGCCACGAATGCGAGGGCGATCGACAGCACCGTGGCCACGACCAGGGGCGTGTGGAAGTTGTCGATCAGGCCCTGAAGGATCAGCTGGCCAAGGCCGCCCACGCCGATCAACGCGGCCACGGTGACGAGACCTATGGTCGTCACGGTCGCGATGCGAACGCCGGCGAAGATGGCCGGCAGCGCCAGTGGGATCTCGACCGCGATGAGCCGCTTGAGCGGCCGGTACCCCATCCCGTCGGCCGCATCGAGCACGTCCCGCGGGACGGCCTCGAGGCCCACGAGCACGTTCCGCACCAGGATCAGCACCGTGTAGCTGATGAGCCCGATCTCGGCGGTCAGGCCGGAAAGCCCGGTGTAGGGGACGAGCAGCGAGAAAAGGGCCAGCGACGGGATGGTGTAGAGGATTCCCGACACGGTGAGGATCGGGTTGCGCGCGAATCCCCAGCGGTGCGCGATGACGCCGAGGGGCAGGGAGATCACGAGGCCGATGGCGACGGCGAGCAGCGTCAGCGTGACGTGGTCCTGCAGGGCGGCGGCGAACAGCGGGACGTGCGTCGAGAGCCAGTCCCAGTTGATCCACGGGTCGACGACGTCCAGGAATAAGCCCCCCGGCATTCGATTACGGTAATTCAGCGGAAGTGATCCAGCTCGAGCACGTCACGAAGGCCTTCCCCGGCGGCTCGAACGCCGTCAAGGATCTTTCGCTCGAAATTCGCGACGGCGAGACCTGCGTGCTCATCGGGCCGTCCGGGTGCGGCAAGACCACGACGCTGCGGATGATCAACCGCCTGATCGAGCCCGACGGCGGCCGGATCATCGTCGACGGCGAGGACACCAGCGCCGCCGACCCTGTGCGGCTCCGCCTGAAGATGGGCTACGTCATCCAGCAGACGGGCCTGTTCCCGCACATGACGGTCGGCGACAACGTGGCCACCGTGCCGCGGCTGTGGGAGTGGGAGCGCGCGAGGATCGACAAGCGCGTCGACGAGCTGCTGCACCTGGTCGGCCTGGACCCGCGCGAGTACCGCGATCGTTATCCCCATCAGCTGTCCGGTGGTCAGCGGCAGCGCGTGGGTTTTGCTCGCGCGCTCGGTGCGGACCCACCGATCCTGCTCATGGACGAGCCGTTCGGCGCCGTGGACAGGATCACGCGCGAGCGGCTGCAGCGCGAGTTCATCGCCATCCAGCGCTCGGTGCGCAAGACCGTCGTGTTCGTCACGCACGACATCGACGAGGCGGTGATGGTCGGTGACCGCATCTGTCTCTTCCAGATGCAGGCGCAGGTCGCGCAGTACGACACGCCCGACGCGATTCTCACGCGCCCTGCCAGCGACTACGTCGCCGAGTTCCTGGGCCGCGAGCGCATCGTGCGGCGCATGTCGGTGCTCACGATCAACTCCGCCACGCTGGAGCGGTCGAGCGACGGCGCGGTCGCGGGCGAGCCGCGCGTCACGATCTCGAGCACCCTTAGCGAGGCGTTCGCCGCCGCGCTCACGAGCCCCGACGAGCGGGCGGCCGTGTTCGACGGCGACCGCTACGTGGGCTCGTTCACCGCCACGTCGCTGCTGGAGTCGCTGCGGCTGGCAGGCACCAACCCCGACCACGCGATCGACGAAGGAGCAAGGAGATGACGCAGGAGTTCGACGTGGTGTGTCTCGGCGGCGGCGTGGCGGGCGAAGCGATCGCGCACGAGCTCGAGGGCAGCGGCCTTTCGGTGGCGGTGGTCGAGCGCGAGCTGGTGGGCGGTGAATGTCCCTACTGGGGCTGCGTGCCGTCGAAGACCTTCCTGCGCTCGGGCGAGACCCTCGCCGAAGCCGGGCGCGCGCGCACGCTCGCGGCCTCGCGCGTCGACTGGGACGTGGACTTTCCGAAGATCTCCAAACGGGTGCTGTGGATGGCGCGCGATCTCGACGACTCCCGGCCCGCGGCTGCGCTCGAGGCCGGCGGCGCGAAGCTCTTCCGCGGCGCGGGCAATCTGGTCGACAGCCGGACGGTGGAGGTCGGCGGCGAAAGGCTGGTGGCCAGGCGGGCGGTCGTCGTGGCCAACGGGGGCACGGCCGCCATCCCGCCGATTCCCGGTCTGAGCGAGGTCGACTACTGGACCAACCGCCAGGCCGCGGTGCCGCGCGAGCGCCCGGAATCGATGGCGATCCTCGGCGGCGGCGCGATCGGCGTCGAGCTGGGCCAGGCCTTCGCCCGCGCCGGCACGAAGGTGACCATCATCGAGGCCGGCGCGCGGTTTCTCGGCCTCGAGGAGCCTGAGGCCGGCGCCGCCCTCCGTCCGCACCTCGAGGCCGAAGGCATCACGCTGCTCATCGGCGACGCGTGCACCGGCGTCTCCAAGCAGGGCGAGCGCGTCGGCGCGACCCTCAAATCCGGCGCGACGGTGATGGCCGACCGGCTGCTCGTCGCCACGGGTAGGCGCGCTAACTTCGAGGCCTGGGCGGATGCGGGACTGCCACGCACCGAGCGCGGGTGGCTCAAGGTCGACCACGACACGCTCCAAGTGCAGCCCGGCGTCTACGGCGCCGGAGACGTGACCGGCATCGGCGGCTTCACCCACCTCGCCTACTACCACGGCCAGATCATCGCCAGGCGGCTGCGCGGCGAGGACGCGCGCGCCGACCACACCGCCGTGCCGCGCGTGACCTACACCGACCCCGAGGTCGCTTCGGTCGGTCTGTCAGAGGCGGCGGCCCGCGAGCAGGGCCTCGACGTCGTGGTCGCCACCACCGACCCGGGCGAGGCGGCGCGCGGCTACATCGCCGACTTCCACGGGGGCGCGCTCAAGCTGGTCGGCGACCGCAGGCGCGGCGTCCTCGTCGGGGCGACGCTGGTCACGCCACGCGCGGGCGAGATCCTCGGCGAGCTGATCCTGGCGGTGAAGGCCGGAACCCCGCTGCGCACGCTGGCGGACCTGATCCATCCCTACCCCGCCTTCAACCGCGTGCTGGGAGCCGCGCTCCAGGACCTGGCCGCCAAGGTCGCTTAGAGGCGCGGCCGGAAAGCCCTCGGCGGATTTTCGGCGCCCATGCGGCCGATCTGCGGGCTCAGCTCCTGCGCTGCTCGCTCACGCATCGTTCAGACGCGCTCGCTCCGCTGCTCGTCGCCACCGGCCGGGGTCCCCACGCGCAGCTTGGGGTGGCCCCTGGATCGCCGAATCTCTCGCCGAGGGTTTCGGCCGCGCCTCTACCCAAGATCCTGTGTTCTACTGACCGCCCATGATCGACATCCGCCTCGACATCGACACCGTCATCATCTGGATCCTGGTGGGGCTGCTGGCCGGAGCCCTGGCCGGACGGGTGGCCCTCGGCCACGACCTCGGCCTGCTGGGCGACATCCTGGCCGGCATCATCGGCGCCTTCCTGGGCGGCGTTCTGGCAAGCCTGCTTCACATCCATTTCGCGGTCGCCGGCCACCCGATCATCAGCGAGATCGTGATTGCGTTCGCCGGGGCCGTGATCCTGCTTTTCGTGCTCCGCATATTCGGATTCGGCAGGGGAAAGTAGCCTGTCTTAACAAATCTGTACCTAGGTAGGAGGCCTCGGCCGCGCGTTTTTTGGGGCAAGGAGGTCTGAAGAATTGGTCCTCGACTTCGACACTCTTCTGCTCTGGATCGTCGTCGGTCTTGTAGCTGGATTTCTTGCCAGCCATCTCGCGCTCGGACACGGTCTGGGCGTGCTGGGCGATGTGCTCGTAGGGATCGTGGGCGCGTTTCTAGGAGGCTTCCTCGCGGGCGTGTTCCACTGGAGCATTGCCATCGCGGGGCACCCGATCCTGAGCGCGATGCTCATCGCCTTCATCGGCGCCGTGATCCTGCTGCTCATCGTCCGCCTGTTGGGCATGGGCCGGGGTGTTGGGCGCCGAGCTTACTGGAGCTGAGCGGGAGCTCCGACGGTAAGCACTGACGGCAGGCGCCTGGAGCTGCTTTCCGGGCGCCATTTCTTTGGCCTAGGGAACCGGCACGACCTCGAAGCTCAGGCGCGCCTTCAGGCGCGACAGCGCCGCCAGCACCGGCGCGCCTAGAGCCACCACCATCACGACGTTGCCCACCGCGCGGAACGTGTCGTAGGCGAGCGAGGTGAGCAGGTAGAAGCGGCCGAAGTGGATGGCCGCGGTCGCGGCATCCATGCCCGGCTGCCAGCCGAGCGTCGGGTTGCCGCGGTAGACGGGGACCCAGTCCTGGATGTCGAGAAGGGCGCCGACGACCCAGCCCATGACCGCGCCCACGAAGGCGAGGGCCAGGACGTCGCGCCAGCCCGGGAGCGCCGCCCGTCCGCGGCGTGCGATGCCGGCCGCCTGTCCGGCCAGCCCGGCCGCGACCCCGACCCAGCCGACCGCGAACACCTGGTACGGCACCCACGGCCCGACGCCGGCCCCGGCGAGGGCGGAAACCAGGATCGACAGCGCGCCCGCGAGGAAGCCGTACGTGGGTCCGAACACGAAGCCGGCGCAAAGAACCAGGAAGAAGATGGGGCTGAAGCCGCCGATGCCTTCGATGACGGCGAGCCTCAGCGCCGTGTCGATCGCGGCGATTGCCGCGAGCAGCGCCAGGCCGCGAGCGTCGAGCTGCCGCGTGCCGGCCTCGACGAGCAGGAGGGCGGCGATGCACCCGACGCTCAACGTCCACGCCGGCGTCGAAGCGGGGAGGTCGGAGCCGATGAACGGCCACGCGAACAGCGCGACGCCGGCCAGCGACACGATGCCGATGGGCAGGCCACGCGTCATCGGACCGCACCGTCCCTGACCGTCAGCGTGCGATCGGCGACCGCGGCGCGCAGGTCGGCGTCGTGGGTGGCGACGACGATGGCCGCGCCGCGCCAGCGGAGGTCTTCGATGACACGAGCCAGCGAATCGCGGGCGGACGCATCCATCCCGCGCGTGGGCTCGTCGAGCAGCGCCAGCGCCGGCGATCCCGCCAGCACCGCCGCCGCCGCCGCGCGCTGGCGCTCGCCGCTCGAGAGGTCGCGGGGATAGCGCCCCGCGACGTGGAGCAGGCCGAGCGCTTCCAGCATTCGATCGGGCGTCTCACCGCGGCGCGTGCCGCCGGCATGGTCGAGCGTGAAGCTCACCTCGTCGCGCACGCTGGGCCGGTGCAGCAGGGCCGCGGGATTCTGCGGCAGGTAGGCGACGCGGCCGGGACGCCGCGTCACGCTGCCGCTCGACGGCCGCAGCAGGCCCGCCAGGACGCGGAGCAGCGTGGTCTTGCCGCCGCCGTTCGGACCCATGAGCGCCACGACCTCGCCGCGCCCGACGGTGAGCTCGACGTTCTCCAGCACCGTCCGGCCGTCGAAGCCGGCGGCCACCCTGGTCAAGGCGGCGACCTCGTCTCCGGCGGCGGCGTGTGGCTGCGGGCGCGCCGGCGCGGGCGGCGGCTGCCACGCGCTCGGCGACGAGGTGGTGACGCGACCCGCTTCGACGGTGGCAAGACTGGTCGCGGCTTCCATCAGCGGCTGCAGGCGGTGCTCGGAGATGACCACCGCGCGCCCCGCCGCGGCGACGCGGCGCACCGCATCGAGGACGAGGTCCGCGCCGTCGGGGTCCAGCTGCGAGGTGGGCTCGTCGAGGACGACGAGCTCGGGCTGCATCGCCAGCGCTGACGCCAGCGCCACCCGCTGGCGCTCTCCCCCGCTGAGCGTCCGCATGGCGCGGCCCGCGAGGTGCTGCGCCCCCGCCTCGGCGAGCGCGTCGTGCACGCGAGCCGGGATCTGCGCGGCCGGCACCGCGGCGTTCTCGAGACCGAACGCGACCTCGCGCTCGACCGTCGCGTAGACGGTCTGCAGCTCGGGGTCCTGGAAGACGAAGCCGACGTGGCGCGCTAGCCGGCGCGTCGGCGTGGCGATGACCTGCATCCCGCACACCTCGGCGCAGCCCGAGATGCGCCCGCCGTGAAAGTGCGGCACGAGGCCGTTGAACACGCGCAGCAGCGTCGACTTGCCGCCGCCCGATGGCCCGGCCACGAGCGTGATGCCGCCGTCGATGCTCAGGTTCGCGCCGGCGAGCGCGGGCGCGGGCGAGTCCGGATACGCGTAGGTCAGGTGCGCTATCGACGCAAGCGCCATGCGACCACCGGCGCGAAGAGGAAGAGGCACGCGAGCAGCGGTGTGGGATCGACCGCCGGCAGCGTGAGCGTCGGGTACGCGGCCCACGGCGCGGCCCAGCCGGCGACGGTCGAGGCGATGAAGAGGCCCAGGGCGACAGCGGAAGACGCGACCACGGCCCAGTCGGCCGGGCGCATGTGGCTCGGCGCGAGGAACGTGCGCGGCCCGCTGCCGAAGCCGCGTGCCTCCATCGATTCCGCGAGCTGGAGCGAGCCCTCGACGCTCGTGAGCACGACCGGCACGACCACCTCCGCCCACGAGCGCGGCCCGCGCGGCCGCCAGCCCCGCATGCGCTGCGCCTCGCTGACCTGGACGAAGGTCGCGCCGATGGAGGGCACGAGGTTGAGGGAGGCGGCGATCGCGGCGCCGGTTCGCGACAGCGCGCGCGGCAGCGCGTCGACCACGTCATGGGCCGAGAGGATCAGCGAGAAAGGAGCGGCGGCCAGAATCGCGGCGCCGATCGTGATCCCGCCGGCGAGCCCGTAGGCCAGCGCCTCGAGGGTCCACGGCCCGCCCAGGCCGGGGATGACGCTCGGCAGGCTGAAGATGATCGTGTCGCCGAGATGCGCCGATGCGAAATTCAGCATCGCCGCAAACGCGGCGACCAGCGCGATCGCGATGACCGGAGTCTTGAGACGGCGGAGGCCGGCGCCGGCGGCAAGCGATGAGAGCGCCGCCGCCAGCACCATGGCTTTGTACGCCGGATTCGTCGTCATGAGCACGACGACCAGGCAGGCGGCGGACCAGGCCGCCACCGCCCGCGCGTTGGGTGTGACCGTCTCTCAGCTCTCCTTGGCCGTGGGCGGCGGTGACGGGGTCTGGTCGGCGGCGGGCACATAGCGCCACCCGAGCGCGTCGTGGTCTTTGAGGTTCAGCTGGTCGAAGCCCACCGGGGCCATGGTCCAGGCGCCGTTGTCCTCGACGAACAGGCTCCACCAAGGCTGGTTCTTGGGGAAGCATTCGGTGAAGGTCTTGGGCTCGTTGTCGACGGCGCAGACGCCGAGGCCGAAGCTGAAGGTCTGCGTCTGGTACGGGATGCCGGACTGGTCCATCAACGCCTTGCCGTTGATGGTGTCGCCGGCAAAGCCGACGCATCGCTGCAGGGACGCGCCGGAAAGATGCTGGACGACGACATAGGCATGGTGGGTCGCAGTCGCGTTGACGCACGTCGGCGTCGGTGGGGCGGTCGCGGTGGGCGACGAGCTGCCGCAGGCGGCGATGATGATGATGGCCAGTGTCGCGCTGGTCATTCCAATGTGCTTGCGCACTTCGACGAGGTGCTTGCGCACGGGCGTACCTCCAGGCGGCCTCTACACCGAACGCGCCGCTGAAAGCCGACCGCCATGGAGCTTCCGTGCCGTTGCGCGCGGACGGGTCATCCGTTCGGACATTCAGGTCTCCTGGCTTGCGGATCACCGCCTCCGCCCGCCTTCCCGGGTCCCTGGTACCCAGTGGCCTCTAAATCGGCGAAGACTCCTCGCTCACAGTTGCGCGACAGCTCCGGGTTCTCACCGGATTCCCTTGGTGCCCGAAGGAGATCTTAGCGTTGCGACGTGAGGCGCACGTATCCGCGCTCTCGGGTCGCGGGCATCGCGAAGTCGAAGCGGTCGGGCTCCAGCGCGAGCTCGAGGTCGGTCCTCGGAAAGCCGGGCCAGTCGCCCCCGGCGAAGCGGCGGTACCGGTCCGAGGCGTAGAGATCTCGGAGGAGGTCTGCTGCCGGGAGCGGCCGCATGCCGGTGAGCATCGCGCCGATGTAGCGGGCGCACGCGTGGTCCTCGGGAAAGTCCGCCGACGCGATGACCGTGACCGCCTCGGGATCCCTTAACAGGCAGGCTTGCGCAGTCGCGCCGGCCACGACGAGACTCGCTGCATAGATGTCATGGCCCGGCCCCACGGCGTTGATGACCGGCGTTCCGGCGCTCGTGCGCTGCACGAGCGTGCGGCCCTTGCAGTCCGCCTGCGCGATCTGGGTCGGTGAGTTGCTGATCGCGATGCCGGGAACGGGCAGCGTGTCGACCTCGGCGGAGATGAATGCGTCGGGGATCTCGGCCGCGAGCGCCCGCGCCGCGTCCACGGTGGGCACGAGCAGGCACTCGCGGGCTCCGCCGGCGAGGGCGTATGCGCTGACGGTGAACGCGCGCAGCACGTCGATGACGACCGCGATGCCCTGTGCGCGGCGCGCACCTTCGATGCCGGTGGCGTAAACGACCTTCACCTGCCCGAATGGTGAAGATATGGCGCAGAGGTGTCAGGGGAAAGCCAGGCGGCGCCACGGCGCGCGATCGGCTTCGAGCAGATCGCGGACTGCGGGTCGATGCGCGTCGTCGGCTTGCGGCTCGGGCCGGGCCAGCAGGTGCCCGAGCATCGCAACGCGATACCAGTGGCGCTAATCGTGACGATGGGCGCGCTGCACTTCGACGACGGCTCGAAGACCGGGACCGTGGGCGAAGGCGAGATGCTGCTCATCAACCCGGGCGAACGGCACACGTACCGAGCCGAGGTCGAAACCTCGGCGTACCTGGTGTTCGCCGGGCTGCCGGGTGTGCGCAGCCGGCCGTGGACTCTGCGCAAGCGATAGCCCGCGGGGTTCAGGGCGCGTTCCACATCGCCAGCTCGCGGCCGTGCTCGTCCTCCACCAGGCGCGAGAGCGTGGCGACGTCGAGCAGCAGCCGCGCGGCCACCGTCACCTCGGCCCCGATCCAGGCGACCGCGACCGTGCGGAGGATGTGGCCGTGGGCGAAGGCGAGCACGTTGCCCTCGTGCCCGGCCGCCATCGCGATGAACCTGCCCGCGCGGGCGTAGACCTCAGCCGGGGTTTCGCCGCCGGGACAGCCGTCGTGAAACAGCTCCCAGCCGGGATGCACGGCCTGGATCTGGGCGGTGGTCAGGCCCTCGTACTGCCCGTAGTCGTACTCCTGCAGGAGGTTGGTGATGTGTGGATCCGGAAAGCCCGCGATCTCCGCCGTGCGGCGCGCCCGCTGCATGGGGCTGCTGTAGACCGCGCTGAACCGGATCGACTCGAGTCGCGAACGCAATCTCGTCGCGGCCCGCTCGCCGGCCTCGGTGAGGGGAAGGTCCGTGTGCCCGGTGTGCCGGCCGTTGAGGCTCCATTCGGTCTCGCCGTGGCGGGCGAGATAGATCGCGACCGTCAGGCGGGCTTGCCCATCATCTCGGGCCGGCCGGAGCGCAGGGAACGGCTGGCGCTCTCGATGACGGCGCCGGCGCGGACGCGCTGGCCGGGGCGCACGCAGACCAGTCCGACGGCGGCTCGACCGCCGGCGGCCTTCAGCGCGTCGTTGACCGCCGCGAGAACTCGCGTGGCCGCGTGCGCCGTTCCCGCGACGTCGGTGTCGGGAAGGATGGCGAGCAGCTGCGGAGGCGTGCGGCTCAGAACGCCGGGGGTGTCGACGTCGCGCACGGTGCCGGCCAGGGCCGCGGCCATGGTCTTGAGGGTCTCGTCGACGGATCCCGCCTCCGGCGCCTCGATGAGAAGCACCCCGAGGTTGCGCTGGTAGCGATGCGCGCGGGCGAGCTCGTCCTCGAGCACCGGGCGCACGAAGCGTTCGTTGAAGAGACCGGTCGTGCGGTCGACGATGTGCAGCGGCTCGGCCTGCGGGTCGTCCGCGCGCACACCGCACGACGGGCAGAAGATCGCGCCGGTCGGTAGAGGAGAACCGCAGGCCTGGCACGTCATCGCCTCGGGCCGGCGGCGGAGAAAATCGCCAATCGGCATCGCGTAAAGCCTATCAGCCGTGCTCGCGATACCCGGAGGCCGAGCCTTTCGGCTGGAGCGGTCTCTAACCCACCGCGGCCGCGGCCGGCTCGAGCCAGCGGTCGGCCCATTGCGAAACCGCGGCGAGCACAGGCTCGAGCGCGTGGCCGCGCGCCGTCAGTCGATAGCTGACTCGCACCGGCGGCCCAGGGTCCACGAGCCGCTCGACGATGCCCTCCGACTCCAGCTCGCGCAGCCGCTCGGTCAGCACGCGATCACTGATTCCGGGTATGCCCGCGAGCAATTGATTGAAGCGCGCGGGCGCTGGAATGAGGGCCTTGACCACCGCTCCCGTCCATCGTTTGCCGATGAGCTCGATAGCGCGCTGAAACGGCGCGCTGTAGTCGAGACCCCCTCCGACCATGGGGAGAGATTCTATTCGCTAACGGCGGTCAGCAACGGCCGCGCCTCTTGCATTTTTCGAGATATTTTTCTGAGCATCGACTCGCGCCTTCGACAGCCGCTTGCTTGAGCCGCGCACGCGCTCGGCATGTGGAAAACTCCACGGCCCGGACGTAGACTCCGGGGGCTGCATGGAGGTAGAAGGCCGGGTTGTAGTCGTGACCGGTGCGGCCCGGGGCATCGGCCGGGCCCTGGCTCGGCGGTTCGCCTCGGGGGGCGCTTCCGCCGTGGTCGTAGCCGACGTCAACGGAGAGGGCGCGAAGGCGGTGGCCGATGAGATTCACGGCTTCGCGGTGGAGTGCGACGTCAGCCAGGAAGCCGATGTCCGGCGTTTGGTCGAGCGGGCGGAGGCCGACCACGGGCGGATCGACATCTTCTGCTCCAACGCCGGCATCGCCGTCGCCGGGGGGCCGGAGGCGCCGGCCGCCGAATGGCAGCGCATCTGGGACGTAAACGTCATGGCCCACGTGTACGTGGCGAGGCATGTGCTCCCTGGAATGCTGAGCCGCAAGGAGGGCTATCTCCTCGGCACCGTCTCCGCGGCGGGTCTGCTCAACCACGTCTTCGCCGCGCCCTACGGCGTCACCAAGGCCGCGGCCCTTTCCCTGTTCGAGTGGCTGTCGATCGCCCATGGCGACGAGGGCATACGCGTTTCGTGCCTTTGCCCGCAGGGAGTTAAGACCGACATGCTGGCGGCCGAGTCGCGCGTGGGCATCGAGTTCCTGACCGCGACCGCGCTCGAGCCCGAAGAGGTGGCCGACATCGTCGTGGAAGGCATCCGCCGCGAATCCTTCTTGATCCTTCCGCACCCCGAGGTCGCCGGCTACTTTCAGCGCAAGGCCGGTGACTACGACCGCTGGCTCCGCGGTATGCGGAGGCTGAGGGCGGGCATCCTCGCGGCCAGCTCGCGATGACCCGAGCGGTCGCCATCGTCGCCGGCCTCGTGCTGATCGCCATCGCGTTCTTCGCGGCGACCAATGTCGCCGACACGCGCGAAGGCCTCATTGCCGAGATCGTCACCCTGCTGGCGGGCCTCGCGGGCGTCGGCGTCCTGCTCTACGGGCTGGTCCCGAAGCGCCCGCATTCGCCCGCGGCGCCGGCCAAGCCGAGTCCGGCGGCGGCAGCGACCGGCGCGCGTTCGGCGAACGACCTCGTGGTCGGCGGGGGCGGCCTGGCGCTGGCCGTGATCCTGGTCGGCGGGCTTCTCTTCAGCGGCGGCTGGCAGTGGGCGCTCGTCGGCGCCGTGCTGCTGCTGCCGATGACCGCGGGCTGCGTTTACCTCCTTTCGCTGTTCGCGCGGGCGCGCGAGCGGGAATGGCGCATCGACATCCGCCGGCTCGCCAGCTTTCGCTGACCTCTACCGGCGGTTCGAAGCCCGCTGCGTGAGCTCGAGGATCTCGCCCACGAGATACAGCGAGCCGCAGACGAGGACGTTGCCGTCCGGTCCCGCGAGCTGCCGGGCCCGGGCGAGCGCCGCCTCGGCCGATGTCACAGCCTCCGCTCCGGGTCCGTAGACCGCCGCCAGCTGCGCGGCCTCGATCGCGTGGCCGCCGGCGCTCGCGGCCTCGGTGAAAACGGCGGCGTCCGGCGAGAGCGTTCGCAAGGCCGCCAGCAGGATGTGCGGGTCCCTCTCGCTCAGCATCCCGAACACCGCGACCAGCCTCGCGTCGCCGATGAGCGCCCGCAGTGAGGCCCCGGCCCTGGCCATCGCCGCCGGGTTGTGGCCGCCGTCGAGGATGACGCGCGGCCTTTGGGCCACGACCTGCAGCCGCCCCGGCCATACCACCGAGGCCAGCCCGCGGCGAACGGCCTCCTCGGAGACGTCGCCCATCGCGTGCGCGCTCGCGACCGCCAGCGCGGCATTGGTGGGCTGATAGTCGCCGGCCAGGGCCAGCTCGAGGCCATGGTGAGAGAAGCCTGGGCCGCTGACGTCGAGCACGTGGCCCGCCCAGCCGCGGGACGAGGACTCGAGACGAATCTCACGCCCGAGACGCCAAATCTCCGCATCCGCGGCGCGGGCATGGTTCTCGACCACCGCCAGCGCGGCTCCCTCGCATCCGGTGACGACCCGGTTGCCGGGTTTGATGATCGCGGCCTTCTCGTTCGCGATCTGTTCGATGGTGTCGCCGAGATACTTCTGATGGTCGAGGTCGACGTTGGTGATCACCGCCACGCCCAGGTCGAGCGCGTTGGTGGCGTCCAGGCGGCCGCCGAGGCCCACCTCGCAAACGAGCTCGTCGACGCGCGGCGCCAGATGCGCGATCGCCATCGCCGTGAGCATCTCGAACTCCGTCGCCTGTCCCAGCTCCGCGGCCACGGAGTCGAGCGTGGGCCTGATGGCTTCGAACGCCGCGACAAAATCCGTCTCGCTGATGGGCTCGCCGTTCAGCTGGATGCGCTCCGTGTACGAGATGAGGTGCGGCTTGGGCATGAAGCCGACCGCGTGCCCGTCCTCCTTGAGGATCGAAGCGATGCAAGCGCCGGTCGATCCCTTGCCGTTGGTGCCGGCGATCAGCACGCCCTTCATCCCTCGGTCGATCGCGCCCAGGCGGTCGAGAATCGCGCGCGTGCGCTCGGTACCGAGCTTCATGCCGAAGCGGCCGAGCCTGGACATGTGGTCCAGGGTCTCCAGATAGGTCATCGCGCCACTACGGGCGACGTCGCGCCTCCGCCTGAAACGTGTTGCGGATGAGCATCGCGCGGGTCATCGGTCCCACCCCGCCGGGATTCGGCGTCAGCCAGCCCGCGACCTCGTCGACACCCGGCCCAAGGTCGCCGACCTGCCGGCCGTCGACCCAGCTGGCGCCGACGTCGACGACCGCCGCGCGGGGTTTGACCATGTCTTTGCTGATGAGGCCCAGCTTGCCCGCGGCGGCGATGAGGATGTCGGCGCTGCGGGTGTGCGCCGCGAGGTCGCGCGTCTTCGTGTGGCATATGGTCACGGTCGCGTTCTGCTTGAGCAGCAGGAGCGCGACCGGCTTGCCGACGAGGTTGCTGCGGCCGACGATGACAGCGTTCGCGCCTGCCAACTGCACGCCTGAGTGCCTCAGCAGCTCGATGATGCCGGCGGGGGTGCACGGCTCGACCGCGCCGGGCAGGCCAAGCGAGACCAGGCCGGCGTTGACGGGATGAAAACCGTCGACGTCCTTCACCGGGTCCAGGGCGGCGATCACGCGCGTCATATCTATCTGTGCGGGCACCGGCTGCTGGATGAGAACGCCGCTCACGGTGTCGTCCGCGTTGAGCTCGGCGACGAGCGAGGTCAGCTGCTCGGTCGTCGTGCTCGCCGGGAGGCGGTGGTCCTGCGCCCCGATGCCGGCTCGCGCCGCGTTTCGCTGCTTCGCGCGGACATAGGTCGCGGAGGCGGGGTCGTCGCCGACGAGGATGGTGGCCAGAGCCGGCGGCGGCTTGCCTTCAGCCACCCTGGCCGCGACCTGGGCCGCAATGTCCTCGAAGATCTGGGCGGCCAGCGCCCGGCCGTCCATCACCCGCGCCGTCATGCCGGCAATTGTCGCGGGTCGGAGCAAACGGGCTAGGGCGTGGCCTTGGCGCTGGGCGATGCCGACGGCGTCGAGCCCGGCAGGCCGTTGGCCGGATTGGCGGGACTCACGATGGGCACGGGTGAGGCGGGGTGGGAGGCGCCGGGCGAGAGATGGCCCAGCCAATCGAAACGCGTGAGCCCGAGGTACAGGAGCAGCAGCAGGAGCAGCACCAGCACGCCCGAGCCGATGCCCACCGCGGCCGACACCGCGACGCTGTCCTGCCCGCCGACCTCCGAGTCGGCGATGCTCCAGCTCCGCCGGTAGTAGCTCGCGGACTGCGCGATCACGAACAGGATCAGGAACACGACGATCAGCGCGACGATCCAGCCCATGTAAAGGAAACGCATGGGCGGGCCAGACCCGCCAACCGGCCCTCTAGCTCAGTCCCAGCTCCCGGCGCGCCGCTTCGGTGACGACGCGCATCACCTCGCGGAGGTCGAGAGCGCGCTCGCGGGCGATCCGGCGACAGTCCTCGTACTCGGGCGTGACATCCAGGGGCCGGCCGCCCAGCTCCTTGACCTTGACGCCGGCGGTGCCGAGGGGCGTCTCGACCTGGATGACCCGCCGCCCGGCGATCACGCGCCTGACCGGCGAGATGCGGACGCCGAGGGTGGTGCTGCGCCGCAGCAGGTGATCGGTGAGGCGGGCGACCTGGTCGGGACTTGACATGACGGCGATCACATGCCCCGGCCTACCCTTCTTCATCAGCGCGGGCGTGACCGTCACGTCGAGCGCGCCGGCGCCCATCAGGTCTTCGGCCAGCGCCGCCACCAGGTTCGGCGCCATGTCGTCGACGTTGGTCTCGATCACGGTCACGCCGGTCTCGATCGAGATCTCCTCTCCGATCCACACGGCGAGCGCGTTGCCCGGGGTTTCCCGCTCGCCGATGCCGTAGCCGATGGACTTCAGCTCGAGCGCCGGGCGCTCGAACTTCGCCGACACGGCGAGGATGGCAGCGCCCGTCGGGGTCACGAGCTCCTTCGTCTCGGCCGTCGCCTCGAACACCGCGCCGGTGCCGGCCAGCACCCGCAGGCTCGCGGGCGCGGGCAGCGGCATGTTCCCGGCGCGGCCACGAGGCGCGGGCAGCGGCGACGCGTAGACCTGCGACACCCCGAGGCTGTCGAGCAGCCAGAAAGCACCGACCAGGTCGATGAGCGTGTCAGCGCCGCCGAGCTGGTGAAGGTGGGCGTCATCCGGGTCGCGGTCATGCACGCGTCCCTCGGCCGCAGCCAGCAGCGCCAGCGCCGCCTGCGCGGGCCGCCGCACCTGGTCGGGCAGCTGGGCCGCATCGATCTTGGCGCGCAGCTCTCGCACATTCCGCCGCGTGCGCTCTCTGGCGCTGACGGCCACGCGTGTGCCGCCGACATGCCCGCGCTGCTCGCGGCGGATCGCGATCGTGACCTCGTCGCTGAGGGCGAGCGCCTCGACCGCGGCGTCGACGCGAGTGGCGTCGGCGCCCGCGTCGATGAGGGCGCCGAGCGTCATGTCGCCGGAGATGCCCGAGAAGCAGTCGAAGTAAGCGATGGTCATGCGCGTGCGCGCCTGATGCGAACGGCGGCCGCGCCGATCGGCTTCATGCTCGCCGGCTGCTTGGACACCCGCACCGACACCGCCTTGACGCCGTGCACGCCAAGCGCCCGGGTCGCGATGCGCTCCGCCAGCGCTTCGATCAGATGCGCGGAGGGTCCGGTGATGACGTCTTTGGCGATGGCGCGCAGCTCGCGGTAGTCGACCGTGTCGGAGATGTGGTCGCTCTTGCCCGCCCGGGCGACGCTCGTCTCCACCTCGATGTCGACCGTGAACCGCTGCGCGCGGGCGCGCTCCGCGTCGCTGACGCCGTGACGCCCGCTGAACACCATGCCGTCGAGCTCGATGCGGTCCAAGGCGCTAATTGTCGCGCCATTGTTTTGCCTAGACTTGCGGACCGTGAACGTGAGGCCCGCGACGGAGGCAGACCTTCCGGGCTTGAACGACGTCTACAACGATTACGTCGCGAACGCGCATTACACCTTCGACGTCGAACCGATGGCGATGGATGCCCGCCGCGAGTGGTTCAGCCACTACGGCAGCGCCGGCAGGTACCGCGTACTCGTCGCCATCGATGGCGACGACGTGGCCGGCTACGCGTCGAGCAGCCGGTACCGCATCAAGCCCGCTTACGAGACGTCGATCGAGACCAGCATCTACCTCGCGCCCGAGGCGACGGGCAAAGGCATTGGGACCAAGCTGTACGCGGCGCTCTTCGACGCGTTGCGCGGCGAGGACGTGCACCGAGCGTACGCGGGCATCTCGCTGCCCAACCCCGCCTCCATCGCCCTCTACGAGAAGTTCGGGTTCAAGAGGGCGGGGCTGTACACCGAGCAGGGGCGGAAGTTCGGCCGGTACTGGGACGTCGCCTGGTACGAAAAGGCCTTCGGCCACTAGCGCCCTAGAACCTCTCTCGCGGTCCCGCCCGGGCGAGGCCCAGCACGAGCGCGATCAGCGCCGACACCAGCCTGGCCGGCACGGATCGCTAGCCGCCCGCGGTCGGGTTCGTCCCTGCCCCCGGTCCGCGCCCGCCGCCGATCTGGACGGACTGGGCGACGATCGAGCCGTCCGCCTGGCGCGTGCCGGCCACGATCACCATCTGGTTGTCGGCGAGGTCCGACGTCGAGCCGGCGACGTTCTTCGAGACCGACGTGGTGGTGGTGAGCTTCACGGTCACGTCACAGCCGGGGAGGCTCACGGTCATGGAGGTCGAGCTCAGGTTGGTGACCGTCCCGCGCGCGAGGGCCAGGCTGCCCGGTGAGGGCGAAGCCGCACCCGGGGACGGGCAGGCTCCCGCCGCGAAGGCGCCGCGGCCGTTCGGAAACTGGCCGCCGCCGCGATTGCCCGTCGACGACGAGCTGGCTGCCGACACGTTGTTCTGACCGACCTTGTAGCCGCCGTAAAACCCGCCGAGGATGCCAACGACGATGGCAAGGGCGACGACCAGGACTTTCATGGAACCACTCCTCTACTCGTGCCTCAGGGCTTCGATGGGATGCAGCCGCGCCGCGCGGTTGGCGGGATAGATGCCGAAGAAAAGGCCGATGCCGACCGACACTCCAAACGCGAGCAGCACCGACGGCCCGGAGACGACTGGCGCTGGGAAACCGGATGACGCGATGGCGGGAATGCGCGACGTTTCCGCGGCGAGCGTCGCTCCGACCGCGATGCCGAGCGCACCTCCGAGTCCGCTCAGCACCATCGCCTCGATCAGGAACTGGGTCAGCACGTCACGCCGGCGCGCGCCGATCGCCTTGCGAATGCCGATCTCCCGCGTCCGCTCGGTGACGGTGACCAGCATGATGTTCATGATCCCGATGCCGCCGACCACGAGCGAGATGCCGGCGATGGCCCCGAGCACCAGGGTCAGCGCGGCGGCGATGGAGTTCGCCTGGTTGAGGATGTCCTGCTGGCTCAGGATCTGAAAGTCGGCCTGGCTGGGGTCTGAGATCTGGTGTCGCTGCAGCAGGATCGTCGTGATCTCCGTCTCGGCCTGCGTCACCGTGTTGGCTGACGTCGCCGAGGCGACGATCTGGCTGATGTTCTTGCCGCCGCGCGCGCCGCTGAGGTAGGCCCACACCGCGGTTATGGGCGCGACCACGACGTTGTCCTGAGATCCGAAGCCGGTGCCGCCCTTCGAGGCGAAGACGCCGATGACGCGGAAGCTCTGGCGGTTGATCTTGATCGTCTGCCCGACCGGGTCGGTGGTGCCGAACAGGTTGTCGACCACGGTCTGCCCGATCACGACGACACGGTGCTGCGCAAGGACGTCGTCGTCGGTGAAGAAGGCACCCTCGGCGATCTGATAGTTGCGCACCGTCAGGAAGTCCGGCGTGGTGCCGGTGGTCGGCGCGAAGTAGTTCTGGCTGCCGTACGTGATCTGGCCGCCCGACTGGGCGACCGGTATGGCGGCGGCCACGTCCGGATCCTGCTGGCGGCTGCTGATCGCGGTGACGTCGCCTTGAGTCAGGGTCTGGCTGGTACCGAAGCCCTGCGAGACGCCGCCAACGTTTTTCGCGTTGGCGGGATAGACGTAGATGACGTTGGCGCCCAGGGACTGGATCTGGTTGTTGATCTGCACGCTCGCGCCGTTGCCGACCGCGACCAGCAGGATCACCGCCGCGACGCCGATCAGGATGCCGAGCATGGTGAGGCTGCTGCGCAGGCGGTTGGCCAGCAGTCCTCCGAAGGCGATGCGAAGCGCCTCGTAAACGTTCATGGGGCCTTCCGCCTGTCGCTGACGATCAGTCCGTCTTTCAGCTCTACCACCCGCCGCGCGAAGGTCGCGACGTCCGGTTCGTGCGTGATGAGGACGATCGTCCTGCCCTGGGTCGCGTTGAGCCGGGTGAGCAGGTTCATGATCTCGACGCTGGACGCGCTGTCGAGGTTGCCCGTCGGCTCGTCGGCAAGCAGAATCGCCGGATCGGTGACCAGCGCGCGCGCGATCGCCGCCCGCTGCTGCTGCCCGCCGGACAGCTCTGTGGGGCTGTGATTCGCGCGATCGGCGAGGCCAACGGCTTCCAGCGCCGCCACAGAGCGTTCGTGGCGCCGCGACGCGCCCGCATAGATGAGAGGCATCTCCACGTTGTGCAGCGCCGTCGTCCGCGGGATGAGGTTGAAGGACTGGAAGACGAATCCGATCTTGCGATTGCGGATGAGCGCGAGCTGATCGTCGTTGAGCCTGGCGACGTCGGTGCGGTCGAGAAGGTAGCGCCCCGACGTCGGTACGTCGAGGCAGCCGATGATGTTCATCAGAGTCGACTTGCCCGAGCCGCTCGCCCCCATGATGGCGACGAACTCGCCCTCGTCGACCTGGAGGTCGATGCCGCGCAGCGCGTCGACCTCGACCTTACCCATGCGGTAGGTCTTGGTCACCTTTTCGAGGCGGATCAAGCTAGCCGCCCCCTCCGATGCGCACGGGACCCGCGCCGGTGCCGCGCGTGCCGTTCGACGACGGCAGCCTCAGGGTCGGGATTACGACCTGCTCGCCCTGGTTGAGGCCGCCGGTGACCTCGGTGTACGTGTCGCCCACGACACCGGTTTCGATCGCGGTCTGGACCTCGTGGCCGTTGGCGTAGACGTTCACGTAGGCTTGCCCGCCGAGCCGCGTGATCGCGAGATTCGGCACGGTCAGCGCGTTGGTCGCGGTGCTGACCGTCACCATCGCGTTCGAGGTCATGCCTTCACGCAGGCCCGGATTCGTCTGGTTCAGGCTGATGGTCGCGTAGTAGTTGACGACCCCGCTGGAAACCGTCGCCGAGCTCGCGACCGCCACGACCTTGCCGCTGATCGTCAGGTTCGGAACGGCGTCGAAGGTGACGTTGACATTCTGGTTGAAGGCGACGCGCTCGGCGTCCGACTCGGCGAACGGCACGACCACCTCCATGGCGCTGTCGTCGCCGATGACCATGAAGCTCGTGCCGGTGCCGGACGACGTTCCGGTCGAGGGCAGCGGCGCCGTGGACCCGGGCGCCTCTGACGTGGTGCCCTGCCCGGGGCCGACGGTCTCGCCGACAACGCCGTTGATCGCGTTCACGCTGCCGTCGATGGGCGCGGTGAGCGTGGTGGCGTTGAGGTTCTGCTGCGCCGTCTGGACCGCGGTCTGCGCGCTCGCCAGCTGCGCCTGAGCGGAGGCGATCTGGTTGGGCTTGGCCTGGGTCTGAGTGTTGAGCTGATCCCGCGCGCTGGTGACCTGCGCGGCCGCGGCGTTGATGCTGCGTTGCCCGTTGACCAGGTCTAGCTGCTGCTTGGCACTGTCCTGGTTGAGCTTGGTCTGGTCAGAGGTCACCTGCGCACTGTCGAGGTTGACCTTGGCCTGGTCGGTGTTGACCGTAGCCTGATCGGACAAGACGGTGTTGAAGTACGTCAAACAGTTGGCCGGAGCCGGCGGCGAGGTGAACGGATAGCTGTAGCTCTGGCACCCGGCCAAGTCGAAGGTATTCGTAACGGTCTGCAGCTGGGTTTTCGCCGCAGCCAGGTTGGCCAGATCCTGCTGGTACTGAAAGCTGTTGTTGAGTGCGGTCTGATCGATCGTCAGCTGGCTCTTGTCGGCTGTGACCGTGGCCGCGTCCTGGGAGTTCGTGAGATTCACCTGCGCGACCGTGTCGTTGTAGGCCTGCTGCGCCTGCTGGAGCGCGTGCTGCAGTTGGCTGATCTGGTCCGACGACAGCGGCTGCTCGGCCGCCTGCAGATTGGCCTCGGCGACTTGGAGGTTGGCCTGAGCGGCCGCCAGCTCCTGCTGCTCCGAGGTGGGGTCGATCTTGGCTAGCACCTGGCCGGCCGTCACGTGATCACCGACGCGAACGTCGACCTCGGTCAGGATTCCGCTCGCGCGAAAGCTCACGTTCGACTGGTTCATCGGCACCAGGTTGCCGGTGCCGGTCACCGTCGCCGTCACTGTGCGGCGGCCGACCGTATAGAGGTTCAGCTGGTTGCTCGCGTTCTTGGCCGGCACGAACATGTCGCGATAGATCAGCGCGCCCAGAACCAGTGCGACGGCCGCGAGGCCGGCGACGAGAATGCGCGGGTTGCGCAGAAGTCCTGTCACGTCTACTCCCTTCTCACCAATTGAGGTCGGCGAAAGACCAGCCTGTTTCGGAACCGAATCGAGTGACGACTGCGACGCCGAGGCCGGCGATGATCAGCAGCGCCAGCGCAAACACGCCGGCGTAGGGGATGACCGCGAGGTCGAAGACCACGAGCGCGCCGGCCAGCGACGCGACCAGCGGATGCGTGGGACCCAGCCCGAGCCGGCTCTCCATCAGGCGCCCCAATGCAAGCGCGATGCAGGCGATGCCGAAGATCGCGGTGGCCACCGCGACCGCGATCAGCACAGGGATGAGGACGAAGAACACGAGCGTGAACCGCAGCAGCAGCAGGGCCGCAAGCGTGAGCAGCAGCGTCGCGACGCCCGCAGCGAGAGCAATCTCCGGGCCGTGCCGCGCCTCGAGACGCTGCACAGCGAGGCGCGCGCGGTCGGGGAAGACGATGAGGATCGCGAGCGCGATGAGGATCAAGGCCGCGCCGTTGCTGAGCAGGGCGCGCAGGCCCTGCAGCGGGCTCACGGGACCGATGGGGCGAAACGGCGAGCGAAACGAGAACGACTGGATCGAGCGCGTGCGCTCGAATCGATCGGATCCGGGTACGCGCTCGATGATCGGCTTCCCAATGACCGCGGGGCCGACCACGGCCTCCGACAGCGGGCCGAGCCACGGATTGTCGAGGGCGATGTTGGCGATCGCGAGCGCAACGCCGATGACGGCGAGCGCGGCGATCACGACGGTCCAGACCCAGCGGCCGCTCCAGCGCCGGCGCGACGCGGGCGTGTCAGCGGTCGACCCGGGCTCCGTGCCCGTGGATTCGATGTTGTCGCTCACGCCCGGCGGCGTTCACGCAGCCGCGTGTTCTCGTGTGCGCCGTCATCCAACCTGGCGAGGACCGCGAGGTGATACGCGGCGGTGACCGCGAGTGCGATCAGCGCGATCAACAGGAAGACGTCGGCAACCGGAACCTTCGGCAGCTCGGCGGCGCCGGCGGTCCAGTTCATGAGCACCTGCAGGTCCGCCAGCGTGCCCGTCGCCGCGGAGGCGAGGCCGTCGACGCCGGAGACGTACCAGACGATGAACGCGAGCAGGAGCCCCTCGGGGATGAGCAGGGTCCAGGCGCGGCGCGGCGCCGTGCTCGCCGGACGGATCGCAGCCATGACGTTCCTGGTGATCGAGGCCGGAGGTAACGGCGAACGCAGCGCCTTGAGGCGGAACGGCAGCGAGGCCGCCTGGTCGTGCTGGCGCCGGCAGTCCTCGCAGGTCAGGAGGTGCGAGCGCACCTGGTCCGCCGTCTGCGGATCGGTGAGGGCCAGCTCGCCGTCGACATACGACTCCATCAGGACGCGCACGCGCGCGCACGCGAGGGTTGGCGTCGGGCGCTGAGCCATCAGCGGGTCTCCTCGGACTCGGCGAGCGCGTGACGCAGCAGCGCGCGCGCCCGGTGCAGGCGCGACTTGATCGCGGGCACGGACAAATTGAGGCTCATCGCCACCTGCTCGAGCGACAGGTCGGCGTAGTAGTGCAGGAGCAGGGGCATTCGGTAAGAGGCGTCGAGCTCGGAAAGCGCCTCGACGAGGGCCGGGTCGTGCTCGCGGCGCGCGGGGGACGCGGCCTCGGGGCCGGCGGGGCGGTCGGTCGGAGCCGGCACGCGCTTGCGGCGGTAGTTGATCGCGGTGTTGGCGGCGAGCTTCCAGAACCAAGGCTCGAACGGCCGCGCCTGGTCGAAGCGGTCGAGGTTGCGATAGAGCTTGACGAAGATCTCCTGGGTCAGGTCCTGGGCCTCGTCGAGGTCGCGCAGGTGCTGATAGGAGAAGCCGTAGACCCGCCGCTGCATGCGCTGGACCAGCTCCTCGAAGGCGCTCAGGTCGCCGCCAGTCGCGGCGCGGACGAGGTGAAGCGACTGGAGGGCGGCCGCTTCTCGTGGGGTGCTCATGGGCAGGGTGGCGGCGGGGGCCTCCGCATGCATCAACGTTAATTACCCCCTGACCGCCCGGGCGGTTGCGAGCGACCGACCCCGGCCGCGGCCCCGCGCGTAACGTGGTTCTGGCGGGCCCTCCCTCTCCCGTGGCGCCCTCCCCCCGCGCCTTCCGACCATACCCGCAGGCTAGTTTGAATTCAAAGCCTGGCCAACCCTGCCTGTTAAGGCATCCCGGCGCGAGTACTTGCATTGGTTTATCACTGCCGGTATAGTCCCGATAGAGTATATGGAGAAGCCCGAGACAGAGATCTCTTCCCCTCTCGCCTTGTCGGTGCTGGAGCTCCTCAACGAGGAGCCGATGCATCCCTACGAGATGGCCTCTCGCATGCGGGCTCGCCACCACGACGAGTTCATCCGCCTGAACTTCGGCACGCTCTATCACACGGTCGACGTGCTCGAGCGCAATGCCTGGATTCAGCCGGTCGAGCGCGAGAAGGAGGGCCGCCGGCCTGAGCGCACCGTCTACAGCCTCACCGAATCCGGACGCGATGCCCTGATCCGTACGGTCGGCGACCTGTTGCGGCAACCGCGCCGCGAGTACCCGCAGTTCGCGGCCGGGCTGATGTTCATGCACAACCTGGCCGCGGCGACCGCCGCCGCGCATCTGCACGAGCGCGCAATCGCGCTCGAGGCGATCATCGCCAAGTTTCAGACCGTGCTCAGAGTGCTCCTCGAAGAGGGAGTGACGCGGCTGTCGCTCGTCGAGGTGGAACACAAGATCGCGATGCTCGAAGCGGAACGCGACTTCGTCCGCAAGCTCGAGAACGAGATCACCGAAGGAAAGCTGGAGTGGAAGGTCGGAAGATTCGCCGGCCATGAGTTGTTGAGGAGAAGACATGGCTCAAGCGCGCAGTAACCCATGGCTCGTGCTCGTGGTCCTGACCATGGGCTTTTTCATGATCCTGCTGGACACGACGATCGTGAACGTCGCCATTCCGTCGATGAGCGGCAGTGCCAAAGACGGGCTCAACACCACCCTCGACCAGATTCTCTGGATCCTGAACGCTTACATCCTCGTCTATGCCGTTCTCCTCATCACCGCGGGACGCCTGGGCGACCTTTTCGGCCAGCGGAACCTTTTCGCCATCGGACTCTTGGTCTTCACGTTCGCCTCGGCGCTGTGCGGCCTCTCGCAGAACGCGACCGAGCTCATCCTCGCCCGCATCCTTCAGGGCATAGGCGGCGCGCTGCTGACCCCCCAGACGCTCGCCATCATCGCGACCCTCTTCCCTCCCGAGCGACGCGGAGCTGCGTTCGGCGTCTGGGGAGCGGTGGGCGGCCTCGCGACCATCACCGGCCCCACCCTCGGCGGCGCGATCATCACCTACATCAACTGGCGCTGGATCTTCTTCATCAACGTCCCCATCGGCATCGTCGCTTTCATCCTCTGCTTCGCCATCATTCCGGACATCCGGACTGGCCGGCGCCACGGCTGGGACATCGTCGGCATCCTCATCGCCACCAGCGGCCTCTTCGGAGTCGTGTTCGGGCTCATCGAGGGTCAGCGCTACAGCTGGGGCGAGATTGGTTCCTACGGGATCACCATCCCCGAGGTCATCGGCGGGGGCGTCGTACTTCTCATCCTCTTCATCGTCTGGGAGCGCTTCCAGACCGAGCCCCTGGTGCCGCTCTCGCTGTTCGAAGACCGCAACTTCACAATGGGCAACTGGATCGCGACCGCCATCAGCTTCGGCATGCTGAGCCTGTTCCTTCCCATCACCATCTACCTGCAATCGGTGCGTGGTTTTACCGCCCTCCAGGCCGGGCTGACGATGGCGCCGATGTCGCTGACGTCAATGGTCGTTGCTCCGTTCGCCGGACGGTTCGCGGACCGCATCGGCGGCAAGTACATCCTGATGACGGGCATCACGCTGTTCGCCATCGGCACCGGCGCGCTCACCTATGTCGCCGGGCCGGATTCGACCTGGGTCAACTTTCTCGTGCCGCTGGTCATCGCCGGCGCCGGCATGGGCATGACCTTCGCGCCCATGACCACGGTGGCGCTGCGCAACATCTCGCCCCGAATGGCGGGCGCAGCTTCTGGAATCCTCAACACGACCCGACAGCTTGGCGCGGCCATCGGGAGCGCCGTCGTCGGCGCGATCCTGCAGAACCAGCTGGCAACGGCGCTGCACAACGAAGCCGTCACCTACTCCGCACAGCTGCCGGCGGCCTTCCGCAGCAAGTTCGTCGACGCCTTCAGCTCAGTCGCATCCAGCGGCTTCCAGATCGGCACCGGCCAGAACGGGGCGCAGCTTCCTGCGGGCTTGCCGCCATCGGTGGCGACGCTGATCTCCAACCTCGGCCACGACGTCTTCGTCAGCGCCTTCATCGACGCGATGAAAGCCACGCTGGCGGTTCCGATCGCGTTCCTCGCGCTGACGGCCGTGAGCACGTTGCTGATCAAGCGACGCCCACCGGCGAAGCAAGCTGAACAGGTTCAGCGCGAGGAGCTGCGCGCAGCCGCGGGCTAGGCTAGACGCCGGTGGGACAGCCGGCCGACGGATGGTTCGAGCGCGATGGAGTCGACCTCCATTTCCTGGAGTGGAATCGGGAGGCCGGCCACGAAGCATCGGCAGTGCTTCTGCTGCACGGACTCAGCTCGAATGCGCATTACTGGGATCGCCTCGCGTCGCGGCTGACCCAGATGCGCCTTGTCGCGCTGGACCAGCGGGCCCACGGCCTGACCGGCCGCGAGCCTCACGCCCCCCGACTGCCGGAAGGCCTCGCGATGGAGGAGCTGGTCGGGGATGCCGTCGCGGTGATTCGCGAGCGCGAGCTCGCCCGCCCGCTGGTGGTTGGCCACTCGTGGGGCGCGACCGTCGGGCTCGAGCTGGCCGGGCGACACTCCGACCTGGTGTCCGGCCTCGTCTTCATCGACGGCCCGATCCAGAGCGCGGCCAACCTCTTCAGCTGGGAAGAGGCCCAGGGGTTCATGCAGCCTCCACTGCCGCGCTACTCGACGTTCGCCGAGGCGGTCGCCGACTCACGGCGCGACTTCGACGGCGCGTGGGCCGAGGACCTGGAGCCCTTCGTCCTGTCGCGGCTGATGCAGTCCGGCACCGAGTTCGTGCTGACGCTCACGTCTGAGGCCCGGCTCGAGCTGCTCCGCGGCCTGTACGACTCGCCGGTCGACCAGCTCTGGGACGACCTCGAATCACCGGCGCTGGCGATGCTCGCCCGTGGCGGCCCGTCGCGGATGGCCGACTCGCGCGCCGCCGGGGCGCGCCGGCTCGCGGCCTCGAATCCAAGCGTTCGCGTCCGCTGGTTCGACACGCCGCACGACATTCCTCTGTTTGCGCCGGACGAAGTCGCGGAGGAGGTCAGGCGTGTCGCGGCCGAGGCTCGCCCCGTCGGTTCAGAGGCGGCCGTTGGAAATGAGCTTGAGGGCTGACAGCAGCACGGCCGCGCCGATGAACGCGACCACGATGCTGCCCCAGAACCCGACGGTCCCGTTGACGTTGAAGAGCAACCCGAGCAGGTAGCCGCCGATCACGGCGCCGGCGATGCCGACCACGATGTCGGCGATGCATCCAAACCCACGGCCGGCAACGAC
>DATGEO010000083.1:0-33708 GCA_035310015.1 Candidatus Dormiibacterota bacterium | reverse complement strand
TGGCGACGGCCGCCACCACCGGCGGCGAGCTTGTGAGATGCCGCGTGCGCGTCGCGCCGGCGAGGCCGGCGCCCCCCGAGCACTCGCACCCAAAGCTCGAGGAGCGATTCATCGTCGAGCAGGGGCGATTGGGATACGTGCTGGGTAACGAGCGCCTGGAAGCCAAACCCGGTGAGCTCGTGGTCGTCTCACCGGGGACGAACCACACGTTCTGGAATGCTGGCCCCGGTCAGCTCGTCGTGGTCAGCGAGATTCGCCCGGCTCTGCGTTTCGAAGACTTCGTGGAGACCATTCACGTCCTGATCCGCGACGGGCGATTGCCGGCGGGCGGAAAGCGTCCGAACCCCCTTCTCATCGCGGTGGTCGCGATGGCGTATCGAGACGAGTGGCGGCTCACGAGACTTTCACCTCTGGCGCGGCTGCTCCTGCCGGCGCTGGCTCTGCTGGGGCGCCGAGCCGGCTATCGATCTCACTATTCACTCGATGACGAACACAGTTCCGCCAACGTCGCGACGACCGTATAACTCCCCGACCCGCGAAGCGCAGGCCGGCGCCACCAGGCGCGCGATGCTCGAGGCCGCTCGGTCCGTGTTTTCCGGGTCCGGATACGCCGGCGCGACGATCGAGGCCGTCGCGTTGGCCGCGGGCGTCTCAGTGCCCACCGTCTATGCCGTTTTCGGCTCCAAACCGGGCCTGCTGTCCGCCCTTGTCGCGGACGCAGGTAGTGACCCGGGCATCCGACGGCTGGCAGCCAGAGCCATGTCTGAACGGGATCCACACAGGCGATTGGCGGCGGTTGCCAAGGTCGTGCGCACGATCATGCAGGCGGAGGGCATTCTCCTGAGGTTTCTCACTGAGGCCGGGACCGGCAGGCCAGAGCTGGAGGCGGCGCGACGCCAGGTTCACCTGCAGCAAAGACAGGCGCTCACGGGCGCTCTCCGCTTGCTGACGGAGACGAAGTCTCTCCGGGCGGGAATCACATTCGATGAGGCCGTCGCGACATTTTGTGACCTCGCCAGTCCTGAGTCCTACTCACTCCTCGTGGATGAATTCGGCTGGTCGGCGGCGCGCTGGGAGCGTTGGCTTTCGGACACCGCAGTCCGCCTGTTCATCGACTGAGGCCCTCCCGACCAGGTGCCTGCTCGTCAGATGGATCCGACCTGGTGTCGCCGGCGGAGACGATCGGCGCGCTCGACGAGACTTGCCAGATCGTCTGGAGATCCGGCGGTCGGTCCAGCTGCTGATCCCGTTGGAAAAGCCCGCGGAGAAGACGCGCGAGCTCCTCGGGCAGTTCGCCGAGGCCGGGGTCAACCACATCGCTCGCGGAGCAGACCGTGCTCGCTGCAGCCGCTCCGCACCGCTGAAACGACAGCGGGCGTCCCGAAAAGGACGCCCGCGTTGCGCCGGGCCGGATGGGGTCGAGTTAGACGATCGCTGCGCCGATGGCGCGGCTGAGCGCGTTGGACGTTGACGTAGCCGTGCAGGAGGCGCTTCCGCTCTGCATCTGCAGAGCCAGCACGTTGGCGTTCACTCCGCAGACGTTGGCGGCGACACCAACCGGAACCGCCACCGAAACGGGAACCTGGACGGCGATGTTCTGGAGGTTCACGTTGACGAGCCCGGACTGGTTGTTGCTGGGCGACCCTGCGCCCCGCCCGGTCATCGCGTCCGCGATGGCGGTGTTCAGAGCGGTCGAGTCGCTCGAGGCCGTGCAGGTCACGGGCCCGTTCTGAAGCTGGTTGGCAAGTACGTTGACGTCGACGCCGCATGCGTTGGCGGCCACCGACACGGGGACGGCGACCGAGACCGGAACCTGGAGCGCGAGATTCTGGACGTTGACGTTGACCAGGCCTGACTGGTTGTTGGTCTGGGCGGAAGCCGGCGACGCGGCCACCGTTGCCATAGCCACGGCGGCAAAGCAGCCGACTAGCGCGAACCTGATGTGATGCACGGGCATCCCTCCATGGGTGAATTGGCTCCTGGCGCGTTTGCTTGCAGCACCATTTTTTTTGGAGCCTGATAGAGCAAACGCCGCGTCTTCCACCAATGGCCTAATACCCATAGGTACTAGCGCCTCATGTCAATAAGGCTGTAGCGGCATTAACAAATTCTTTCAAGGACAATCGAGCTGTGAGCAAGCCCACCATCTACGAGTTCGCCGGCGGTGACGAGGCCTTACTCCTGCTCGCGGCGGCCCATCACGAACGCTGCCTCGCCGACCCCGTGCTGAACCATCCCTTTTCCCATCCCGGCGACCCCAACCACCTCGAGCACCTCGCCGCGTACTGGGCGGAGGTGTTCGGCGGCCCGAAGCGCTACTCGGGATCGTTCGGCGGCCACTCGTCGGTGCTGGGCATCCACGCCGGCACCGGGGCCGAGGACGACCTGGGGCGGCGGTTCGTCGAGTGCTTCGTGAACGCCGCCGATGACGCTGGTCTCCCCGACGACCCTGCCTTCCGCAGGGCACTCCGCGACTACATGGAATGGGCGGTCGCGCAGGTGATGGCGGTCTCACCGCACGGCTCGGTGGTCGAGGCAGACTTGCCGATGCCGCACTGGACGTGGGACGGCCTCCAGTAGCTTTCGGCGGCGCCTCGCCGGCACGTTCGGCATCGAGCCGCCCGCGGTGTCCGAGCCGGGCGGCGTCCCCGGAGCCGCCGCGGAGCCCGACTAGGCGGGCGTCAGCCCGGTGTAGTCGACGAAGATCGGCCACAGCGGCCGCGAAGGGTCGCGGTCCAGGCCCCAGCTCTTGTCGTAGGACACCGTCGTCTTCGAAAGCACCGCCCCCGCGGCGTTTCGTGTGGTCAAGGTCGCGCTGCCGTGCAGGTCGATGCCGACCAGCCGCGCCGCCTGCGTGCTGAACTTCGGCAGGTAGAGGGTCAGCGTGATCTTCGTGAAGGAGTAGGTCTTCTGCACGAACTTGCCGGCGGCGGTGTCCTGGTTGATGACGTCGGTGAACTCGGTGAGCCCGTCCGGTTCCGCCGCGGTCGCGGCCAGATCGAGGTCGTGGGACTGCCGCGCCACCGCCTCGATGACCAGGTCGAGCACCACGTCGTGGGCCATGCGGTTGGCGATCGCCGGCGTGATCGTGCTGTCGAAGTCGGTCACGTTGGAGGGCACTACGATTGCGGGTATCGCGGGCAGCACGTAAACGGGCGCTGTCGCCGGATGCGGCTGTGAGCTGCTCGGCGCGGGCAGCGCGCCGGCGGCGGTTCCGACCACCCACGTGGCCGGGTCGAGGCTGGGTCCGACCTTGAGGGTGATCGCCGGCAGCGTCCCGTCGGACAAGGCCGCTGCGGGCAGCGGGCCGTGGGTCGAGAGGTCCGCGGCCACGGGCAGGAACCACGCGACGAGCGCGGCCATCCCGACCGCGGCCGGGATGCGCCATCCCCAGCGCTGGAAAGCGCCGCCAAAGCGTGTCGCGTCGTCCACCGGGGCCATGAGCCGTGCGAGCGCGAACCGGCCGGCGCAGGTGAAGACCAGGCTCGCAAGGATGGCGGTCTTCGTCCAGAACTCGAGCGTCGTCGGGCCGAGCAGCAGCACCGAAAGGATGGCCGTGGTCGCGCCGAAGACGAAACGGGCCGCCTGGCCGTCGGGCACGGTGCGCGGGTCGGGCACCATGAACAGGGCGAAGATCAGCACCTCCGGCGAGGTGACGAGGATCTGCCAGAGCTGGCCGCCGCACATCGCGGTGGCGTGCCAGCTCGCGACCATGCAGTGGTCAGGCACCGGAGCAAGGCTCAGGGCCACCGCCGCGGCAAAGGTGGCCATGTAGCCGATCTCGAGGCCGAGCAGCTTCAGCTCCCAACCGATCAGCAGCCCGCCGCCGATGAGGAGGGCGTAGGTCACGATCATCCACGGTCCCATCGGGATCCACCACAGGTCCTGCGGCTCGGTGTACTGCGGGCCGAGGGCGACGAAGGCGATCACGAGCCCGAGGTTCGACGGGTTGAAGATGTGCCGGCCGCGCCACTTGATCAGATACTTCGACGCCATGGAGACCACGACGACGGCGAGGAAGATCCAGATGCCGTGCAGGCTCCACCAATCGCCGTGCAGCGTCCCGGGCGTGCGCAGGATGAAGGCGGTGCTGTTGCCGGTCAGCAGGCCGCTCGCCGGCCACAGGATCACCTTGTCCTTGAAGAAGGCGACGATGAACTCGAACAGCGCGCCGGCGGCAAGGCAGACGAGGATCTGGGCCACGGAGAGGCGGAAGTCGAGAACGGTCTGGCCGAGGACCTGCAGCGTGAGCAGCACCGCCGCCACGTGCAGTCGCGGGTCGCGAAGGCTGGGCAGAACCACCGGGTACACGCGGCCGCGGATGCGGATGGCGCGGCGCTTCGGTCCAAGCTTGGAAGCGGGCCGCGCGGGCTCGGCCGGAACGGCAGTCACATCCGACGGCGGAGCGTCGGTGATGGACACGATCTGGTAACGGTGATGTTATTCGCGCCGTTACTGGATGGAGTGCGGTGACGGGCACGAATCTCGCCTGGCGTGCGGCTCGCGGCGCGGCGATGGCCGCCGCGGTGCTCGTGTGCGTGGCCGCGTGCGACCTGCCTTTCGATCTCGGCAAGCCGACGACGCGTTCCCTCGAGGCAGGCGTCGCCGACGGTCTTGGTCCTTCGGCGACGTTTGCCATGTACGGCAGCTACGCCGCCAGCGGGCAGCGCTGGCAGGTCTCCGCGGTCTTGGTGCGGCCGGATCGCGAGGACATCAGCGTCACCGGTCCCGGCGGCCAGGTCGAGGCGATCCTGATCGGGGGCCGGGCTTACTTCCGGGACAGAGCTTCCTGGCCAAGCACATGGGCGGCGACCCGCAGTCGCAGCAGCTGGTGCGAGCCGCAGGCAACGCGTGGTGGGCGGGCTCGAGCGCCTTCGCGCCGACCATGCCCGACCTGACCACGGGCGCCGCGTTCCGTTCCACATTTCTCGGCGCCGCGGTGACGCATCGCGCCGACGACGTCGCCATCGACGGCCTGCTCACCGTCGAGCTGTCCGGGCCGCGCGCCGACGTCTTCATCCGTCAGGACCAGCCCCACTACCTCGTCCACCTGCGCATGAAGCGGGGGGTCGTGGTCGACGGCCTGGGCGGCGCGGACCTCAGCTACGGCAGCTTCGACAGCCCCAGGCTCGAGGTGCAGCCGCCCACCGACGTCATCGACTTCTCGAACCTGACCACGCTGCCACCGATCTACACCGTCGTCTCGGTCGACACCTCGAGGTGCGCCGTGACCTGCGTCGTCTCGGCGCTGTTGAAGAACCTCGGCGGCTCGAGCGGCGCAAGGGCGCCTTCGACGGTCACGTTCACGCTGGCAAGCAACGGCACGGACCTCGGCAGCTGCCAGACGCAGGTGAACCCTGACGTCGGCTACAACGCGACCACGAGCGTCTCATGCACCATCGACTATTCGGGCCAGATCGATACCGCGGCCACGGTCACGGCCACGGCCGACAACCCTGGGCACGCCTAGCGGTGGCGCTCCGCCGCTGCTCCTCTAGTCCGCCCTCGTGACGCGGATGACCGGGATCTCGCGGTCGGTCTTGGTCCGGTAGCCGGCGTAGTTGTTGGCGACGGCGACCACGCGGTCGTAGGCCTTGTCCCGCTCGGCACCCTCGAGCGATTCGACGCGCGCCCGGAACTTCTGGTCGCCGACCTGGGCCCAGACCTTGTCCGGGTTCTTGGCGAGGTTGATGAACCAGTGGGGGTGGGTCGGCGCGCCGCCCTTGGAGGCGATGACCAGCCAGGAATCCCGGCCGTCGGGAAAGCCGCCCAGCACGTGAGTGTGCTCGGCGCCCGTCTTCGCGCCGATCGTGGTGAGCAGCAGCACAGGGAAGCCCATGAACTTCGCGGGCTGCGAGCCTTTGGCGGCCTGGAACCTCTTCACCTGGCGGCCCATGATGGCGTTCATCACCGGCCGCAGGATCCGTGGGCCGCCCGTCATTCGCGAACCGCGCGTGCCCTTCGGCGGAATTCTGATTTTCGTCGCCTTGTCGTTCATGACTTGGGAAACCGTTCCCCCGGCGGGGATGTTCCTAAAGCCAGCCGCGGCGTTTGAAAAGCCACAGCTGAATCAGAGTGGCGCCGAGCATCGTCGCCACCCCCGCGGCGAACGCCGCGTATGGCGTCTCCAGCACCTGGGTCAGATAGGTGAAGTTCATCCCGTAGAAGCCGGTGAGGAAGCTCAGCGGCAGAAACAGGCTCGCGATCACGGTCAACGCCTTGGTCGTCTGGTTCAGGCGGTTGGACACGGTCGACAGGTAGACGTCCATCGCGCTCGTGAGCAGGTCGCGCAGCGAGTCGACCGTCTCGTACTGGCGGACGATGTGGTCGTACACGTCGCGGTAGTACAGGGTCATGTCCTGCTGGTGCAGGTGAATGCCGTGCGTGATGAGCCTCTGGAAGAGGTCGCGCTGGGCGCCGAGAAAGCGCCGGAGCTCTGTGACCGAATGCTTCAGGTGATAGATGCGATCGAGCGAGTCGGTGCCGGCTCTGGCGGTGATGTCGTCTTCGAGCGTGTCCACCACCTCGTCGATGATTTCGAGCGTCGGGAAGGTGGCGTCGACCAGGGCGTCGATGACCAAGTACGTGAGGAAGCCGGGCTGACCCTTGGTCAGCTCCGGACTTTTGTGGATGCGATCCTGGAGCTGGCTGAGGACGGGCGCCGGGTCGAGGTGCACGGTGATGAGATAGGTCGGGCCCACGAAGAGGTGGTGCTCATGGAACACGACCTCCTCGTTCGCCCATTCGGCGACGAAGATGACGGCGAAGTTGTAGTCCGGATATTCGTCGATCTTGGGTCGCTGGTCCTGGTGCTTGATGTCCTCGATGGCCAGCGGGTGGAATTTGAACTCGTTCTCGAGCAGCGCGTAATCGTGCTCGTCGGGCGCCTGGATGTCGAGCCAGAAGCCATCCTTGTGCGCCGCCGCGAAGCAGCGGTTGATGTTCTCGACGTCTTGCGCGTCGGTCTTACCGTTGACCGTTAACAGCGTGCGCACTTCACGATGCTAGAGGCCCGGCCTCTAGCGCGGCTTGTCGAGCTCCCTGGCGACGGCGCGCAGATCCGCGACAAACGCGGCCTTCGCCTCGGCGCGCGAGGTGTCATCCGGTGCCCGCAGGATCGAGGATGGGTGCACCGTCGCGACCGCCGGCACGCCGACGGGAGTCGGCACCACTTCGCCGCGGTGCTGGGTCACCCGGAACGCCGCGCCGAGGAGCGATTGCGCTGCGGTGGCTCCCATCAGGACGATGAGCCGCGGCCTGACCGCATCTATCTCGGCCTCGAGCCACGGCCGGCACGCGCGCACCTGCTGGCGGTTCGGCTTCTCGTGCAGCCTGCGCTTGCCGCGGCGCACCCAGCGGAAGTGCTTGACCGCGTTGGTCACGTACACGCCCGAGCGTTCGATGCCGGCTTCGGCTAGCCCCTCGTCCAGGAGACGGCCCGCCGGGCCGACAAACGGTTTGCCCTCGACGTCCTCGCGGTCACCGAGCTGCTCGCCGACGAGCATCAGCGTGGCCTTGCGGGCGCCCTCCCCGAAGACCGTCTGCGTCGCGTTCTCCCAGAGGCCGCACCCGCGACACCCTTCGGCCGCGCTGCGCAGGCTGTCGAGATCGTGGTTTGCGGGAACGTACTCCTCGGCGCCCATCTTCATAGGTAAGCGCGCTAAGGTCAGTCCTACTCGCCACCCGAAAGCCCCGGATCTTGAGGCCGGCCGAAGCGGAATCTTGCGCCGGCCGCCGATATGTGGCACGTTCGGGGTTCAGGGAAGGGCGTTCTCAGCTTCGTCGGCTCGAATGGTTCTCCAAAGGAGGATGTGGTGAGAGGAGCCCGGTTAGTGATCTTCGCGTTCGCGCTGATCGTGTCCGTGGCCCAGGCAAGCCCTGGTGTTGCGTCCGGCAACGTCAGGGTCACGAACGACGCCGGGGGGGTGCCGTATGTGAGTGCCGATGCCCTCGCCGGCGGCACGTACACCGACAAAACGCTGCAGCGCTGCGGCGTCGACCGCAGGATGCAGAACGAGCCCACGATCGCGATCGACCCGCGCAACCCGAGTGTGCGCACGTCGGGCAGCAACGACTACTGCACGGTGCCCACCAACGGTGACGCGTGGGCTGGTTTCTACCGCACCACCGACGCTGGGATCACCTGGACCGACAGCCTGCTCCCCGGCTACTTGAAGGACGGTTCGGCCGAGGGTCTCGCGAGTCCGGTGCACCAGATGGCGCTTGGCGGCGCCTTCGCGGCCGGTGACCCCGTTCAGGCATGGGACACCAACGGCGATGTCTTCTTCATGGGCAACAACTTCAACCGCGGAGTCCGGAACGGCCAGTCGATCGACTTCCGCGACAACACCGGGGACGTATGGGTTGCGACCTACGCTCCCGGGCCCAACGGCGACGGCTCTCGGTATCTGCGGACCGTGATCCTGTCGATGAACACGTTCGGCATCGGTGGTTTCAACGACAAGACCGGCATTCAGGTGGACCAGACAAGCTCGCCCTTCGCGGGTACCGTCTACGCCGCCTGGTCGCTGTTCCATGGCAACGGATGCAACGAGATCGACATCGCCCGATCGACCGACCATGGCGCTTCGTTCAGCGCCCCGATGAAGATCAGCGGCTCCATCTGCAACAACCAGGGTCCGAACATCGCCATCGGCCCGCAGGGCCAGGTCTACGTCTCGTGGTTCGGCCAGCTGAGCGGGACGTTCGGACAGATGACCAGGAGCGAGGGGGCGGCTTTCGCATCCTCGCTGGACGGCGGCCGCAGCTTCTCGATGGCGACCATCGCCGTTCCGTTCCACCCCTTCACGTCCGAGCAGTTCTCGGGCAACGGCGCGCGCGAGTGCGGCGATGCGCCGTTCAACTGCCCGACCGGGCAGACTTTCCCGCGCTTCGACCTGGCGCAGCCGTCGATCGCAACCAGCGGCAGCGCGATCTACATGGTGTTCATGGCCGAGCTCGGGAGCGGCCAGGGCCAGATCCAGATCGTCAAGTCGACAAACGGCGGCATGTCATGGAGCGGAGCCACAGCGGTTGACCCGATTGCGGCCGGCCATCAGTTCTTCCCCTGGATCGCCGCCTCCGCCGGCACGCTGAGCGTCATCTATTACGACAGCCGGGCCGACTCCAACTACGAGCCGACTCGGGCGCCCTGCAACAGCGCTACCGGCCAGGGCAGCGCCTGCCTCGGGGTCTGGTACTCGGCGTCGACCGACGGCGGGACTACCTGGACGCATCAGCAGCTCACGACCGCGCTGACCAATCCGAACCTCGAGCAGTTCGGAGGCCGGCTGGTCCCGTTCTTCGGTGACTACATCATGGTTTCCGCGGCCGGCTCCTCGATCGAAGCCGTCTGGACCGACCAGCGGGACGCGGTCATAGGGCCCGACTCGGATGGCAACGACGTGGCCGGCGACTCCCACAACGGGGGCGCCTGCACCAGCTCGCTCTCCACGTGCTTCGACGGCACGGGCGGGCTCGACCAGAACATCTACACGCAGGACGTGAGCTAGTAAGCCATCGGGCGGCGGGCTTTTCGCGGCCCGCCGCCCAACGTCCCCGCTGACCACGAGCTGATCACCGCTCCGCGTCGGTCAGAGGTGCTGGAAGGGCTCCGGCACGTAGCCCGCCAGCACCTGCTTCCACTCGTCGCTGAGCACCGAGCTGACCACCGGGTCGTCCTTCGCCAGCCAGGAGAGGTGGCGCAGGCCGTGCTCGATGACCTGGGACGTGGCGATCTTCGTCGGCGCCGCCACGGCGCCCGCGCGCGCCAGCTCGGCGCGGCCGATGGGCACGCCTTCCAGCTGTGGCGCCTGGTCGTCGCGGATGACGACGATGAACGACAGGATCACAGAACCTCGCGCGCGCCTCCACGAGGTCGAGTGCACGAGCAGCGGCGGCCCGAGCAGGTTGGCCGACAGCCGGCCCACCACCCCGACCGGGTCCTCGTCCTCGCCGACCTCGATGTACCAGGGGTCGGGCCCGCACGGGCCCGCCAGCACCGGAGAGCCTCCGCGCAGCCGGAGCACGAAGACCTCGGCTTGAACCGGGCCCTCGGTCGTCCAGACCGGCGGCTGGTCGGAGCTCAGGCTTTCAGGCCTTCTGCGCCCGCGCCAGCACCTGCTCGCGCGTCGCGTTCATGTTGTGCGCATCCCTGGCGTGGGCCTGCATGGCCTCGACCACCTCGTCGGCGTTGCCGCGGACCTCGAAGCCGCAGTCGCAGCGGACGATCAGGCTGTCGCGACGGCCGTCGGATCCATCCATGCCAGCCGAGGTTAGCACCGGCCTCTACCTTTATCTATGTGCCGGTTCACATATGCGACGTCGGCCCGCGCGACGGGCTGCAGAACGAAGCGCAAAGGTTGGAGCCGCCCGTACGCGCCGAGCTCTGCGACCGCCTCGCCGCGGCCGGCCTCAAAAAGATCGAGGCCGCGAGCTTCGTCAATCCCAAGCTCGTCCCGCAGATGGCCGGCGCCGAAGAGGTGATGGGAGCGCTGCGGCGTGTGCCCGGCGTGACCTACGCCGGTCTCGTGCTCAACGAACAGGGCTACGAGCGCGCAAGCGCCGCGGGCGTGGATGAGGTGCACTATGCGTTCTCCGCGACCGACGAGTTCGGCCGCCGCAACCAGAACGCGACCACCGCTCAGGGTCTGGAAACCGCTCTCTCGCTCGTGCGGCGCGCGCGAGCGGATCGCATGCCGATCACCGTCACCGTCAGCGTCGCGTTCGGCTGTCCGTTCGAGGGACCGGTCGCGCCGCAGCGGGTGCTCGACATCGTCCAGGGGCTCATGGAGGTGCCGGCGGACGAGATCTGCCTGGCGGACACCATCGGCGTCGCCGTGCCCCGGCAGGTGACTGAGCTGGTCGAAGGCGCGCGGAAGCTTGGGGCCACCGTCGGCGCGCATTTTCACAACACGCGCAACACGGGATACGCCAACGCGCTCGCCGCGCTGGACGCAGGCGCGGTGTCGCTCGACTCTTCGGTGGGCGGCGCGGGCGGCTGCCCGTTCGCGCCAAAAGCCACCGGCAACATCGCCACCGAGGATCTGGTCTACCTCCTACGGGGGATGGGGGTTGAAACAGGCATCGACCTCGACAAGCTCATCGCCTGCTCGGAGTGGCTCGGCCTGCAGCTGGGCAAGGAGCTGCCGGGCATGGTGGCCAGAGCGGGGGATTACCCGGCCAGGTAGCGGCGCAGCCGTATCCTCTCCGGGTTGGCGATCCGCCCCGCTAGCTCAGTGGATAGAGCATCTGCCTTCTAAGCAGAGGGTCCCGGGTTCGAATCCTGGGCGGGGCGCCAGCGCCGGCCGGCGCCCGCAAGGGGGTGTGCACGCTAGGCTGCGGCGCGCTCTCCGAACGAATCGATCATTCGGCGCAGGCGCTGCATGGCCAGGCGCAGGCGTTCCGTGTCCGAGTTGCCATCGCCCAGCTCGCCGTGGATGCTGCGCAGACGCTCGTGCATGGCGTTCGCCATCTGGTCGATGAACTGGTTGAGCAGCTCCTCGGCCTTCTTGACCGCCGCCTCGGGCTCCTCCACGAACTGGACCTGGATCTCGTCGAACCGGCGCCGGAAGTCGGACATGTTCGGCCACATCGGTTCGCGGTCGCGCATCGGCTCGGTGCGCCCAGGCATGGGCTCGGTGCGCCCAGGCATGGCCTCAGCCCGCCCAGGCATGGGCTCGGTGCGATCGCGTTCGCGCGTCATCTCGGTGCGATCACGCGGCTGCTCACGCGGCATCGGCTCCTCGCGCCTCGGTTCCGCAGGACGCTGTTCCATCAGGCGACCTCCCGCCGGCCCTCGCCGGCTGACTTGCGAGTTGATTTCCCGAGGGCGTCGTCGACGATGCCCTGGTAGGCGAGCATCGCGCGCCGCATCCCCTCGGTTCCGCCACCACCGCGCTCGTCGCTGCGGGCCGCTTCGCGGGCATGCCGCAGCTCGTCGGGCATGTGGTCGTCGTGCATGTGTGCGCCGCGCTCGCGCAGGATCGAGACGGCGAGATCGTCGGCTTCACGAATGGCCGTCTGCGGGCTGTCGACGAACTTCATCTCGATCGCCCTCCAGCTCTCGGCATAGCGGCGCTTGGATTCGTCGGGCAGGGATCTCGTACGCGCTCGCCTGCCCATGGTCGCGGCGAGAACACCGATAACGATCAGTACCGCAACCGCCACCACGATGACGATCACCAACGTGGTCGAACTCATACTCTTGACAACCTCCTACCGAGGTAACGGGAGGCTTTGCACAGATACTTGTCGGTGCGGAGACTTCTGGTCCCAGCTCTACGTCCTCGAAACCGTTCCCTTAACCGGCCCGTCGCATACTGGGCGACGTGCAGGAGGTCCTGTTCGTCTGTGTGCACAACGCCGGCCGAAGCCAGATGGCGGCCGCACTCCTCGAGAAGATGGGGGAGGGCCGCGTCCGGGTGCGCTCGGCGGGCAGCGAGCCCGCGAATCAGCTGAACCCGGCAGTGGTCCGGGCCATGCGCGAGATAGGCATCGACATCAGCGCTGAGAGGCCGAAGCTGATGACCGGGAACATGGTCAAGGAAGCGGATGTCGTCATCACCATGGGCTGCGGCGACGCGTGTCCGATCTATCCGGGCAAGCGGTACGAGGACTGGGAGCTGGAAGACCCCGCGGGCAAGGACCTCGAGACCGTGCGCCGCATTCGAGACGAGATCGCCGGCCGAGTGCGCAACCTCGTCGCGTCGCTGGCCGCCACCCGCTAGGTCGAGCGCCTAGCCCGACTCGGACAGGACCCCCCGCACCTCGCGCGCGACCTCGACGTCCTCGCGGGCGTGCACGACCAGCGTGCGCACCTCGGCGTCCGCCGCGCTGACGTCGCCGTCGCCGTCGATCTTTCGGTTCAGGTCGGGATCGACCTCGACACCGAGGAACGCGAGACCCGACGCCGCCGCCTCGCGCACCGCCGGGGCATTCTCGCCCACGCCGCCGGTGAAGACGATCGCGTCCACGCCGTTCATCGCCGCGGCCATCGAGCCGATGTGCGCGCGGAGGCGGTGGACGTACACGTCGAATGCCAGGCGGGACCGCTCGACGCCCGCGGCCATTCCGCGCAGCACCTCGCGCATGTCGGCAACTCCCGCGAGGCCCACCAGGCCCGACTTCTGGTCGAGCCCCTCGTTGAGCTGCGGCTCGGTCATCCCCGCGTGGCGCTCCAGCCACAGCACCATCCCGGGATCCACGCTGCCCGACCGCGTGGCCATCACCAGGCCTTCCATCGGCGTGAAGCCCATGGTCGTGTCCACAGACTTCCCGCCGAGCACGGCGGCGCATGATGCGCCCGATCCGAGGTGGCAGGTCACGGTGCGCAGGAAAGCCTCCGGCCGGCCGAGGATCTCGGCCGCGCGCCGCGACGCGTAGCGGTGCGAGAAGCCGTGAAACCCGTAGCGCCGGATGCCGTACTCGGTGCGCCACTCGAGCGGGATTGCGTACGTCGACGCCTCGGCCGGCATCTTCGAATGGAACGAGGTGTCGAAGCACGCGACCGCCGGCACGCGGGGCAGGATTGCCTTGACCGCCGCAATGCCGGCGAGTGACGCGGGCAGGTGCAGTGGCGCCATGTCCGTGATCGACACCAGGTAGTCGACGACCTCGGGCGTGACGCGCACCGCCGACGCGTATCTGGGGCCGCCGTGCACCACGCGATGGCCCACAGCCTCGACGCCTTCCATGCCGCGCACCGCGCTCTCCAGCTCGGCGTCGTCGAAGCGGCCCGCCGTCGCCTTGAACTCGAGCTCGGCGATCTCCGCGTCGTCGTCGACGAGGCCGATCTTCAGAGAGGACGAGCCGGCGTTGACTACTAAGACGCGCAAGCCACCGGATTCCGCACGTCTTGTGCCAAACGTGCGCTACGAGAATAGGAATTCCGCACTTCTTGTACTAAACGCGCGGAAAGCACTGGTTTAGTACGGTCTGCCCGACCGAGATGTAGTTGGCCGCGTGCCAGTAGGCGTTGATGAGCCGTAGCTCATCCGGCCCCAGCGGTGTGGCCGTGGCGGTCGTGGTCTTCTTCCGCGCCATGGTCAGGCTGCCGGCGACACCCTGCCGATCCGTGCCACCTGCTCGCGGATCTCCGCCTGCAGCCTGCCGGGAGTGTTGTCGAGCGTCGCCGAGATCGTGCCGGCCACCGAGCGCGCCAGCTGCTTCGGCATCTCGTGCATCAGCTCGGCCCGCGCCTCCTCCGGTCCGGCGATGAAGACGCGCGCGAACTCGCCGCGCCGCATCTCGCGGTCGAGGATCTCGGCCACGCGCTTGACGTTGGCCTTCATCCTGTTGTCCGCCTTGCGCTGGTTGCTCGGCGCCGACGTGCCGCCCGCGCGGGTGTGCTTGACCTCCTGGCCCTCGACGTGGTCCAGCGCCACGACCTCGCCGAGCACCGATGCATAAATGCGCGCCTCCGTCTTGTCGACGACGGCGATGAGCGCCGGCGGGTAGTGGTCCAGCATCCGCTCGAGCGGCGCGAGCAGCGGCGGGCCGACTTCGAGGCGCTCCTCGACGCTTTCCGGCAGCCGGACCAGGCGCAGCAGCCGCTTCGGCTCATTGGCGAACGCGACGATCGCCCGGCAGCCCGCGGGCCGCACCAGGTTGAGGTGCGTTCGCAAGCGTGCCAGCTCCGACCGCATCACCGCCCGCTGGTGCTCGTCGAGCCGCTCGACGTAGTGCTCGGACAGGTGTTTCAGGGTGATCTCGTACTGCGTGGCGTCAAAGCCCTCCGCGCGTATCGGCAGGTACACCGTCAACGTCCGCTCGTCAGCGGTCGCGAGGTCCGGCTCGATCTTCAGCAGCGTGTAAAGGCTCTTGACGTGCAGCTTCCAGGTCATGCTTCGACTCCTCGTCGGTCGCTCTCGAGCGGCGGCCGAGAGCGACCATGCGTGCTTTGCCCAGGTTGCTCTTCAACGATCCAGCGCAGGTCTGGATCATCCGAGCCCACCCACCTCTCCATCATCCTCCTACCCACCTCGTCGATGAGAGCAACGCTGCGCGGCATCCGTCTAGGCCGGGCGGCCTCGCAGCATCTCCAGGATCTTGTGCTGCTGCTCGAGGATCTTGGCCTGCTGCTCCAGCATCTCCAGCTGGCGCACGTTCATGGCGTGGAGGGTGGTGAGGGTGAGGTGGTCGGCCTCGGCGCGCGCGTCCTGGCTGGCGGAGATGACGTTCTGGCCGACCATGATGATCGGCAGCAGCACGAGCTGCAGGAAGTAGGAGCTCAGGCCTCCAAAGAGCAGCGTCAGGGTGATGTTGTTCGTCACCACGCCGAACAGGCTGGTCAGGCCGATGACGGAAAAGATGTAGGCGGCCCACATCGTGCCCACGTTCTTGGTGATCAGCACCGCCAGCCAGCTGTTGAAGGCGCCCACAGTGCCGGCGCCGTGGACCTGCGGCCGGACGCTCTGGGTCGTGATCAGGCGAGGCTTGTGCTCGGCCGGCGCGCGCTGCGCCTCGGCATAGGCGGCGCGATGCTCCGGACTGGACCTGCGTCTTTCTTGCATTGGTTCGTTCACGGTCATCTCCTCGTGCGGCGCGACCGCCGGATGAATTCGGCCGGAGCTTAACCCGCCCGCCGTTGGCCTGGCGAATGAGCGGGATAATGGGCGCAGGCCGGACGGCCGAAGGGGGCGAACAGCCGAAATTCGATGGGTGACACTGTGAGCGACGCAAAGAGCGACAGAACCGCGCATGGACGCGAGAAACGGCGGGTTACCGTTACGCAGCTGCTGCGCAGCCCGGTTCTCAACGCGGCCGGGGAGCAGCTCGGGCGGGTCGAGGACTTCATCGCCAAGCTGACCGACGGCGGCTACCCGCCGATCACCGGTCTCAAGGTCAACGTCGGCGGCCATGACGTTTTCGTCGGCCGCCAGTTCATCGAGCGCCTGGAGCCGGGCGCGATCCGGCTGAACACGAACACCGTCGACATGACCCAGTTCCAGCGCCGTCCGGGCGAGGTGCTGCTGTCCGCAGACGTGCTTGGACGCCACCTGATGGACGTCGCGCGCGGACGCATCGTCCAGGCCAACGACCTCGTGCTTTCGCAGGCCGACGGCGAATGGCGGCTGCTGGGCGTCGACCGCAGCCCGCGAGCCATGCTGCGGCGCCTGGTCCCGCGCCGGAAGCGTCCCGACCTGCGCCGGCACGCGCTCCTGGACTGGAAGGACGTCCAGCCCTTCGTCGGCCACGTCCCGACGGCCAAGCTGCTCGTTCCGCTCCAGCGCCTGCGGCGCCTGCACCCCGCCCAGATCGCGGACCTGGTGGAAGGCGCCTCGCACGAAGAAGGCGAGGAGATCCTGGACGCGGTCGAGAGCGATCCGGAGCTCACCGCCGACGTCTTCGAAGAGCTAGACGAAGAGCACCGCGCCGAATTTCTGCGCTCGCGATCGGACGTCGAGGCCGCGCACGTGCTCGAGCGCATGGCGCCCGACGACGCGGCCGACCTGCTCGGCGAGCTGGACCAGGAGCGCCGCCTGCCGGTGCTGAACCTGATGTCGCCGGCGCAGCAGCACAAGCTGCGCGCACTGCTTCAGTACCACCCGTCCGCGGCCGGCGGCATGATGAACCCCGACTACATCTGGGTGATCCGCGGCGCGACCGTCGCCGAGGCCCTGGAGGCCGTGCGCACCGACCACAGAGTTCCCCACCAGCTGCTCGGCACGGTGTTCGTGACCGAGACCGAGGGCCACTACCTGGGCAGCACCACCGCGCACGACCTGCTCCGGGCACCGTCGGGCCAGAAGGTCGATGAGCTCGAGCTGGTCACCTGCAAGGTCGGCACCAGCGCCGACCTCGCGGACGTGGCGTTGATGATGGCCGACTACAACCTCACCGCCCTCGGCGTGGTCGACCGCAACGGCAATCTCATCGGCGCGATCTCGGTCGACGACCTGATGGAGACCCTGATCCCCGAGCAGTGGCGCCAGCGCGCCGAAGCGGCGACGGGGGTCTGACGGTGCATGGCTGAGCGCGAGCCCAAGCAGCAGGACTCGCAGCTCCGCCCGACATCAGCCGTTCTCGACGAGGCGCACCTCGGGGATATTCACGGCGCCTTCGGGACCATCCGGGTCAGCGACGTCAACCCGCGACGGACCTGGCGCACGCGGCTGCTGACCCTGGCCGCGATCATCGGCCCGGGCATCATCGTGATGGTCGGCGACAACGACGCCGGCGGCGTCTCCACCTACGCGCAGGCCGGCCAGGATTTCGGCTACTCGCTGCTCTGGACCCTGGTGCTGCTGATTCCCGTCCTGATCGTCAACCAGGAGATGGTGGTGAGGCTCGGGGCCGTCAGCGGAGTCGGCCACGCGCGCCTCATCACAGAGCGCTTTGGGCGATTCTGGGGCTGGTTCTCGGTCGGCGACCTCTTCGTCCTCAACTTTCTGACCATCAGCACCGAGTTCATCGGCGTCAGCCTGGCCGGGGAGTATTTCGGCCTGAGCCCCTACCTGGTCGTGCCCGTGGCGGCGATCGTGCTGGTCGGCATCACCATTACCGGCAACTTCCGGCGCTGGGAGCGGGCGATGTTCGTCTTCCTGTTCGCGAGCCTGCTCGTCCTTCCCCTGCTGATCCTGAGCCACCCCAACGCCGGATCCGCGCTCAACGGGTTCGTGGTGCCCCAGGTCGAGGGCGGGCTCACGTCCAACGCGGCCCTGCTGATCATCGCCATCGTCGGCACGACGGTGGCGCCGTGGCAGCTCTTCTTTCAGCAGTCCAACGTCATCGACAAGCGAATCACACCGCGATGGCTCGAGTACGAGAAGGCGGACACCGTCATCGGCGCCTTTGTGGTGGTCGTTGGCGCGGCCGCGATCATGATCGCCTCCGCCTCGGCATTCGTCGGCACACGCGACTTCGGCCAATTCGACAACTCGCTCGGCGCGCTGGGCGTGGCGCGAGGGCTCGCTTCGCACATCTCGCCGTTTGAAGGCAGCGTCTTTGCGCTGCTGCTCTTCGACGCGTCGATCGTCGGCGCTTCGGCGGTCACGCTGGCAACCTCCTATGCGTTCGGAGACATCTTCGGGCTGAGGCATTCGCTGCACCGGGGCTTCCGAGAGGCGAAGGTCTTCTACGGCTCGTACAGCGCGATGGTCGCGGTCGCGGCCGCGATCGTGCTCATCCCACACGCACCTCTTGGTCTCATCACCACCGCGGTCCAGGCGCTCGCCGGCACCCTTCTGCCGAGCGCGACCGTATTTCTCGTCCTCCTCTGCAATGACCGTGCGGTCCTCGGCCCGTGGATCAACCGGCCGTGGCTCAACTTCGTCGCCGTCGTCATCGTCAGCACCCTTCTGCTGCTATCGCTGATCCTCGTGACGACGACGGTGTTCCCGGACGTCAACGTCACCGACCTCGTCTATGGACTGGGAGCGAGTGTGGCACTGGTCGTCGTGATCGCCGGAGGCTGGCTCGTGTGGAGCGCCCGTCATGGTGAGCCTGCAGTGGAGATGCCGCGCGCGGAGAAGGAGAACTGGCGGATGCCCGCCCTCGCTCTGCTCGAACGACCGAAGTGGTCCCTGGCGCGACGCATCGCGATGCTGACGATGGCGGGCTACATCGTGCTTGCGATCCTGTTCCTCGTCGTGAAGGCGGTTCAGATCGCCCTTGGAGTCCACTAGGCTCTTAACTACTCGCTTACAAAGCTGAACTGGACGCGCCCTACAATGGTCCGCCGTGCTCGGTATCCGGCCGGGCCGCCGCGCTCGAGCTTCGCGCAGGCGCCTGAACCCCTTCCGCTCCCTCGTGCTGGTCGCCTTGGCGGTCGCGATGGCGGCCGTGTCCGGCAGCCTCAGCTACTTCCTGCCCGCGGCGTGGATCGCCTACCAGGCGTCAGGCCAGAACGTGGTCGTGCCCACGCCCTCGCCGACGTCCCTGCTTTTCAGCCCGACTCCGAGCCCCAGCCCCGCGCCAGTGCAGTCGGGAGCGTTCACCGTGCTGCTGCTCGGCTCGGACGACGACTCCAAGTTCCTCGGCGACCACTTCCTCACGCAGTCGATGATCCTCGTACGCGTGATCCCGGCGACGAAGCAGGTGATCATGGTGTCGATCCCGCGCGACCTGTGGGTCCCGCTTTCGTCAGGCGGGTCTTACAAGATCGACGGCGCCTATTCGTACGGCGGCGCCGGCGAGGCGATCGCGACGGTGGAGCAGAACTTTGGCGTCCACATCGACTACTACATCTGGGTCGGGCTGCTGGGCCTCATCCGCGTCATCGATGCGATCGGCGGCGTCGACGTCGTCACTTCCAATCCTGTCCTCGACGACTACTACCCGCTCGACATCAACAGCAACACGCCCTACGGCTACTCGCGCATCGCGGTGCTCGGTGGACCGCAGCACCTCGACGGCGTGCACGCGCTGCAGTACGTGCGGTCCCGCCACAACGACCTGCAGAGCGACTTCGGCCGCTCGCGGCGCCAGCAGCAGGTCCTGCTCGCGATCAGGGAGAAGGCAAAACAGCTCTCACCGGAGGACCTGCCCGCGCTGGCGCAGGCGATCGGCGGCGAGCTGAAGACCAACATCTCCATCGGCCAGGTCGGGTCGATGCTGCCGCTCGCCGCGAGCTTTGACAACCCGAGCGCCATCCAGCAGATCGTCCTGGCTTCGCCCTACACGCGCGGCGGCGCCCCCGACGAAAGCCTCTACGCCGACTGGGGCCTGATCCTGCCTCTGGTTCACCGGTACTTCCCGTGATGGCGACGTGATCTCGCGCATCGTCCTGGGCGCCTTCCTGGCGCTGGTCACCGCGATCGGCGGCGTCACCTCCTACCTCGTGCTCGACGCGCGGCAGTCGAAGGTGGCGGTCGCGCCGGTCAAGCCCACGGCCGCCCAGCCGACCCCACACGCCTTTGCGCCTGCAGGCACGATTTATCTGGCGCAGGCGGGGGCGCTGTACAGCTACAGCTACGGGCGATTCCACCAGCTGACGACGGAGGATGGATGGACCCAGGTGTCGCTCACGCCCGACGGCAACCTGATCGCAGTGCGTCGGGGCGGGTTCTCCTCCGACGTCTACATCCTCAACCGCTACGGCCGAGTTCTCCGCCAGCTGACCAACAACGCCGCGCCCCGGCGCAGCTATGACACCGGCGACAACCACTGGGCCTTCTACCCGCGGATGACGGGCGACGGCAACACCATCTTCTTGAGCTACGACAAGCCGAAGGGCGGGTACGAGGTCGACCTGTCCGTGTGGTCGATGCCGCTCAACGGCGGCATCGGGCGCGGCACCGACTGGACGTACTCCGAGGGCTACACGGGCGGCGACATGCAGCCGATCCCCGCGCCCGGTGGCCTGATCTACACGAAGTACCTGCGAGCGGACGACGGGTCGATCCACAGCCAGATCTGGTGGGTGAACCGGCCGTACCCGAACTCGCTGTACGCCGGTCGCGCGCTCACGTCGCAAGGCCAGGACTGCCGTTCGCCGTCGTTCACGACCGACTTCAAGTACGTGGCGATGGTGTGCACGTACGGCCAGCAGGTCTCGAACCTCGTGATCGCGCCCTTCCACGGTTCAACGCTGGGCCCGCTGACGACCCTGATCACCGGCCAGATGGTGGCCCAGCCGGTGTGGGCGCCGGATGGCAGCGGCATCGCCTACCTGGCGCCGGCCCTTCCGGACATGCCGTTCCAGCTCTGGTTCCTCCCGGCGGCCGCGTACGCCCCGCCGGCCGCGCCGAGCCCGGCGCCGTCGCCGAGCGCCGGTGCCACGGCCGCGTCGCCGGGCCCGCAGCCGTCACCGTCGCCCGCGCCGGTGGTCAAGCCGATCCAGCTCACGCTCTCGGTCGGCCTCGACGCGACCTCGACGCTGGCCTGGGCTCCCTGAACCCCTAGCAGTCTCCCCGGGCCGGGCCGGTCGCAAGCACGGGCTCCCGTCCCGCCGCGTTGGCTTGCGCGGGCGTGATGTAGCTCTCCGACACCATCGCCGCCAGCACGTGCGCCCGGCGGTCGGCCGCGGCCTGCGGGTCGACCGTGGGGTCGTACAGCGACGGAGCCTGGGTCACGCCGGCCAGCAGCGCGTACTGGCCCAGGTCGAGGTTTGCCAAGGGCTCGTGGAAGTACGCGCATGCGGCCGATGTGACGCCGTACCGGTTCAGGCCCGTCGGGATCTCGCTCAGGTAGTCGGCCATGATCTGGGCCTTGGTGAGGCGCTGCTCGACCTTGAGCGCCAGCACCATGTCGACGACCTTGTTGGAGCCGCGGTCCGAGCCGTTGAGGTAGAGGTCCTTCACGAGCTGCTCGGAGATGGTCGAACCCCCCTGGCACATGCAGAGGTTGACGGCGTCGTAGAGGAACGCGCGGGCCAGGCCGATCGTGTCGATGCCGTGGTGGGAGTAGTACCGCTCGTCCTCGGTCGCGACGACCGCCTTGGCCAGCAGCCCGGGAACTTCCGCCGGCTGGAGCAGCACCACGCCGTGCTCGTGCGTGTCGGCGGCCACGCGCGCCTGGATGTCGGAGACGTCCGGAGTCGAAACCCAGAGGGTCGCCAGCGGCGGCGCGAGGAAGACGGCCACGACCGCGATCGCGACGAGCGGTTTGCGGACGTCGATGGGCGCCGGAAAGCTGGGCCGTAACCCCATGTTCAGCGAAACGTATTGGGAAGCCGGCAGGTTCCGTCTTCACCATCGAGCCTCCCGGCCGCTCGCCAGTCAGTCGTCTAGCATTCGCCGCGGCTTGCGCACCACCGCCGTCCGGCTCATCGAGCGCCTCGAGGAGGGGATCTACCTCGTGGTCGCGGTGCTGCTGGTCATCGCCGCGCTGTTCCTGATCGTGAGCGCCGGCCGCGACGCCGTCGTCGACCTGCAGCAGGCGAAAGGACCCCTGAGCGTCGTGCTCACGGTCCTCGACAACGGCCTCGTCCTCTTCATGGTGGCGGAGCTGCTCCACACCGTGCGCATCACCCTGCGGGAGCACGGCCTGGCGGCCGAGCCCTTCCTGATCGTCGGGCTCATCGCCGGCATCCGGCGCGTGCTCATCCTCACGGCGCAGTCCGAGCCCGGCTTCAGCTGGAACCCGCAGGGCATACAGCTCGTGATCCTCACCGCGTTGATACTCGTGATGGCGATCGCGATCCTGATCTGGCGGCGCTCCGAGCGCCTGGCCACCGCGCGCGACCGCGCCGAGCGCTGAGCCGATGGCGATGGTCGTCGCGCCCCAGCCGCAGGCCGCCGAGATCGCCCTCGACGTGATGCGGCGCGGCGGCAACGCCGTGGACGCGGCCGTGACCTGCGCCTTCGTGCAGGGCGTGCTCGACCCGCAGATGTGCGGCATCGGCGGGTGCGGCGTGATGCTCGTCCACCATCCGAGCGGGGAGGACGCGCTGCTCGAGTTCTACTCGACCGCCGGCTCGCGCGTGCGCGAGGACATGTGGGAGAAGCTCCTGATCCGCGAGGCGGCCGACCGTTACGGCTATGTGCTCGAGGGATGGGTGAACGACGTCGGCTACCAGTCGGTGGGCGTGCCGGGGACCGTCGCCGGCCTGAACGAGGCGCTGGATCGCTTCGGCACGATCTCGTGGGCCGACGCCATCGCCCCGGCCATTCCGCTGGCGCGCGACGGCTTTCCGGTCAGCGGCTACATGCACGGCTACTGGACGACGGACTACGGGCCGGACGTCGTGCCCAACCGCGACCGCATCCAGGCCACGCCGGCGGCGAAGGCGCTGTACACGCACGACGGCGCCCTGTACGCGCTGGGCGAGAGGTTCGTGCAGTCCGACTACGCGCGAACGCTGGAGCGGCTTGCCACGTACGGCGCAGACGACTTCTACCGCGGCACGATGGCGCGCGAGATCGCCAGGGATTTCGCGACCAACGGCGGGTTCATCACCGAACAGGACCTCGCGACCTATTCGGTCAACGTCACCGAGCCGCTGCGCGGGACTTATCGCGGGCTGCGCGTGGTCGCGGCGGGAGCGCCCGCGGGCGGCCTGACCCTGCTGCAGATGCTCAACTACCTCGAGGGCTTCGAGCTGGCCGCGGCCGGCTGGCCCAGCACCGCGGCCGCGCGGCGCCTGGTGGAGGCGATGGGGTGGGCGGTCGCGGACCGGGAGCGGCACGTAGCCGATCCACGGTTCGAAGACGTCCCCACGGGCAGGCTCGTGGACAAGGCCTACGCCGAAGCGGCGAGGGCGCACGACCGAGCAGACACGACCCAGGTGTGCGTCGTCGACGACGAGGGGATGGCGGTGTCGCTGACGCACACGCTCGGCTCGGCTAGCGGTGTCGTCACACCGGGCCTCGGCTTCGGCTACAACGACTACATGAACTGCTTCGACCCTCGGCCAGGGCGCCCGAACTCCCTGCGACCGGGCAAGACGCGGGTGACGATGATGACCCCGACGATGGTCTTCGACGGCGATGACCTGCGCATCTGCGTCGGCGCGCCCGGCGGCACCAAGATCGTCACCGGCATCCTGCAGACCGTGGTCAACGTCCTCGACCACGGCATGACGCCCGTGGAGGCGGTGAGCGCGCCGCGAATCGACTTCCAGGGCGAAGTGGTGCAGGCGGAGGCGCGGACCCCGCTCGCGGTGACGCGGGGGCTCGAGCGCCTCGGCTACAGGGTCAACCGGCGGACGCTGAACTACGACTCGTACTTCTCCCGGCCGCAGGTCATCGTCTCGGCGGGCGGACGGCTGAGCGGCGCTTCCGATCCGCGCAAGGACGGCGGCACCGCACTGGATACGTTGACCGTATGAGTCTCGAAGGCAAGGTCGCGCTGATCACGGGCGGAGGCCGCGGGATCGGCGCCGCGACGGCGCAGGTGATGGCGCGCCAGGGCGCCAAGGTGGCGGTCTCGGACCTCGACGAAGGGCCCGCGCGCGAGGTGGCTTCGCCGCTCGGAGGGTTGGCGATCGCGTGCGACGTCAGCAAGCGCGAGGCGGTCGAGGCGATGGTGGCGCGCACCGTGGAAGAGCTCGGGCGGGTCGATATCCTCGTCACGTGCGCGGGCATCATCCGCGACAACCTGCTGTTCAAGATGACCGAAGACGATTGGGACGCGGTCATCGACACGCACCTCAAGGGCACGTTCCTGTGCGCCCAGGCGGCGCAGAGGCACATGGTCCAGCAGCGCTACGGGAAGATGGTCTTCCTCTCATCCACGTCGGCGCTCGGCAACCGGGGGCAGACCAACTACTCCGCGGCCAAGGCCGGGCTGCAGGGCATGGCGCGCACGCTGGCGATCGAGCTCGGGCCCTTCAACATCAACGTCAACGCGGTCGCGCCCGGATTCGTCGAGACGCGCATGACGCGCGCCACGGCCGAGCGGATGGGCGTCGACTACGAGACCTTCAAGATGGGCGCGGCGTCGCAGATCCCGCTGCAGCGCATCGGGCAGCCCGAGGACATCGCCAACGTGATCGCGTTCCTCTGCAGCGACGAGGCCGGCTTCGTGTCGGGCCAGACGCTGTACGTGAGAGGCGGCCCCTAGCTCCGACCTCCCTCTCCCGCGGGAGTGGGAGAGGGAGAGGGTTGGGGTGAGGGCCTAATAGGTCCTGAGAATCGACGCCGGTTCGCCGGTGCCTGATTCCAAATAGCCCTCACCCTCCCCTCTCCCGCAAGCGGGAGAGGGAAATGGAAACCCGGGCTCCCTCTCCCGCGGCGGGAGGGTAATCAGGCCAGCAGGGCTTCGGCCTCGGTCGCGATCTTCGCGACGAGCTCGGCCGCGGGCAGGATCTCGTGCACCAGGCCGACCGCCTCGCCCGCGAGCACGAAGTCGCCGTTGTCCACCGCCGCGCGGAGCTCCGGCCTGATCTTCTCCGCCGCGGCCGCCCACTCGTCGGGCCGGCGCGCCCAGTCGTCGAGCAGCCCGCTGCGCACCGACCGCACCACCGAGCCGGGCCACAGGTTTCCCAGCACGTCGTCGTAGAACTTGCTCGCCAGCGTCTGGCTGCCCAGCGAGTTCAGCAGCACGTCCTTCGAATGCCCTCGTCCGTGCGCCTCGACGGTGGCGAGGAAGCGCGTGCCCATCAGCACGCCCTGCGCCCCGAGCATCATCGCCGCCGCCAGGCCGCGCCCGTCGGCGATGCCACCGGCCGCCAGCACCGGCACCGGCCTGACGACGTCCACCGTCTGCGGCACCAGGGCCATCGTCGTCATCGCCGTGCCGACGTGGCCGCCGGCCTCCGATCCCTGCGCCACCACGACGTCCGCGCCCTCGGTCACGGCCACGCCGGCCTCCTCGGGCGTGGTCACCTGGTGCACGACCTTCATCCCGACCTCGTGCGCGCGCGTGGTCAGGGCTTCGGAATGGCCCCACGAAAGCGAGAGCACCGGCACTCGCTGGGCAAGCGTGAGATTGAAGCACGCGTCGTCGAGCAGGCACACGACGTGGTTGACGCCGAACGGCTTCGAGGTCAGGGCACGCACGCGGCGAATCTCGTCCCGCAGGTCGTCGACTTTGCGTCCCAACGCGCCGATGATGCCGAGGCCGCCGGCATTGCTGACCGCGGCCACCAGCTCCGCGCTGGTGTAGGTCGACATGCCCGCCTGGACGATCGGGACCTCGATTCCGAGCACGCCGCAGACCGGCGTGTGCAGCTTGCCCGGCTTGCCCGGCCCGCCCGCCCTGCCCGCCGGGCTCATGCCCGGGTCGACTTCATCGCGAACACGCAGTCGCCGGTGCCCGTGACGCAGCCGCACTCGATCTCTTCGACGAGCCAGTCGTTGAGGAGGCCGGCCCAGCGCAGCATCGCCTCATAGCTGGCGATCCAGAAATGGCACGCCTTCTCGGCGCGTCGCCGGCCGAGGGCGTAGGGATTCTGGTAGTGCACGACCCAGAAGCGGTTGGCGTCGACCTCGCGCCACGCGTGCGCGGGCTCGCCGCGCATGTCGTCGAGGCTCGCGACGTAGCCCCTGAGCAGCAGAGCGAGGCGGCGGCGGCCGGGCACGAGCTTGAGGCCGCGCTGCTCGCCGGCGCTCGACGGCCGGGCGGCCAGCGCCCGCTCGGTGGTGCGGCGGCCCCACTCGCGCAGCTTGGCGATCGACTCCCCCGCGAACACCGCCTCCATCACGGTCGTCATGGCGCCGAGCACCTCGATGCTGCCGTGACGGCCGTCGCCGCCCGGAGGGTCGTCCTCTATGTATGCGCTCAGGCCGCTGGAGTTGGCGATGCCCTGCCACGGGCCGGCCGAGGCGATCTCGCGGGCCGAGTGGACCGCGGCCTCGAAGTACCAGTCGGCGCAGGTGGTGCCGGTGGGGTGCAGGCGGGGGAGGCCCATCTGCTCGAGGGTGGTGATCGCCGGGCTGGAGACGGCAGGCGGGGCGGGGGGCGCGGCCACGACCGGGATGGGTGAGGAGGGCGGGAGGTCGGCCTCCGCCGCCACCAATGCCGATGCCGGCGTGGGCGCGGGCGCTGCGGCGGCGAGCACCGCGTGCGCCGCCGATCGCCGCTGCGGCACCTTGCCGAGCATCGCGATGAGGTCGCGCACCGAGGCGGGCCGGTCGGCGGGGTTCTTGGCCATCGCCCGAGCGAGCACCATGTCGAGCTCGTCCGGCAGCATCGGGTTAAGGGCGGCGGCGGAGGGCACGGGAAGGTTGACGGTGGCGATCGCGACCTCGACCGGCGTGGCGCCTCCGAAGGGCATCTGGCCGGTCATCATCTCGAACGTCATGACCCCCATGGCGTAGATATCGACCCGGTGGTCGAGATCTTGTCCGAGCACCTGCTCCGGCGCCATGTAGCCGGGCGTACCGAGCGCGAACCCGGCGGTCGTGAGCTTGAGGTCCTGGTTGGCGCTGCGCGCGAGGCCGAAGTCCGCGAGCACCGCCCGGCCGTCGGAATGGAGCAGCACGTTGTTGGGCTTGAGGTCGCGGTGAATGATGCCGGCGTCGTGCGCGTGCTGGAGGCCGAGGCCGACCTCGCGCAGGTAGCGCCACGTCGTCGATCCGTCCAGCGGCCCGCGGTTGAGGACCTCGCGCAGTGTGCCGCCGCGAATCAGCGGCATGGTGAGGAACACGACATCGCCCATCACGACGAAGTCATAGACCGGGAGGATGTTCGGATGGTCAAGTCGCGCGAGCGTCTTGGCCTCGAGCTCGAAGCGCTGGAGGAAGCCCTGGTCCTGGATCAGCGAGGGCATCAGGGCTTTCAGCGCGACTTCGCGCCCGAGAGGCGCGTGCACCGCGCGATACACCACCGCCATGCCGCCGGCGCCGAGCCGCTCGTGCACCTGGTAGGGGCCGATCTGCCTGCCCGAGAGGTCCTGCATCTGCGCAGTGGCAAGGATGAGGCAAGGATGCGGGCCGGGCTCCGTTTTACCTGTCCGTGCCTGCCGGAAAGGGACGTACGCGCCCCGAACTGTTGTTCGGACCGATCTTGCCGATCCGGCTATGGGTTGACGGGTTTGTAAACGGTCTGTTACGGTGACCGGCGTCTCTGGGGGACCCGTCCGGGGTTTTGGGCGGGTTCGTGAATATAGGGGTAGCGTTGCGAATTAATCGGTATTTGACTCATGCCGTCGTGCTCGCCATAGCGGTGGCGATCTCGGGCTATGCGTCGATCAACCACCACGTCGGTTCGTACCTCAGCCGCCTGGGTCCCGTCAACGCGCAGGCGTTGATGCTGGACGAGGGCGGATCGGTCGGCAACGTGACTTTCGGTAGGTACAGCACGATCATCAAGCCGGTTGCGATCCCGACGGGTGCGCCGGCGACACACACGCCGACGATCTACACCGTGCAGGTCGGCGACTCGGTCAACACCATCGCGACGAAGTTCAGCGTGACCGTGAGCCAGATTCGCTGGTCGAACTCGACGCTCTTCACGAACGACGCGGTCCTGCCGGGCGAGCAGCTCATCATCCCGCCGGTGCCCGGCGTGGTGGTGACGGTGAAGAACGGCGACACGCTCGCCAGCCTGGCCACGGCGTACAAGGTTGACGCGGCCACGATCGCGGACTACAACCGGTTGCGCGACACTCAGCTCTCAACCGGGCTGGTGCTCGTGATCCCCGGTGGCGTCGGGCCGGCCTTCCCACCGCCGCCGGCGGTTTACCAGGTGCACGCCAGCTACGGCGGCGGCGGCGCGATGCCGACCGTGGTCAAGTCGTGCTGCCTCGGGCCGTACGTCAACAGCAAGTTCCCGGTCGGCTGGTGCACCTACTACGTGGCGACGTGGCGAAACGTGACGTGGACCGGGGACGCGGGCTGGTGGTACGACAACGCGAGGGCGCAGGGCTACGCGGTCGGGCCGACCCCGAGGGTTGGGGCGATCATGGTCACGTGGGAGAGCTACCTTGGGCACGTCGCGTACGTCGAGGCGGTGAACTCCGACGGTTCGTGGACCGTGTCGGAGATGAACTATGTCGCGTTCGACGTGATCGACTGGCGCACGATCAAGCCGGGGCAGCTGGGCACCAGGCTCGAGGGCTTCATCTACCAGTAGCGGCGGCGGTCGCCAGCGCCGGCTCGGCAGCCGGGCGGCGAGCCCACTCCTCTTCCATCTTCTCCGTGTCCGGCTTCGCCGAGCTGAGGCCGGTTGCCGCGACCAGGGCGGCGATGACCAGCAGCGTCGGTGACGTGATCAGCAGCGCCATCTGCAGGCTGCCGATGTGGTCCGAGAGGAGGCCGATGTCGAAGGTCGAGTGCGAGTCGCCAAAGACGTGGGAGATGAAGATCAGCATCGTGACCGCGCTCGCCCTCAGCGCCGGGCTCACCACCGCCTGGCTGATGGCCGTGAACGGCCCGGAATAGAGGTAGATCGCGACCACGCCGACCAGGAAGGCCGGGACGAAGATCGGGATCGGGCCCACGTTGAGCGGCGCCACCAGGGCGATGACGATGAATACCGCGCCGACGAGAAAACCGGCGATGCCGACCTGGATGTAGGCCTTTGGCTCGTCTTTGCCCAGATGGTCGGACAGCCAGCCGCCGCCGAGCGTGCCGATGAGGCCGCCGAGCACGATCACGACTCCCGCCAGCAGGCCGGCCTTGCTGACGGACATGCCGAATCGGCGGTTGAGCAGGATGGGCAGCCAGAAGGCGTTGGACGCGAGCACGAAGTACAGGAGCGTCTGGCTCAGGATCGTGGCCCGGAGCGTGCGGATGCGCATGAGGTTGAGGAAGTTGCGCAGGCTCGCGTCCGTCGTCTTCTCGAGCTGCGGGCCGCGATGCTCGGCGCTGCCGCGCTTGGGCTCGCGCATGCCAAACGCGAGGAGCGCGCAGATGATGCCGGGCACGGCGGCGAAGAAGAAGGCGTCGCGCCAGCCGAACTTCTCCGCGATGTAGCCCCCGCCGGCGAAACCGACGGCGATGCCGATCGTGCTGCCGACGCCCCAGATCGACATCACGCGGCCGCGCTGCTCTTTGGGGAAGTAGTCGCTGAGCAGGCTGGTGCCGGCGGGGTAGTAGCCGGCCTCGCCGACGCCGAGCACCGCGCGGGTGGTGAAGAGATGCGCGAAGTTGCGGGAGAAGCCGGTGAAGAGCGTGGCCACGCTCCAGACCAGGACGCCGGCGCCGATGACGGTTCTCCTCATGCCCCGGTCGGCCCAGTAGCCGAAGGGGATGGCGGCGAGGGCGTAGACGAGGAGGAAGGCCGAGCCGAGCAGGCCTATCTGGCTGTCGTCGAGGTGGAACTCTTTCTGGATGAGCGGGGAGGCGGCCGCGCCGACGTAGCGGTCCATGTAGTTCAGGAAGTTGATCGCGACCATGACGCCGAGGATGTATCGGGCGTAGCCGGCGCCGCGGGTCACGGGGCCATTATCGGGGCGGCCGGGCGGGATCGGGCGGCGTCGGGCGCGGGACCCGATTTGCGTACGATTACTGCTCTTCAGTGGGTCGGCTGGGCATTGGCGAGCTCAAGTGGCTGTAAACCACCCGCGAAAGCTGTGGGGGTTCAAATCCCTCCCGGCCCACCACTCAGCGCCGAAGCGCGCGAGCATCTCCTCCTCGGGTCGAGGTCCGTTTTGTTCCCGGCCGGCGCCATCACCGATTTCGCCGGTGGCCCGCCGATCCCAGGCCTGATCGAGAGGGGAACTGGCCGCCTCGATCGGCTCGGCTCGTGAGGTCGTGACGCGGACGGTCGGCGAGCTGCGCCGAGCCGGGATCATCCAGGGCAGGGCGGGCGAGCTGCGGGTGGTCGACCCGGTGCGGATGATGCCGATCATCCGCGTCGTGACCACCCAGGCTGCCTGAACGGCCGACTCAGAGCACCGAGATCGCAACGTGGCGCACCGCGCAACCGCGCGCTTTTTCCGGAAGCTGGGGCGTCGTTATCGCCGGCGTGCCGCGGGCGAAATTGGTAGTGGGTGCCGGCCGGAAAAACGGACCACGACCCGAGGACGAGGCGCTCACACGCTTCTACCGTCTTCATAGCCTGGGTTCCTTATCGGCCTCGGGTGCGGTTAAGTCGGTGGCGTGCACAAGGCCACCACGACCAACCACAACCGAATATCCTTTTCCCAGCCCGCTCTACCTTTCGTCGAGGAACGTGTGATAGCAAACATTGCAACCAGGGCACTGGCGGTCGCATCGGAGCGCGACCTCGTCCGAGTGGCGGCTGCGCTCGGTGCGGCCGAGTTCGGCGGCGCGCTGAGCGGCGAGGAGCGTTGCCTACTCGACAAAGCTGTCGGGCCAATCGACCCAGAGGCCATAACTGCTATCAGCCGCGAGATGTCTCGAGGCTTCGATCCGCTCGGTCGCGCGTTTTCTAGCCTTCGCAGCCCGTTAGAGCGCCGGACCCTTGGTGCGTTCTATACGCCAGCGGCGCTAGTGGAGCCTATGGTTACCTGGGTGCTGGAACAGCGCCCGGTCCGGGTTGTCGACGCTGGATGCGGAAGCGGACGGTTCGCAGCAGCCGTGGCGATACGCAACCCCGACATCCCCCTTCTCGCCGTCGATCTTGACCCGTTGGCAACACTTATGACGCGAGCGTTCCTCAGAATTGTGGGGGCTCACCGAGCGACAGTCGTCAATGGTGACTTCAGGACGCTAAGCCTCCCCCCAGTCGCGGGCTCCACCGCCTTCATCGGCAATCCACCGTACGTTCGCCACCACGACCTGTCGGCCGAGGCAAAAGCGTGGGCGAGCTCCGCTGGTCGCGAGCTTGGCGTCACAGTCTCAGGGCTTGCAGGGCTGCACGCCCATTTCTTTCTCGCAGCGGCATTGAACTCGAGGCCGGGCGACGTGGGCAGCTTCCTCACAAGCTCAGAGTGGCTTGACGTCGGCTACGGTGCCGCCATAAGGGCACTCATGCTCGATGGACTCGGCATTTCTGCTCTACACATCCTTGAACAGGAGTCGGCTGTATTCGACGACGCTCAGTCGACCGCAGCCATCACGTGTTGGCGAGTTGGCGATTCCGACGAGCCTGTCCGAGTTAGGCGTGTGAGTTCCGTGGACGAACTAACGGACCTTTCGGTGGGTAGCTCAACTGATCGCAGAGTGCTACAGAACTCGTCGCGGTGGACCCGCCTTGAGCATACCCATAATGAGGTTGGCAAGGTGCCGCTCGGTAGCCTCGTTTCAGTTCATCGCGGTCTGGTCACCGGTCGCAACAAGTTCTTTGTATTGGAGCGTGAGGAGGCGAGGAGGCTCCAAATCGAGGCATGGTGCGTTCCTGCGATTACGGACGCTAGGGAAATCTTGGAATCCGATGGAGTCCTGCGCGATGCTCCCGACCGCAAGGTGGTGCTTCGAGTACCGCGGTCTATCGACAGGGAGTCAAATCCAGAACTGGACGCATATCTGAGGGCAGGCGAGCGCACCTCTGAAGATCGGCCGGCAATATCATCCGGTTACATCTGCATGCATCGAAGACCCTGGTGGTGGCTGGGTGAGCAGGAGCCGCCGCCAATCGTGGCCTCGTACATGGCCCGACAGGCACCTCGATTCGCTCTGAATCCGGATCGCCTGCTTCTTATCAATATTGGTCATGGTTTGTATCCGCGGAGTCCGATGTCCCGTCAGCAAATGGCCGCCCTGGTGGACGTTCTCAATAGCAACCGTTCCTGTTTTCGCGGCCGGGGCCGCACATACCAAGGTGGTCTTGAAAAGTTTGAGCCGAGAGAGCTTGAGGCGCTTCCAATTCCGGCGATCGACTAGTTAGATGCCAAGGGCGTTTGTCGATCCGCCACGGTGGTCATCACAACAGCTCGAAACCGCTCGACAGGACGCGACGGCCGCCTTTATTAAGGATCGACTCGCTGAAGGCGCCTCCCAATACAAGCCTGTCTTCGAGGAGTCGTTAGTGGAGGTCAAGGAGCTCTTTGCGGCGACCGACAACTTGCGCTCACTCGCGAAAGGTCAGGCATTCGGCAACAGTCCGCGCCTCGTTACGCCTGCACGGTATCTCGGAGGGCCACCGATAAGCGCCGACGATCTGGACATAATCGCCGATGGCCGAGTTGCAAATCGGAGGCACCTGGAGGCTCGCCTGGCTGCGGCGGCTGCTTCGGTGATCGAGGCGGCTCTGGACCGACGACGCTTTCCATGGCTGTTCGCCGCACCCCCGCGCAAGCCATCTGCGGCCGAGCTCAAAATTGCGCTGGAGTGGACGGCGGGCCTCTGGGCTGCACAAAGGGTGGCGACTAAACGCCGTGGCGAGTCGTCAGCGCGACAGGAGGCGGCCGTCAGCGCTGTGTTGAAGGGCTGTAACTTCGACGTCGTACGAACCGGCGCCATCGACGTGACGGCAGAATCACTTGACAAGGGCCAGTATTGCCGCGAGACCAATGTCATCGGAACTAAGTGCGATGTACCGGTCAAGCTTCGAGATGGGCGTCTGCTCCTGATTGAATGCAAAGTAAGCAACAGCAGTTTGAACAGCGTGAAACGCCTAATCCGTGAGATCGGCGGCAAGGCACGGATTTGGCGATCGGGATTTGGTGATCGCGCGATCACTGCCGCCGTTCTCTCGGGCGTCTTCAAACTGCGACATCTCGAAGAAGCACAAAACCAGCACGGGGTCGTTATCTTCTGGGAAAGTGACCTGAAGCCGCTGCGGGGTTTCCTGCTGAAGGCGGCGTAAACCAGCCTCCTGTCCCTGCCGACATTGCTGTCTTGCTCCGTCAGCCCATGCCGCCAGCCTCAGCAGTCCTGGTGGGGAGTACCGCGCCAGTGCTCCCAGGTCGCACTGGTCTGGCATCGACTCGAAGACGAAAAGGACAACCGCTGGACCATAGACACGGCCGGAGACCTCCAGAAGAATGTCGGGCGAGGCGCTCGCGGGCGCTGATCCAGAGCTGTATGGCGACCTGAAGGACGTCGCGGGTGACATCCCACCGATCGTCCTAAACGAGGATTACAGCCTGTTGAAGACATACGAAGCGGCTGCCCTGTTAAAGAGTGACATGGCGCGCAAGGTTCGCCGAGATCGATATGCGCTAGCGATCGGCGTTTCAGTCGCCAACCTCTGGGTGCGTGAGGAGGCGATCGGCCGCGCTTACGAAAGCTGGCTTGCTCGGGGTAATGGCGGAGATGAGCCGCCGAAGGCGGGGCTGCCCGATCAACGCTGTCGAGCACTGAGTGACGCTGCACGTGGCATCATGAGGCTCCTGCCCGACTTCGATCGACCTGGACTCGACGCTGAGGTGGCGATCACCGCCTGACACAGTCCGGAACTTGCTGACGATCATTGCGCGCTACAAGGCCAAGCCCGGCAGTGGCGACGCTGTCGCCGAGGTCCTCGCCAGACACATCGTGGCCACCCGGGCGGAGAAGGGCTGCGTGGCCTTCGACGTCGCCCGGTCAATCGAGA
>DATGEO010000082.1:0-16063 GCA_035310015.1 Candidatus Dormiibacterota bacterium | reverse complement strand
TCGCTCAGCGCCCACCAGACGGACTGGATATAGTCGGACGTCAGCGTCCAATAGGCGTGCTCGTAGTCGAGCCAGAACGCCATGCGCTGGCTGAACGCGACCCACTGGTCGACGTACTTGTAGACGCTCTCCCGGCACAGCCGGTTGAAGCGCTCGACGCCGATCTCGTTCTCGATGTCGAACTTGCCCGAGATGTTCAGCGCCTTCTCGACCTCGAGCTCGACCGGCAGGCCGTGCGTGTCCCAGCCCGCCTTGCGCTCGACGTAGAAGCCCTTCATCGTCTTGTAGCGGCCGAAGAGGTCCTTGAACGAGCGGGCGAGGATGTGGTGCGTGCCCGGCATGCCGTTGGCCGTCGGCGGACCTTCGTAGAAGACGAAGCGCGGCCGGCCTTGGCGCAGGTCGAGCGACCTCTGGAAGGTGTTCTCGTCCTTCCACTTCGCCATGAGCTGCCGTTCCAGCTCCGGGAACTTGACCCGCTGATCGACTTTTTCCATGTGCGGGGTTATTGCAGCGTGCGCAGGGCGGCGATCACGAAGATCACGACCAGCCAGACGACCAGCGGCGAGAGGTCGAGCCCCGACATAGGCGGCACGTAGCGGCGGACCGGCTCGAGCACAGGGTCGGTCACGCGGTAGGCGAAGCGCGACACGGCGTTGGTCGGGTACGGGCTCAGCCACGAGAAGGCCACCCTCACGAAGAGCACGATCATGAAGGCGTAGAGGACATAGATGAGAAGGGTTGCGATCAGGGACATAGCTTCAGGCGGGCCGCGGCCCGAAGAGAACCTGGCCCAATCGTAGCATCGTGCTTCCGGCGACCAGGGCCGCCTCGAAGTCCGCGCTCATGCCCATGGACAGTACCGGCAGCGCGCGGCCGAGTCGCTGCTCGGCCTGGTCGCGCATGGTCTTCAGCTCTCTGAAAGCGGGCATCGGGTCGCCGTGCGTAGGGCCCATCGCCATCAGTCCCCGGAGGTCGAGCGTGCCGGCGACGGCGGCGATCACGTCCATCGCCTCTTCGGGCGGCGCTCCCGATTTCTGGGGTTCGCGAGAGACGTTGACCTCGACGAGCACCGCCTGAGTCGGGTGTACCCGCGCGATCTGCTCGGCGAGGCGGGCGCTGTCGATGGACTGGATGAGCGCGAACCGCCCTGCGGCGTGCTTGACCTTGTTCGACTGCAGGTGGCCGATGAGGTGCCACTGCGCGCCGGCCACGGCGTCCATCTTGCCCAGCGCCTCCTGGACCCGGTTCTCGCCGAGGTTGCTGAGCCCGGCCGCGAGCGCTTCGCGGCACGCCTCCGCGCCGAAGCCCTTGGTGACGGCGACGATCGTCACGTCCTCCGGGTTGCGGCCGGTGCGGGCGATGCGCTCGCGGACCGCCTCGAGGTTTTGGGCGACGCTCACCGGATCGCGACGATGGCGCCGAAGCGTGTGCCGTCGGGCTCGCGGCGGTGCGAGGGCAGGTACGCGGTTTCCTTGGTGCAGAGACCGATGTCGAAGACTCTGGCGACGCCGGCGTCTTGCAGCTGCGCGCGGTTGGCGGCGGCCAGGTCGAGCAGGAATTTCCCGTCTGTCTTTCTGGTGCTGAAGAGCGGGTCGAAGCGCGTCGCCACCTCCTCGCCGACCTCGTAGCAGCGGCCGCAGATGCCGGGCCCGATGCCGGCCATCAGCTCGCGTGGTTGGGAGCCGAAGGCGTCCCGCAGGACCTCCACCGTGGCCTGGGCGACGCGGGCCTCGGTGCCGCGCCAGCCCGCGTGCACCAGCCCGGCGGCCTTGTGCACCGGGTCCCAGACGACGATGGGGTAGCAGTCGGCGAACGTGGCGAACAGGGCGATGCCCGGCCGGTCGGTGATGAGGGCGTCGACGCCTTTGACGCTGGCTTGCGGCTCGGCGATGCGGGCCACGTCGGCGCCGTGCACGGCGCCCGCGACGGTGAGGGTGTCGGGGTCGAGGCCCAGGCTCCGCGCGAAGCCGCGCCGGGCGGCGTGGATGGCGGCGGGGTCGGGGGCGTTGGTCAGGCCCATCGAGCCGAGCTCGAGCGTGGAGAAGGCGTGGACCAGGCGGTGCTCGCCCGCCAGCTCCGCGATGCGAAGCACCTCCACGGTGGAGCTAAATCCTCGTTTGTGCACAAACGCGCGAAATGGCGGCGAAATTTCGCACTTTTGTATACAAACGCGTGTCTGGACGCCTGCTACGGGCGGCGCGAGCTCAGGACCTGCTCGATCTCGCGCTTGACCTGCTGCAGGTCCATGAACTCTCTGTACACCGACGCGAAGCGGATGTACGCGACCTCGTCGAGGTCCCGCAGGCGGTCCATGACCATCTCGCCGATCTCGCCGCTCGGGATCTCCACCCGGCCCGACCGGCGCAGCTCCGCCTCGATGTCGTCGACGATGGCCCGCAGCCGCTCCGGCGAGATGTCGCGCTTCTCGGTCGCCTTCTTCAGGCCGTTGAACAGCTTCTGCGGGTCGAAGTCCTCGCGGCGGCCGTCCTTCTTGGTGACGAAGAACGGCACCGTCTCGATGCGCTCGTACGTCGTGAATCGCTGCCCGCACTGCAGGCACTCACGCCGCCGTCGAATCGCCTCCCCCACCTCGGAGTCGCGCGAGTCGACGACCTTCAGGTCGTGATGGCCGCAGTACGGGCAGCGCATTTTATGAGAGGAAACCCAAGCGGAAAATCAACTTCAACTCAGACTACATGCGGTTGCGCAGGAACGCCGGGATGTTGATGTCGCCCAGGTCCTCCGCCCCGAACTCCGGCCGCTCGAGCGCCTTCCGCGTCTCCGTGACCTGCTGGCGCGACTCGGACTGGGTCTTGCCGGCGAAGCCGGTGGCGATGACCGTCACCTTGATCTCGTCCTGCATGGTGTCGTCGCGGACGACGCCGAAGATGATGTTGGCGCTCGGGTCGGCCGCCGCGCGGACGATCTCGGCCGCCTTCTGGACCTCCTGCAGGGTGATGTTCTTGCCGGCGGTGATGTTGAACAGGATGCCCTTGGCGCCGTCGATCGACGTCTCGAGCAGCGGGCTCGACACCGCCTGCTTGGCCGCGTCCTCGGCGCGCGTGTCGCCGGCGCCGTGGCCGATGCCCATCAGCGCCTCGCCCGCGTTCTCCATGATCGCCTTCACGTCGGCGAAGTCGAGGTTGATCACGCCGGGCTGAGTCACGAGGTCGGAGATGCCCTGCACGCCCTGGCGGAGGACGTCGTCCGCCATCCGGAACGCCTCCTCGAGCGTGGTCTTGGAGCTGGCGACCTGCGCCAGCCGGTCGTTCGGGACCACGATCAAAGCGTCGACGTTGCTGCGCAGGGCCTTGATGCCCTCCTCAGCCGTGTCGTTGCGCACCCGGCCCTCGAACGCGAACGGCCGCGTCACGACGCCGATCGTCAGCGCGCCCGCCTCTTTCGCCGCCTGGGCGACGATCGCGGCCGACCCGGTGCCGGTGCCGCCGCCCATGCCGGCGGTGATGAACACCATGTCCGAGTCCTTGACCACCTCGGCCAGCTCGGCGCGGCTCTCGTCCGCGGCGTCGCGGCCGCGCGTCCAGTCGCCGCCGGCGCCCAGGCCGCGCGTGAGCTTGCTGCCCATCTGCACCTTGACGTCCGCCTGGCAGCGCTCGAGCGCCTGCTTGTCGGTGTTGACCGCGATGAACTGGACCTTGAGGGCCTTCGAGATCATCCGGTTGACCGCGTTCCCGCCGCCGCCGCCGCAGCCGACGACTTTGATCCGGGCCCGGCCTTCGTGCAGCTCGCTTTCCTTCATCACTATGACGTGATCCTCCTTCGTTCTTGCTTTGGCTATGGCGAGCTCAAGCTGGTTGCGTTGGTCTTCTCTAGAAAAAATCTCGGAGCCACCTCACTGTTTTTTGGTATGTCGAGCCGAGCGTCACGGTCTGCCGGCCGTTGGCCGCGTAAACCCGCGCGTGCGACCTCGAGCCCCACGCGACGAGTCCGGCGGCGACCGCAAACGACGGTCCCTGGCAGCGGTCGGCCAGGCCCGTGAGCCCAAGCGGCTGGCCGAGGCGGACGGACGCGTCGAAGACGTTCTGAGCCGCGTCGGTGGTGCCCATCAGCCGCGCGCCGCCGCCGCTGACGACGACGCCCGCGGGCAGAAGCCCGTCGAACCCGCACTTGCGGACCTCTTCCCGCGCCATCTGGAAGATCTCCTGCATGCGCGGGCCGATGATCTCCGCCAGGAACCGGCGCGGCAGCGCCTGGATGCGGTCGCCGCCGACCTGCCGCACCTCGACCTTCTCCCCGTGGTCGATGACGTCGGGCAGCGTGTGCCCGTAGTTGAGCTTCAGGGTCTCGGCCTCGTCGAGCGTGGTGCGCAGGCCGATCGCGATGTCGCTGGTGACATGGTTGCCGCCCACCGGCAGCACCGCGAGCTGGCGCGCCGAGCCCTCGTTGTAGATGACCACCGCGGTGTTGCCCGCGCCGATGTCGACCAGGCAGACCCCGAGGTCGATCTCCTGCGGCGTCAGCACGCCTTCGCCCGCCGCGAGCCCCGCGCAGACGACGTCCTCGATGTCGAAGCCCGCGCCGTGCACGCACTTGATGACGTTCTGGATTGCCGTCTGCGCGCCCGTGATGATGTTGGTCTCGACCTCGAGCCGCTGCCCGGTCATGCCGACGGCGTCGCGAACGCCCTCCTGGCCGTCGACCGTGTAGGCGCGCGGGATGACGTGAACGACCTGGCGGTCGGACGCGATGCTGACCGCGCGCGATGCCTCGACCACGCGCTGCACGTCGTCCTCGGAGATCTCCCGGTCGGGCCGCGCGACCGCGACCACGCCCGTGGAATTCTGCGACCACTGGTGCGTGCCGCCGAGCGAGACGACGACCGAGTCGATGCGCTGGCCGGCCATCCGCTCGGCCTGCACCGCCGCCGCCTGGATGGCCGCGATCGTCTTGTCGAGGTTGACGACGACGCCTTTGCGCAGGCCGTCGGAGGGCACCTCGCCCACGCCGATGACGCTGATCGGACCCCCGGGGTCGTCAGACTCGGCGATGATCACGGCGACCCGGCTCGTGCCTAGGTCGAGACCGACGGTTTTCTTCCGCCGTGGCAAAACGGTGCTGGGATGCCTCCTGGGACGTAGAGATATTCGAGGGCGGGTTGCGGGGATTATATAGGCTCCCGGGCGCGAGGGGAACCAGATTTTGTGGGTGGCGGCGGGCCGGTCTCTAGGCCTTGTGCCTCCTTACCAACAGCGCTGTCACAAATAGTGACGCCGGATGGCCCCGAGATTGTTGAAGATCCGGACTCCGAAAGCGACGATGGCGGCGATCGAGAGGTCGACGCCGAGCTTGTCGCCGAAGAAGGTCAGGCCGGCGGCCAGGGCCATGTTCGTGATGAGACCGCTGAAGAAGACGCGAGGCTCGAACGAGCCGGCGATGTAGGCCTTGAACGCGCCGAAGATCGAGTCCAGCGCGGCGAGCAGGGAGATGGCGGTGTAGCGCGCGTAGGTGATCGGAATCGTCACCGGCGAAAGCAGCCCGAGCAGCACGCCGAGCAGGGCGAAGAGGACGGCGACGACGATCACCTGCATGGCGCGTCAGCTTACTTGCAAACAGGCGTGGGGGACGGTGGTGGCGACGGCGCACCCGGAGACGGCGAGGCCGCCGGCGACGGCGGCGGAGGTTCCTTGGATTTGAACGCTACGGCAGGCTCTGAAGGGTTCATCACGTTGACGTAGTCGAGGTCTGCCGAGTCGTAGTTGACCTTGCCGTTGATGGCCTTCAACGCGGCCAGCTTGTCGCGAAGCGACGCATATTCCTCGGGCGTGAGCACGCGACCGAAGTAGACCTTCCACCCGCGCATCGAAACCATCGTCAGGTCGCCGCAGGAGTCGACGATGAAGTGCGAGACCTGCTGCCCGATGAGGCCGGGCAGGAGGCGCTGCATGTTCACGAGCGCGACGAGCAGCTCGGGGTCGAGCGCCCGGTCGCCGGTCTTCGGGTCATGGCCGGCGGGTCCCTGGATGTTGGTGAGCGCGCCCGCGGACGGCGCCGGGCCGAGGACGACCGCCTGGTCGGAGAGCAGGAAGAGCTTGCCGCTCGCGCCGGAGTGATACGCGGCGACGGGCACCCACTCGCTCACCGATATGTCCAGGGTGCCGTCGAGCTGCGGCTGCACGCTCGCGGCCCGGATCCAGGTCTGGTCCAGCAGTCGCTGCTCGTCGGACTGGCCGTCGATAGTGAGCACGGAGGCATTGGGGTCGAGGCCCGCGGCGGCGAGCACCTGGGAGATGCTCAGGTGCCGGGCGCCGGTGACGTGGACCGTGCGGATCGAGAACGCGGGGCCGAACACGAGCCAGGCCAGCAGCGCGCACTCGAGCACGGCGACCGCGCCCGCGATCGCGCGGCGCGACCAGTGCACGTCGGGTTCCTTCAAAGCCTTCTCGGAGCGCGTCCACAGCTGGCCCTTCAGCGGCTCGGTGGAGTCGATGGTGCGCCTCCAATCGATGCTCGGAAAGCGTGAGCGCCTGCGCTTAAGAGGCACGGGGCGGCCCCACCTGCAGCCGGTTGCGGGCGACGGCGTGCTCGACCAATCGCCTGCACAGCTCGTCGAAGGAGATGCCCGCGGCTTTCGCGGCGTCGGGCAGCAGCGACAGCGCGGTGAGGCCGGGGACCGTGTTCACCTCCAGCAGCCAGGGCGCGCCCGCGCCGTCGACGATGATGTCGACCCGCGCCATGCCCGAACAGCCGAGCAGCGTGAACGCGCGGCCCGCGGCCTGGGCGGCACCCTCGCGCGCGGCTTCGGGGATGCGGGCGGGGATGATGTGGTGCGAGCGGCCCGCCGTGTACTTCGCGTCGTAGTCGTAGACCGGGTTCTCGCTGACGATCTCCAGGGTGGGCAGCACCTGCAGGTCGGGCGTCGCCAGCACCCCGACTGTGATCTCGGTGCCGGCCTGGAACTTCTGGATCAGGACTCGGCGGTCGTACCTCGAGGCCAGCAGCAGACCGCTCGCCACGTCGTCGGCGTCGCGCGCGATGGTGACGCCGATCGTCGATCCCTCGCGCACCGGCTTGACCACCAGCGGCAGTCCGTACCGACCGACCAATCGCTCGACCACGTCGCCCGCGACGCCCTGCTTCACCTCCAGCTCCTCGAAGTCGGGGATGTTCAGGCCGCCGCCGCGCATCATCTCGTTCGCGCGCGCCTTGTCGATGCACAGCGCCGAGGCGAGCACGCCGGAGCCGGTGTAAGGCAGGCCGAGCAGCTCGAGCATCCCCTGCACCGTGCCGTCCTCACCCAGGCGCCCGTGGAGGGCGTTGAACACGCAGTCGAAGCCGCCGTCGCGCAGGACGTCCCACGTGCTCGAGTCGATGTCGACCGCGGTCACGTCGTGGCCCATGCCGCGCAGCGCCTGCTGCACCTGGGCGCCGGACTTGAGCGACACCTCGCGCTCGGCGGACCGGCCGCCGCACAGAACCGCCACCCTCATTTCCAGCGGCCCACGAACTCGACCTCGGGCTCGAGCTCTTTGTTGAACCGGTTCTTCACCTCGGCGCGCACGCGCTCGATGAGCTTCGCGACGTCGGCCGCTTTCGCGCCGCCCTCGTTGACGATGAAGTTGCCGTGCAGCTCCGACACCACGGCCCTGCCCTCACGCACACCCTTGAGGCCCGCGGCCTGCACCAGCCGGCCGGCCGAGTCGCCCGGCGGGTTCTTGAACACGCTGCCGCAGTTCTTGGTCTTGATCGGCTGCGTCTCGCCGCGCTCACGCGTGAGCTTTGCCATGAGCCGGCGCGCCTCCTCCCCGTCACCGCGCTCGAGCTGGATGGTGGCGTCGATGACCAGCGCCCCCTCGAGCGCGCCTTCGCGCAGCGCGGAGGTGCGGTAGCCGAGCTTCAGCTGCAGGGGCGTCCAGGTCGCTCGGCCGTGGCCGGGCACGAAGCCGCACGCTTCGACCAGCACCTCGCGCATCTCCTTGCCCCAGCAGCCCGCGTTCTGGTACACCGCGCCGCCGACCGTTCCCGGCACTCCGATCGCAAACTCGAACCCGCGCAGGTTGGCGTCGGCGACGATGCGCGCGAGCCGCATCATCTTCAGCCCGGCGCCCGCGCGGACGCGCGTGCCGTCGATGCTGTGGTCGCGGTTCTCGACGCGGATGACGAGGCCTTCGATGCCCGCGTCGGCGATCAGCAGGTTGGTGCCCGCGCCGAGCAGCAGGTGTGGGATGCCGCGCTCCACGCAGCCGGACAGGACCTTCTCGATCGTTTCCGCGCGTCCGACCTCGACGAAGAAGTCGGCGGGCCCGCCGATCCCGAACGAGGTGCGCGTGGCCAGCGGCTCGCGCTCCTTGACCCCGGCCAGGCCGCGCAGCCACTCGACGTTAGATCTTGTGCGCCAGGTCATTTCAACGGCCTCGTCGCCGGCGTGGTCGGGCTGAGCCCGACCACCCTATCGTCAGGCTGCCAAGGGCAGGCGAGGAGGCCAAGGGGGGTTCCGCGGGGGGATCTGATCCCCCCGCGCCTTTAGATCTTGTGCGCCAGCTCATCGCCCAACTTTTCGCGGACGTCGCCCGCGCCCATGATCAGCACCAGGTCGTCGGGACCGACGAGGCCTTCGAGGGCCTCGCGCGCCTCCGCGAACCCGCCCACGTAGATGCCGCGCGGCATCTGGTCGGCCAGGTCGCCGGCGCTGATACCCGTCGGGTTGTCCTCGCCCGCCGAGTACACGTCGAGGATGAGGACGCGATCCGCGCCGTCGAACGCGCGCGCGAAGTCGTCGAGCAGCGCGGCGAGACGCGAGTAGCGATGCGGCTGGAAGACGACGATCAGCCGTCGGTGCCGCAGCTCCCGCGCGGCCTGGAGCGTCGCCCGCACCTTGGCCGGATGGTGGCCGTAGTCGTCGTACACCGCCGCGCCCTGGAAGACGCCGATGAACTCGAGGCGGCGGTGCGCGCCGGTGAACTGCTCGAGGCCCGCGCGCACGCCCGCGAAGCTCACGCCCGCCTCCAGCGCCATCGCCGCCGCGCCGGTCGCGTTCTGCACGTTGTGCCAGCCGGGCGGCCGGAGGTTCACGCGACCCAGCTCCTCGCCGCCGTGAAAGATCGGGAACGGGCGCTCCCGGCCGCACCGGTAGTCGGCGCCGTCGACGAAGCCGTAGGTGACGCGGCGCGCGGACGAGCCCAGCGCCGCGGCGCGCGGGTCGTCGGCGCAGACCACCGCGAGGCCGTCCGCGGGCAGGCCGTTGAGGAAGGTCTGGAACACGCTCGCGACGTCGTCCGCGTCCTTGTAGTGGTCGGCGTGGTCGAAGTCGATGTTGCTCACCAGCGCGCGGCGGGGATGATGCAGCACCAGCGAGCGGTCCGATTCGTCCAGCTCCGCGACGAGCCACCTGGAGCTGCCGGTGCGCACGTTGGCGCCGTCGCCCACCAGGACCGTCGGGTCGAAGCCTTCGCTGGCCAGGATCGTGCCGATCATGTGCGTGATCGTCGTCTTGCCCGCGGAGCCCGCGACGCCGATCGAGTCGGTCTCGGCGAGCATGCCCGCCAGCGCCTCGGCGTGAGTGAGGACCTCGACGCCCATCGCCCGGCCGGCTTCGATCTCCGAGGCGCCCGCCTGCGCCGTCGCGCGGCCGTAGATGAGACGGTCGCAGCCCAGCACGTGCTCGGGGTCATGGCCGATGGAGATGCGCGCGCCCGCATCCTCGAGGGCGTAGGTCACGTCCGACTCGCGGAGATCGCAGCCTGAAACCTCGTCGCCGCGCGCCAGGTGCACGCGCGCGATCGCCGAAACTCCAGTGCCGCCGATGCCCATCAGGTGAACCCTCAACCCCGAACCTCCCCGGCCACCTCATCGAGAACGCGCAGGACCCGCTCGGCCGCGTCGCGCCGTCCGGCGGCGGCCGAGGCCTTGGCCATCGCGCGCAGGCGCTCGGGGTCGAAGGAGTCGAGGACGTCGAGGAGCCGCTTGGGCGTCAGGTCCCTGTCGGGGATGCGCACCGCGGCGCCGGCCTCGACCATCGCCGCGGCGTTCGCCTCCTGGTGGGCGCCGCCGAACGTGCCCGGTACCAGCACCATCGGCAGGCCGACGGCGGTGGCCTCGGCGATCGTTCCGACCCCCGCCCGGCAGACGACCAGGTCCGCCTGCGCCATCAGGCCCGCCATGTCCTCGGTGAAGCTCATGCCCAGGTAGCGGCGGCGCTCGTGCACCGCGACCCCCGATTCGCCCTGGCGGCCGGCGACATGGATCACCTGCTCGTAGCGCCGGGTGAGCTCGTCCAGCGCGGCCCAGACCGTCTGGTTGAGATTGCGCGCGCCCTGGCTCCCGCCGGTCACGAGCAGCACTCGCGGCGGCACGTTGGGCGACCGCGGATCGAAGCCGTCGCGCAGCGGCACGCCGGTCTGGACGATGCGGGGCGCCTTTAACGACTTCTCGGTTCCGGGCAGGGTCGTGCATACGCAGGCGGCGCCGCCGGCGAACATCCTGGTGGCGAGGCCGGGCCTCACGTCCTTCTCATGCAGCACGTATGGGATGCGGCGCATGCGCGCCGCGGCGACCGCGGGCGCCATCACGTAGCCGCCCATCCCCAGCACCACGTCGGGCTGGAAGCGGTCGACGATCCGGAGGCCGGCGCGCAGGGCCGCGGGGATGAGGTACGGCAGAGCGACGTTTTTCCACAGGGCATCGCGGTCGAGGCCGCGCACGTTCACTGTCTCGAGCTCGAACCCCGCCTCGGGCACGGCGCGCTCCTCCGGGCCGCCCGAGCGGCCGACCATCAGCACCGACCCGCGGTTTTCAGCGCGGAAGGCTTTGGCCACGGCGAGTGCCGGAAAGAGGTGACCACCGGTCCCCCCGCCCGCGATCAGGAGCCGCATACGCACCTCTGTGATTTCGTGAATTGGGGGCTGTCCCGCCGCGGCGGGCGATGCTCAGCAGCAGCCCGACCGCCGCGAGCGTGCTGGCGAGCGCCGTGCCGCCGTAGCTGAAGAACGGCAGCGGAACGCCGGTGATCGGGATCGTGTTGGTGACCGTCGCCATGTTCAGCAGCGCCTCGAACGTGATCCACGTCGTCAGGCCGGTGGCGAGCGAGACGCCGAAAGTGTCCCCCGCGCGCATCGCGGCCCGATAGCCGCGCCAGCCGAAGAAGAGGAAGCCGAGCATCACCAGCGTCGTGCCCACCAGGCCGGTCTCCTCGCCGATGATCGCGAAGATGAAGTCGGTGTGCGCCTCGGGCAGCCAGCCGTACTTCTCGACCGAGTGCCCGATGCCGACGCCGAAGAAGCCGCCCGACGCCAGCCCGTAGATCGACTGCGTCGACTGGAAACCGGCGCCGAGCGGATCGGCGAGAGGGTTCTGCCACGAGACAAGCCTCGCAAACCGGTAGGGCTCGACGAGCGTCAGCGCCACGAAGGCGAGGAGCAGCACCGCCAGCAGCAGCACGACGTGGCGCACGCGGCCGCCCCCTGCCCAGTAGGCGCTGACGAAGATGCCGACCATCACGATCGCGGTGCCGAGGTCCTTCTGCAGCATCAGAAGGGCGAGGACGCCGGCGAGCATGGCGGCGAAAGGGATCAAGCCGCGCTTGAAGTCCGTGATCTCGGCGCCGCGCCGGTCGATCCAGTAGGCGATGAAGACCGCGAAGGCGAGCTTCCCCAGCTCGGACGGCTCGAAGGTTCCGAACGGCCCGGCGTCGAACCACCGCCGGGCGCCGTTGACGGAGACGCCGAGGTGCGGCACGAGGACGAGAACCATCATCAGCCCGGCGACCACGGCGCCCGCGGGCGCGAGCGGCCGCAGCTTGCGGTAGTCGAGCTTGCTCAGCACGAACAGGGCGACGAAGCCGATGACCATCCACACGGTCTGCCGCTCGGCGTAGTAGAAGGCCGACTGATGCTGCGTGTAGGCGAACGCGACGCTCGCGCTCGTGACCATGACAAGGCCCGCCGCGCAAAGCAGCACGGTGACGAAGAGCAGGTAGCGATCGGGCTGGTTGGTGCGAGTGATCGTTAGGGGTCCCCGCGAACTCACGGCGCAGCCTCCGAGTTCGTGGGGATTAAGCTCACGCGGCGAACCTCCGCCGCACGAGCTCCTTGAACTGGCGCCCGCGATCCTCGAAGTCTTTGAACATGTCGAAGCTCTTGTAGGCCGGGCTGAGCAGGACGACCCCTCCGGGCGGCGCGAGCCCGGCCGCGACGTCGACCGCCTCGGCGAGGCTCTGCGCGCGCATCACCTTCGGGTGCAGCCGCAGCTCGGTCGCGAGCAGGTCGGCGGACGCGCCCATGAGGACGACCGCCGTGACGTGCTCGATGACCTCCCTCACCCACTCCCCCAGCTCGAAGCCGCTGCCGTAGCCCCCGGCGATGAGCACGAGCGGCGTGCCGGGAAACGAGGTCAGCGCCACGCGGCCGGCGTCGGGGTTCGTGGCCTTGGAGTCGTTGTACCAGCGCACGCCGTCCCACTCGCCGACGAGCTCGAGGCGGTGCTCGACGCCTTTGAAGGACGCGATGGCATGGTTGATGGTCTCGTCCGGCAGGCCCGCGATGCGGCCGACCGCCGCGGCCGCGAGCGCGTTCTCGAGGTTGTGCCGGCCGGGGATGGGCATCGGCGGCACGGGCCGGTGCTCGTCGAACCACACGACGCGCGCGCGCGTGCGCGAGGCGAGGGCGCGCACCGCATGGTCCCTGCCGTTGAGCACGGCGAAATCCTCGGGCTCGGCGAACTCGATGATCCGCGCCTTGATGTCGACGTAGCGCTCGAACGTCTTGTGGCGATCGAGGTGATCCGGCGTGATGTTGAGGATGACGCCCACGTGCAGGCGCGGCCGTTCGATCGACTCGAGCTGGAAGCTCGACAGCTCGAGCACGACCCAGTGATCGGGCGAGATCTCGGGCAGGCGATCGAGAACGGTGTCGCCGATGTTCCCGCCGACGACGACCGGGCGGTCCCCGGCCGCAAGCACGTCGCCGGTCAGCGCGGTGGTCGTCGTCTTGCCGTTCGTGCCCGTGATGCCGACGACCGTGCCCGGGCACAGCGACAGGAACAGGTCGATCTCGCTGGACACGCGGATGCCGCGGGCGCGCGCTTGGTTCAGGAGATCCGAGTCCCAGGGCACGCCGGGGCTCGCGTAGACGGCGCTCACGCCGTCGAGCACGCTCGCGTCCTGCGCTCCGAGCCGCAGCTCGACGTCACGCGGCATCTGGGCGATGGCGTCCTCGAGCTGCTCGCGCGGCTTGCGGTCGGCGACGCGCACCCGCTCACCGGCGGCCGACAGATGGTTGGCGAGGGCGACGCCGCTGCGCGCCGCGCCGACCACCAGTACCGTCACGAGACGAGCTTTTCCACCCCGACGGCGGCCAAAGCCGAGACGAGCCCCGCGCCCCAGAAAGAGAGCGCGATGCGATTCTCAGACCAACCCTCGTGATGGAACGTGTAGTGGATCGGGGTCATCTTGAACACCCGGCGTCCGCCGGTGGCCTTGAAGTAGGCCACCTGAATGATGACAGACAGCGTCTCGAGCACGAACACGAGACCGACGATCGGCAGCAGGAGGACGAGGTGCTGCTGGATCGCCATCGCGGCCAGCGCGAAACCGATGGCCAACGCGCCGGTGTCGCCCATGAACACGCGCGCGGGATGGCGGTTGAACACGAGAAACGCCGCGAGGGCGCCGGAAAGCGCCATCGCGACGGCCTTCTCGCCCGCCGGCGCGCCCGGGAGGAACAGCACCGTGGCGCCGATCGCGATGATCGACAGGCCCGCTGCCAGGCCGTCCATGCCGTCGGTGATGTTCACCGCGTTCGCGGTGCCGACGACGGCGACCAGGGCCAGCAGCAGGTACGGCCACGAGCTGGGCGACTGGATGCCGGCGCCGGTCGCGATCCAGGCCACGATCAACCCGATCACGACCTGGATCGGGAGCTTGAGGCGAGCCGGGATGCCGATCGAGCCGCGGCGCAGCTTGCTGATGTCATCGACGAAGCCGATCAGGCCTCCTGCGAGCAGGCCCGCGATCGCCGGCAGCGCGCCGCTGTGGCCCGCCAGCGCCGCCAGCGCGCCGCCGGCGAGCGCGAGGGCGACGAAGAGGATGCCGCCGCCGGTCGGCGTGCCCGCCTTCTTCTGGTGCGAGTCCGGCAGCTCCTCCTGGATGACCTGACCCGACCGCAGGTGTCGGAGCAGTCGAATCATCAGCGGGTAGAGGGCGAGGGCGACGGCGAAGGCCACGACGAACGTGACCGCGTCGAGGATCATCGGCCGGTCAGCCCGGCCACGACCTCTTCGAGGCGGCGGCTGTGCGAGCCCTTGACCAGGACTCGATCGCCCCGGTTGGCGTGGCGGCGCACCCACTCCGCCGCGGCGGGGTTGTCGGGCACGACCTCGGCGTGCGCGGCCTCGGCCAGTATCCGGCCGAGCGGAGAGTCGACGACCGCGACCGCGTCGAACACCTCACGCGCGCGTTCGCCGACGCGGCGGTGCGACTGCTCGGCGAGGTCGCCCAGCTCGCCCATGTGCCCGAGGACCGCGAGAAGGCGCGCGCCGCCGCGCCGCTCGGCCATCGCGTCGAAGGCGGCCAGCATCGACTCGGGGCTCGCGTTGTAGGCGTCGTCGACGACGATCACACCCTCCGGCGTGGGCTTCTCCTCCAGGCGGTGGTCGACGCTGACGCCGGCCAGCCGCGCGGCCGCATCGGCCACGGGCACGCCGGCGGCCTCGCCCGCGGCCAGGGCCGCGGCGGCGTTGAGAGCCTGGTGCCGCCCGCCGATGGCGAGCCGGATGCGCTCGCCGCGGACCGTGAACGCCGATCCCTGGGCCAGGGGTCGGTAGTCGCTGACCCGGTAGTCGCCCGCGCTCATGCCGAACGTGGTCACGGGCGCCGCGGAAAGCGATTGCAGCAGCGGAAAGAACCTGTCGTCGGCGTTCAGCACCGCATGGCCTTCGGGGGGAAGGGCCGCGACGAGCTCGCCCTTCGACCGCGCCAGCCGCTCCTGCGACTCGAAGAACTCCATGTGCACCACGCCGATGTTGGTGATCACGCCGATGCTCGGCTTGGCCAGCTCGGCGAGGCGCCGGATGTCGCCTGCGCGCTGGAGCCCCATCTCCACCACGAGCGCGGTGTGGTCGCGCTGGAGCTGGAGCAGCGTGAGCGGCACGCCCGTCTCGGTGTTGAGGTTGCCGGTGGTGCGCAGGACGTCGTACCTGGCCGCGAGCACCGCCGCGGTCATCTCCTTCGTCGACGTCTTGCCGTTGCTGCCGGTGATGCCGACGACCAGCGGCTTGACCAGCTCCAGGACGAAGCCCGCGAGGGCGTAGAGAGCCGCCCACGTGTCCGGCACGACGACCTCGGCGATCCCGGGTGCGATGCCCATCCGCCGGTCGACGACCACCGCGGCCGCGCCGCGCTCGATGGCGTCGGGGACGAACCGGTGGCCGTCCATCTCGGCGCCGCGCAGGGCGAAGAACACGCCGCCTGGCACGACCTCGCGCGAGTCGGTGTGAAAGGTCGCGTAGGTGTTTCCGACCTGCGTCCCGCCGACCTCGCCGCCGCCTGTCACCTCCATGATCTGGAGGAGCGTCAGCCTCACTTGAGAGAAAACGCTACTTCGGGTCGGGCGTTATCCGCCAGTCGACGACCATGCTCTGCGCGATCTTCTGCCAGATCGGCGCCGCCGTGAGGTAGCCGTCGTTGAGCGTCCAGTCGTGGTCACTGCCGGGGTAGTTCGGCTTGCGAATGACGACCAGCATGGTGAACTTCGGATGCTGCGCCGGGAGGAAGCCCACGAACGACGCCCACACGTTCAAGGTGTACCTGCCGTTCACCGGCATCTGCGACGTCCCCGTCTTGCCCGCCTGGTCCGTCTCGAAGCCCCGCACCCGGGAGCTCCAGCCGGAGCCGTTCTGCACGACCTGCTCCATCATCGCGGTCATCTGCGCGGCGGTCGCGGGGCTGATGACCTGGCGCTGCGGCTGCAGTTCGATCGGGTTGAGCTGCGTGCCGATCCGGTCCACCACGTGCGGCGGCGCGTAGCGGCCGCCGTTGGCGATCACGTTGACGGCCGCGAGCATCTGCACCATGTTCACGTCGACGCCCTGGCCGAAGGCGGTCGTGGCGAAC
>DATGEO010000081.1:0-5812 GCA_035310015.1 Candidatus Dormiibacterota bacterium | reverse complement strand
GGGATCATGACGATCTACAGCGCCGGCGCGGACTCGGCGAAGCAGTCGCTGTGGATCGTGCTCGGCGCCGGCGCCTACGTCCTCGCCGCCGCCCTCGACTACAGGCGGCTGATGCCGCCGGCGGCGGCCCTGTACGGGGGCATGGTGCTGCTGCTGCTCGCCGTCCACCTCGTCGGCCGCTCGGCCCTGGGCGCGAGGCGGTGGCTCTCGGTCGCCGGCTTTCCGCTCGAGCCGTCGGAGCTGTCCAAGCTCCTGCTGGTGGTCACTCTCGCGGCCTTTCTCGGGCGGCAGCCCTCGCTGTCCTGGCGCCGGTTCGCCGCCGTCCTCGCGCTCGCGGCGCCGCCCGCGGCCCTGATCCTCACCCAGCCCGACCTGGGGACGACGATCGTCTTCGCCGCCATCCTCGTCGGCATGCTGTTCCTGGGCGGCGCCCGCCCGGCGCAGCTCGCATCGATCGGGCTCGCCGCGGTGGTCACGATCCCGGTGCTGCCGCTCGTCCTGCACGGGTACCAGCGCCGCCGCCTCGAGATCTTCCTCAACCCGAGCAGCGACCCGCTCGGCGCAGGCTACAACCTGCTCCAGGCCCGCATCGCTGTCGGCGCCGGAGGGTTCTTCGGCCAGGGATGGCTCCACGGCCTGCAGGGCCAGCTCGGCTTCGTGCCCGAGCGCGCGACCGACTTCGTGTTCGCCATCTACGCGGAGCAGTTCGGCCTGCTCGGAAGCCTGTTCCTCCTCGCGATCTTCGGCACCCTCCTCGTTCGGGTCCTGAAGGCGGCCGCGGTCGCGCCCGACCGCTTTGGCGAGCTGATCGCTGGGGGCGTCTTCGTGATGGTGTTCAGCCAGTTCGTCGAGAACGTCGGCATGAACATCGGGGTGCTGCCGATCGCGGGCATCCCGCTGCCGCTGATCTCCTACGGCGGCTCGGCCACGATCACCACCCTGGCGGCGCTGGGGCTCGTGCAGTCGGTGGTGCTGCGCCGGCGGACGGTCGTGCACGAGCGGCACGCCATTTATCCGGACGGCTTCGATGCCGCTACCGTGCGGCTTACCGGTTAACCACACGCCCCCCTCCGGCCCGTGGCGCTCCGCGCCAGAGGCCACCTCCCCACGCAGTGGGGAGGCAGCGCCCGGTACAATGTCGCACCGTGCCCAAGCCGGAAGGATCGCTGTCGGCCGTCGTCGTCAGCGGTGGAAAGCAGTATCGGGTGGCCCCCGGCGACCGCGTGCTGGTCGACCGGCTGTCCGCCGAGCCCGGCGCCTCGGTGACCTTCGGGCGCGTGCTGCTGGTCCACGACGGTGACGACATAAGCGTGGGCGCTCCCGCTGTGGGTGGGCTCGAGATCGAGGCCAAGGTGCTCGCCCACCGGCGCGGGCCGCGGATCGAGGTGCTGCGCTACAAGTCGAAGAAGCGCGTGCGCGTGCACCGCGGCGCGCGGGCCGACCTGACGGCGCTGGAGATCCTGCCCTTCGGCAGCGCCAAGGCCGCGGAAAAAAAGGAGGCGGAGGCGAAAGAGGACGAGCCGGCCAAGAAGGCCACCCGCAAGCCGCGCGCGACCAAGGCGGCGGCCAAGGCCAAGGCGAAGGAAGAGAAGTAATGGCGCACAAGAAGGGAGGCGGCTCGTCCCGCAACGGCCGCGACTCCAACCCGCAGATGCTCGGGGTGAAGATCTACGCCGGCCAGACGGTCAACGCCGGCACCATCCTCGTCCGCCAGCGCGGAACCAGGATCGCGCCGGGCGCGGGCGTCGGCCTCGGCCGCGACCACACGCTGTTCGCGCTTGTCGCCGGCAACGTGAAGTACGAGCGCGTCGGCAAGGACGGCCGCCGCGTGACAGTCGAAGCGAACGACCAGGCCTAGCCACCGCCGGGAGTTCATCGACACGGCGCGCGTGGTGCTGCGCGCGGGTCATGGCGGCAAGGGCTCGGCATCGTTCCGGCACGAGCCGTTCACGCCGCGAGGCGGCCCCGACGGCGGCGACGGCGGTCGCGGCGGATCGATCATCCTTCGCGCCACCAACGAGGTGACGGACCTCTCCGACTACGCGCGCCGGCCACGCCACCTGGCGCCCGCGGGCGGAGACGGCGCCGGGGGCCGCAAGACCGGCAAGCGGGGCGCAGACCTCGTGCTGGACGTGCCGGTCGGCACCGTCGTGCTCGACCAGGACGGCGCGCTCATCGCCGACCTCGACCATCCCGGCGCACGGGAGGTGGTGGCCGCCGGCGGAGCCGGTGGCCGGGGCAACGTTCATTTCAAGAGCTCCACGCGACAGGCGCCGGATCACGCCGAACCGGGCGAGCCGGGCGAGGAGAAGTCCGTAGTCCTCGACCTCAAGCTCATCGCCGACGTCGGACTGGTGGGCCCTCCGAACGCGGGCAAGTCGTCCCTGCTGCGGGCGCTGACCGCCGCGCAGCCGAAGGTCGCGGACTACCCGTTCACGACGCTCGACCCGGAGCTGGGCGTGATGATCGAGGGCGACCGGCGGCTCGTGCTCGCCGACATCCCGGGCCTCATCGAGGGCGCGTCCCACGGCGCCGGCCTCGGCCACAAGTTCCTGCGTCATGTCGAGCGCACGCGCGTGCTCACCTACGTGGTCGACGGCGCGGCAACCGATCCGTGGGCCGGCCTCGAGGCTGTGCGCGCGGAGGTCGCCGCGTTTTCGCCCGCGCTCGCGGCCGGCCCGCACATCGTCGCGGTCAACAAGGTCGACCTCGAAGAGGTTCGCGCGCTCAGGGCGCGGTCGCGGCGCAAAGGGCTCCTCTTCGTGTCGGCGCTGAGCGGCGAAGGCCTCGATGCGCTCCGGCACGCGATGCTGGACGCCGTGGAGCGTGCACCGGGGCCCGAGCTGCCGGCGCGCGCGGCTACGAAGCTGCCCCCCCGCGCGGGCGGCGCCAAGCCCGTGACCGTCGAGAAGCGCTCATGGGGATTCGACGTCCGCGGCGAGCGCGTGGAGCGACTGGTGGGGCACACCAATTTCGAGAGCGATGGCGCCGTCGAGCGGTTCCAGGTCGAGCTGGACAAGCTCGGCGTCAACGAGGCACTCGAAGCCGCCGGCGCGCAGCCGGGCGACACGGTCCGCGTCGGCGACGCCGAGTTCGAGTACCAACCGTGAGACTCGGAATCCTCGGAGGGACGTTCGACCCGGTGCACAACGGCCACGTCGCGGTGGCCGAAGCCGCGGCCGACTGCGCCCAGCTCGACGAGCTCGTCTTCGTGCCCACCGGCAGCCCGCCCCACCGCCCGCCGGCGGAAGCCACGCCCGCTCAGCGACTGGAGATGTGCAAGCTCGCGATCGCCGGCGACCCGCGCTTCGCCGTTTCCGACGTCGAGGTGACGCGCGAAGGTCCCTCGTACACGGTCGACACGCTGCTCGCGCTGCGCGGCGCCAATCCGCACGCCGAGCTGTTCCTGGTCCTCGGCTGGGATGCCGCCTCGCAGCTGCGCTCGTGGCACCGCCCCGACGAGGTCCTCGCGCTGGCCCCGATCGTGGCCGTCAGCCGGCCCGGCCGCGCCGCGCCCGGCGAGTCGGAGCTGAAGAGCGCCGGCCTCGACCCGCGCCGGATCATCCTCTGCGCGCGCCCGACGCCCGCCGTCTCCGGCAGCGAGATCCGCCGCGCCCTCGCGGCCGGCAGGAGCATCGGCGGGATGGTGCCGCCGGCGGTCGAGCGCTACATCTCCGCCCACCACCTTTACAGGGCATAATCGAGAAGCACTTGGCCAGAGTCCGCCCTCGGGGATTGACCCCGCTGCAGCTCGCGCGACTGCTGCGGCAAGCGGCGGTCGACAAGAAAGCCTGGGACTGCGTGGTGCTCGACGTCCGCGAGAAGACCTCGCTCGCCGACTACTTCGTCATCTGCGAAGGCGAGACCGACCGCCAGGTTCGCGCCATCGCCGACGGGATGGTCGAGGCCGCGAAGGAGAAGGAGCTCAGGCCCCTCGGCGTCGACGGGTACGACGACGCCGGCTGGGTGCTGCTGGACTTCGACTCGGTGCTGGCGCACGTGTTCCTTCCGGGCGAGCGCAGCTACTACGACATCGAGAGCCTGTGGGCGCCGGCCCACAAGCGCCGCAAGAAGGCGAGCTAGGCGATTATCTGCGCGTAGCGGTCGAACACGTCCCGCAGCTCCACGGGAGGTTCGACCTTGTGGCGCTTCATCACCTCGAACAGGCTGAGGATGTGGCGGACGCCCGCGAGCGTCACGCCCTTCTCGCGGGTCAGGTTCTGGATCACCTGCACCTTGACGATGTCGCGCTGCGAATACCGCCGGCGGTTGGTCGACGTGCGGTGCGGCTCCAGCAGCTGCGCGTCCTCGTAGAGCATCAGCGTGCGCGGATGCGTCTCCAAGATCTCGGCCGCGACGCTGATGGTGTACAGCGGCTTGTCGAGATCGGCAAAAGACTGCGTTGGCCGGCCGGCTCGAGCGCTCAACTAATGAATCGAGTTGAAGATCTGGATGAGGGCGGGGCCGAGGAGCACGATCCAGAGCACGGGGAAGATGCAGCCCACCATCGGAAACACCATTCGCGAGGACGCCTGCGCCGCGCGTTCCTGCGCGGTCTGGCGCTGCCGGCGTCGCATCTCCGTCGCCTGGACGCGAAGCAGGCGAGCGATGGGAACGCCCATCTGGTCGGACTGCACGATCGATTCGACCAGGTGGTGCAGGTCGGGCACGCCCGAGACTGCGGCCATGTGCTCGAGGGCCCCCATGCGCGGCCGGCCGAGGCGGATCTCGCGCAGCACCTTGCCGATCTCGTCGCCAAGCGCGTTGTGGAACCGCTCGGTGATGCTCAGCAGTCCCTCGTCGAGGCTCATGCCTGACTCAACGACGAGCGTCAGCAGGTCGGTCGCCTCGGCGAGAGACCGCTGGATCTGCGTCCTGCGGGACGCGATCTTGAACTCGAGCCAGACACTCGGCGCCATGTATCCGAGGGCGGCGAGGATCGCGCCGCCGAGGGGGGCGACGACGAGCGCCGACATCGGCAGCGGGATCAAAAGCCCCAGCGTGAGCCCGACGATCGCCAGCAGCGCGCCGAGCGCGTAGCGAAGAGCCTGGAAGCCGGCCGGCGTGAGGCTGCCGGGGTCACCTGCCCGGCTGAGCTTCTCGCGGAGCTGGCCCGCGGCCAGCGCGGGCAGCCGCGACGTCAAGGGCCGCATCCAGCCCTCGAGCTGCTTGAGCGCCGTCGTCCGCTCCACAGGCGCCGTCCACATGCCGGCCGGCGTCGCCTTCACCTGGGAGCGGTTGTGGTCGAGGGCGACGAAGAAGGCGATCACCACGATGCCGCTGATGACGCCGGCGAGGATCGCTTCGACGACTATGAACGGCATCAGCGTCGGGACACTCAGCTTTCCAGGGCCGTCATGCGCGTGATCAGGACGTTGCCGACCAGGATCAGAAAGCCGGCGACCCCGAGGAGGATGTAGCCGATGAGCGTGCTCGTCATCGGCGCGAAGTAGCCCGGCACGAACACGTAGAGGCCCAGGGCCAGCAGGATCGGCAGGCCGGTGATGATGGTCGCCGAGGCGCGCGACTGCGCCGTGAGCACCGCCATGTCGCGCTTGGTCTGCAGCCGGTCGCGCAGCGTGTCCGAGATGTTGTCCAGCACCTCGGCGAGGTTGCCGCCCACGCGCACGTGCAGGAGGATGGCGGTGACGATGAACTCGAGGTCCGGGCTGTCGATGCGCAGCAGCAGGCCACTCAACGCGTCCTCGACCGATGTGCCAAGGGCGATCTCGGTGGTCACCCGCTCGAACTCGGTGGACACGGGCGGCGGTGACTTGGCCGCGACCGTCTCCAGCGCGCGGTCGACGGCGTA
>DATGEO010000080.1:0-64627 GCA_035310015.1 Candidatus Dormiibacterota bacterium | reverse complement strand
CATCACCGCGTCGCTGGGTCCGCCGATCGCCGTGATGGTGCCCACGGGCATGCCATCGACCGTCACGGCCTGACCGAGCGCGAAGCCGAACTCGTACCAAGACCGCAGGTCGTTGCGCGTGATCGTGCTGCCGGCGAAGGTGAAGCTGCCGGCGCTCCTGGTCTGCGGGTCGAACACCGCGATGGTCCCGCCGCACGGCGAGGCGCAGGACGGAATCGCGTTGACGGTCAGCGTGTTGCCGGCGACGTTCGTGATCATGCCGAACGGCTGGCCGTTCCACATCAGCAGCTGGCCGGCGGCGAACTCGGAGTCCGCCCAGTTCAGGTTGTCGTCACGCGAGATCCTGTTGGCGGAGATGTGGAACGTGCCGGTCACCGACAGCTGCGCGGCGCCGCCGCCCTGGACCTGCGTCAGGCCGCCGTGGACGAAGGTGTTGAACGGCGCGCTGGCCGGCACGGTCCCGTCCGTGTTGGAGAACTGGCCGGGCACCAGGCTGCCGGTGACCGTCAGGTGGTCGTTGCCCTGGCCCATCATCAGGTTCAGGACCTGGATCGTCGACAGGCTGGCGTTGGTGTGGAACTGCCCGTTGCTGTCGATGGTGATCGACCCGAAGCTGACCCCGCTCGGGAACACCGGCGGCTCACCGAACGTGGGGTGGTGCGGGTCGCCGGGCACGTAGCCCCTGTGGCTCGAGAAGTCGACGCCCGGGCCCATGCCGAAGCCGCTCAGGACCGTCGAGCTCAGGGTGCCGGTCTGGTCCTGCTGGGAGCCGTCGTCGAAGATGTTCAGGACGTTGACCTGCTGAGACTCGGGCGGCTGGATGCCGATGCCGAACGGAAGCGCGTTGGTCTCGAGCGGCAGCATCACCGCCATCTGCAGCGCGGTGTGATCGTTGCCCGGGTCGGCGCCTTCCACCGCCAGCGGGCCCTTGATGCTGGCCAGCAGGTGCGGGACCTTGGGGAAGAAGAGCTGGTTGGCGTTGCCGGACGGCACGTTGTAGTACGGGTCGGCCACGACCGGGATCGCGTCCTGGACGTACCAGTTCGTGGTCGTGAAGGTGACCCGCGGCGCCCACTGGGTCAGGGTCGCGGCGTAGTCACCGCTCGCGAACGGCACGCCGACGGATTCGACGCCGGTTGTCGGATCGTGCGTGGCGGCCGTGACGACCAGGACGTCCACCCTGGTCGGCGTGGTGCCCGTCAGCGACTGGATCCTGTACAGCGGACCGCTGCCGTTGATCTGGAACAGCTGGCCCTCGAGGAAGCCGTCGTCGAGCCAGCTCGAGTGGTCGTCGCGCGTGATCGTGCCGACGCAATTGCCGTTGACCATGGCGACGCAGTTGTTGAAGGTCAGCGTTCCGGGGTGGTTGTACAGGCCGTGGTTCACGAGCCGGCCGATGCTGATGCTCGGGTAGTCGCCGGCGGCCGGCGACCCGCTCAGGGTCAACGTGAGGTCGCTGACTCCGTTGACGGTGAACGTGCCCAGGCCACCCACCTGGATGAGCTGGCCGTTCTGGAAGCCTGAGTTGATGAAGCTGCCGAGCTCTGAACCGGAGGCTCGCGTGATCGTGTTGCCCGCGATCGTGACGTGGCCCTGGAACAGCGTCACCAGCGCCGAGCCGCCGATGCTGGCCAGCGAGACCGGGCCGCCGACCGGGATGTCGGTCTGGCCGTCGGTGATCAGGGCGACGTTCACGTTCTGGGTCGGCGCCATCGCCAGGCGCAGGCTGTAGCTCGAGCCCGGGCCCGGGAACGTGCAGTTCACGTCGCCGCACTTGGTGACGACCATGCCCGCCGGCGACTGGACGATGCCGTTCGCTTCGCGGTTGCTGAAGATCTGGAAGTAGATCGGCGTGGCGCTGACGGCCGGGGGCCCGAGGTATTCGGGAGCGCCCGCGGTCACGGCGTGGCTGATGAACTCGTTGTGCGGGTCGAACGGCGTGAAGAGGTTCGCCGCCGCGACCTTGACCACCAGCGGGATGTTGTAGTCCGCCTGGCTGAACTTGATCTGGTAGATGCCGGGCGTCGTCCCGTTCTGCGCCTGCACGGTGCTGAAGCGGCTCAGCGGGTCGAGGTCGGCCGAGAGCACAGCGTAGTAGTCGCTCGGGCTGATCGTGACGGTGACGCTCGACGTCGTGGGCTTGGTCGTCAGCACCACCGAGTAGTAGGCGACGACGCCGGTGGTCGAGTCGCCCTCGACGACGACATTGCTGGCGTTGCGCGCGGGCAGCGCGAACACGATGCCCGAGCCGGCGGCCGCAGCCGCTGACAGGGTGACGGTCTGGGAGTCCTGGACGGACACGATCGTCGTGCCCGCGGCGATGTGCCCGCCAACCCCCGTCTCCTCGATCGCCTTGCCGGCGTCGCCGGAGTTGAACGCCGCTGTCGCCGAGGTGAAGGTCGTCGAACCATTGGCGACGCCGTCGCGGAAGAAGGCGAACGCGGCCAGCCGGCTCGGCAGGTGGAACGTGAGCCCGCCCCCGGCCGCCACGGCGTTCGACAGCGTGAGCGAGGTCCCGCTGTTGACCGCCAGGATCACGGTGCCGGACGGAATCGTCGGCCCGGTGATCGGCTGGCCGAGGTCGCTCAGGGTGAAGATCGCGCTCGCCGACGTGAACGTCGTGCTCCCGGTGCTGGCGCCGTCGGTGAAGTCGGCGAGCGGGATCACGCTCGCGACCGGCGAGTTGCCGATCTCGCTGAGCAGGATCGCCGGCGCACCGGTGTCGATCTTCGTGACCTCGACGTTGCGCACGATCGCGTCGTCGAAGGTGGCGTCGGCGCTGAGAACCGAGTGGCTGATCTCGTAGACGCGCGTGCCGTCGTTCAGCGCGTCGTTGGCCGCGCCGACGTCGACGATCTGCGGGACCTGCCAGTTGGTGGGCGTGAACACCAGTACCAGCGCTCGCTGCGCGAGGTCTTTGGCGGCGGTGTCGTAGATCGTGTGCTGGTAGAAGTCCGAGTTGCCGGTGTTCGTGCCTGCGCTGGGCGTCGCCCCGGTCGCGAGCAGGATCGAGTCGCCGACCAGCGATGGGTTGGGGTTGGTCCGGTTGAGCAGGATGTCCGGCTCGGCCGTGATGCTCACATAGACGTTGCTCGTCGGCTGCTTCGCCAGGCGGACGTTGTAGGAGTCGATGGTCCCGATGGGTCCGCTCGCCGTCTCGGACACGCTCGTGCCGCCGGCGTGCTCGGTGATGATCACGACGCCCTGCGACGCCTGCGCGACGCTGAGGCTCACGCCCGGAATGACGACGTCGTTGTAGAGCTGGTCGTTGGTGATGACGTCGTGGTTGATGGTCGAGCTCGTGCCGTTGATGTCCTGCGAGTAGACGTTGCCGTTGACGTCACCGGCGACGTTGATCTGGTTGCTGCCCAGGCCGCCGATCACGCGCAGCGCAACTCCGGGCGGGGTCGAGAGGACGTCGATCGTGTCGTCGCCCTCGAGGGCGTTGATCTCGATCACCTGGATGTTGCGGAACGTCACGTACATGCCCGCGCCGAAGATGCCGTGGTCGGTGACCACGATGTGGTCGGCGAACTCGGTGCCCAGGATGATCAGCTTGTTGAAGCCGGTGCCGCCGTCGACGGACACGGGCGCGTTCATGTTGTATTCGACCTGGTTGTTGCCCGCGCCGGTGCGCACGTCGGTCTCGGCGGCGGTCGAGAAGCCGTTGGTCAGGATCGGCAGCGGCAGGCAGTACGGGGCGGCGACGGTGGCGCAGCCGCCGGGCAGCTTGATGTTGCCCACGCCGTCGGTCTCGGCCAGGGCGAATCCGCGGACGATGAACAGGTTGTTGCCGCCGTCGCCCTCCAGGTGCACGACGGCGTGGTTGCTGTAGACGGTGAAGGTGTTGTTGCCGGTGCCGCCCTGGGCGACCAGCGGCTCGCTGGTCCCGCGCGACAGCCAGCCCCGGGTGGTCGCGACCGTGGCCACGTCGAAGACGTTCTCGGCCGCCAGGTTGCCGGAGAGGCCGTAGGTCGGCATATCCGCGGGCGCCGACGGCACCGCGCTCTGGGTGCGGCGCATGCCGTAGAGCTGGCCGATCTGGAAGCTGTTGTCGCCTGAACCACCGTCGAGGTAGGTCGGCGCGGCGTTGTCGTCGACCGCGAAGTAGTCGTTGCCGCCGATCCCGTACACGTGCACGCCGCCATTCATCGACGCGTCGTAGTTGACGCGCTCGACGCCGTACGTCCCGGTGGTGCCGCCGTTCATCAGGTTGCCGTTCGAGTCCACGGACTCCGCGACGTCGAGCGCGGTCAGGCTGCCGCTCGGCTGCGCGTGCAGCAGGGCGACGAAGCCCTCGTGCGCGGCGGTCGAGGTCTGCCCGGCGCCGTTGTAGATCGACGGTCGGGCGGCGGTCTCCGTGCCCACGAGCGGGTTGGCGATGTAAGGCACGCTGCGGAGCAGCCAGATGTCGTTGGTCGGGCACTCGGCCGCGAGGCTGTCGCAGTAGCCGGTGTTGTTCGGCTGCCCGGCCGTGTACTGATCGTAGCCGTAGATGTTCAGCGTGTCGGTGTTGTGCGGCGCCGACCCGTCGTCGGGTGCGTGGGTGCCGAGCACGTTGATCACGTAGTTGTTCTGGCCGAACTGGCTGCCGCTGGTGAAGATCGTGTAGGTGTTGCTGCCCGACTGGCCGTCGAGGGTCAGCGTGCTGCCGAGCGAGCCGTCGATGCCGGGCCCGGTCGGGATCAGGATCGGCAGGCGGTTGACGATGAACGTGTCGTCGCACTGCGCGCCCGAGCACGACGCGGCCGTGGCGTTCGCCGCCGTCGGTGCGCTGTCGCCGTAAGCGCGCGTCTGCCCGCCGAGGTAGGTGCGGTCGAAGATGATCGTGTCCGCCTCGCCGTTGCCCAGCACGCGGGTGATGCCGTTCACGCCTGGCGTCAGTCCGCCGTGGAGCGTGCCGCCACCGCGCAGCAGGATCACCGCGCCGTCGCCGTTCGCCGGCGTCGGGTCGAGGCCCGCCGGGTGCGAGTCGCCGTAGACGTCGATGTTCCCGGTCGTCTCGACCCACTGGTTCGGGTCGGTCGTGTTGCCGGTGCTGACGCCGGTGGAGGTCGCGCGGATCTCGCTCGACGGGTCGCTGACGACGTCGTCGGCCGCCTGCAGCTTGACGTTGCCGCTGTCGGCTTCCACGAGACCGTACGGGATCGCCGGCGTGCCCCACGTGTACTGCCGGGCGTTCTCGACCACCAGCGTGCCCAGCGTGCCGCCGTCGTGGATCAGGTAGATGTCATTGCCCGCGCCCGACCGGTTGGTGTTGGTGCTGTCGCCCGCGACCCCGGTGCCGTCGACGCCGGTCTCGGTGGTGGTGAGGCGCGCGTCGCCGTTGCGCGCCAGGGCGAGCAGCAGGTCCATCGGCGCGGCCACCGCCAGGGCGCCCGGCGTCTCGGTGATGTACAGGCTGTCATCGGCCTGGGCCGCGAGGTGGCACTGCGCGGTCACGGCGCGCTCGCCGTCGCTGGCATTCTGGTAGTTCGCGTCCTGGTAGGCGAGCGTGACGTGCCGCGTGCAGCTCGGGCCGATCGACGAGTAGACCTTGAGGTCCAGGATGCCGCTCGCGCTGAACTTGCCGACGCTGCCGCCCAGCGCCTGCAGGTCGACGTTGTTGCCGAACACGTTCGGCGCCGTCCCGCCGGCGCCCAGGTTGTGACCGTCGAGGATCGAGCCGGCGTCGTTGGCCAGGCTGACGTCGCTGCAGCTCGTCAGGCTGGCGCCATAGCAGGTGGTCACCGTGTCGACGTTGAGGTCGCTCGGCGAGCCCGTGCCCGTATACGTCTCGACGACGACCTGGCCGGTGTCCGTGATGCGGATCACGCCTGGCGCGAACGCGTTGAGGACGCCGAAGCGGTCGATCGCGTCCTGGATCTCCAGGAAGTTGCTGTCCAGGCCGATCGAACCGTTCTGCGCGGTCATCGTGATGTTCACGCCGATCACGTCGGTCCCGCTCTGGCAGGACCAGGCCAGCGAGCACGGCGCCGCCGGCCCGCTGAACTGACCGTCACCGGCCGCGATCGGCGGGTTCGGCGAGCCGACCGGGGCGTCGTAGATCGAGCCGTGCGCGACCAGCGTGACGTCGTCGTCGGTGGACTCGATGGTGCCCGCGCGCAGGTCGTCGAACTTCTCGAAGAGGTTGACGAAGCCGTTCGTGTCGGCGCTGACGTCGCCGAGGTGATGGACCTCGATGTAGTGGCTGTTGTCGCCCGCAAAGATGTTGATGCGCGTCGACTTGGTCGCGGGCGGCGCAGGGTTGGCGGCGAACACGTCGATGCTGCCGTCGACGCCACTTGCGCCCGCGTCGAGCAGGCTGAAGTCGTACGTGCTCTGCGCGTCATGGGCGCCGGTGCCGAATCCACCGGCGTCAAAGGTGGGCGGATAGGGCGGCGTCGTGATGTTGGGCTCGAACTGCGTGTAGTACGTCCCGGTCGTGCCATTGCCGCTCGAGGTGACCAGGACGCCCGGGATGTTCACCGTCCCGATGCCGTACTGCGTGCGCTGCAGCCGGATGTTGATGCTGTCCCCGGCGACGATGTTCCCGATCTCGATCGCGAACGGGGCCGAGACCGTCGAGGGGTCGGTCAGCGACGGGTTGCGCATCAGCGTCTGCATGTCGAGGTTGATGTCGTCGCTGGCGGTGGCCGTGAACTTCATCGTGGCGCCGTCCCAGATCACCAGGTCGACGTTCAGGTACGGGAAGCTCGCCGAGCCGATGCTGCCGTTCGACGCCGTGATGTTGAGGATGTTGCTGCGGATCAGGGACACGGTCCGGTCGCTGGTGCTGGCCAGGATGTCACCGGCCGTGCTGGAGATCTCGGTGTCACCGATCGGGTTGTCGACCTTGCCGTTGAACACCATGTTCGTCGGCGTGGTGTTCATGCTCTCGATGGTCACGAGCGTCGGCGTGATGACCTGGGCGATCAGGAAGAACTGGCCGCCGGTCACGCCGCTCTTGCCCGGCGTCTGGAGCCAGACATTGTTCGGCGCGGTGGAGTTGATGACCTGGATGCCGTGCAGGTTCAGGACGTTGGTCGAGTCGTTCTCGATGTACACGGTCTGGTAGTTGTCGCGGAACGTGAACGTCGGCTCGCGCATCGAGTTGTTGATGCCGCCGTTGGCGGACTGCATCGAGATGTCGCCGCCATCGGTGTTGAAGATGTTGTCGACGTTGATCGGGCCGGGGCTCGTGTTGAACGTCGTGTCCGGATTCTGGTGCCCGTCCACGCTGATGTTGATGGCGTCGGCCACGTAGCCGTTCGGGCCCACCACCAGGAGCGGGCTCGGGCCGTTGTAGATGATCACGTCCGAGTTCCAGTCGATGGCGTGCGTGCCTCCACCGCCGTCGATGCTCGGGTCGGTGCTCTCGGCCTGGACGAACAGCGCGAGGTGCTTGTTCTTGCTGTCGGACAGCGGCGTGTAGACGAACAGCGGCGTGTCCAGTGACGAAATGTTCTCGTTCACTCCGTGGATCAAGCGAGGCCCGGCGGTGACGGTCACGCCCGGGTTGCCGGCCGCCGTGTCGTTCAGGCTGACGTTGTCGCTGCTGACCGAGCCGTCGAGAGAGGGCCCGATGCAGATGCAGGTCGCGCTGTCCGAGAAGTCATCGAAGTTCTTTTCGCCCGAGTGGTTCGGGTCGCCCGCAAACCCGAGGTGGAAGGCGCGCACGTCGACCCCGAACAGGCCGCTGACCATCGTGTGCGAGGACCCGATGCCGTCGAGCAGCGCGGTGTCGAACGAATTCACGTTCAGGGTCGAGCTGGCGGTGGCCGCGCCGAAGAAGGCGATGAAGAACGAGTGGGTGCTCACATCGTTGTCGGCACCGGACGAGGCGTGGACGTCGACCGTGCGCCCGCTGACGTTGGCGCTGGCGCCGATGACCGCGGCGCTGTAGTCGTGGTCGTTGACCGTGGCGTCGGCCTCGCTGGCGCCCAGGCCGCCGCCGCTGTCCGAATGGGCGTTGGCGTTGGTCTTCTGGAAGCTCGTCGACGTGATCAGCACCGAGCCGGTGGCCGTGATCGTCATGCCGGTGGCGTCGACCTGGACCGTGTTCTTGTTGCCCTGGATCGTCGGGCTCCCGGGGTCGGCGCCGACGAAGGCGTAGTTCGTGTTGGTCAGGTCGATCGTCGAGTGCACGGTCGCAACCGCCACCACGCCGCCCGAGCCGTTCTCGGAGTCGACGTTGTCGTTGGTGATCGACTCGGACTGGATGCTGACGCTGCCCGCGGTGGTCAGGCTCGTGGCCGCGTCGTACGCCTTGACCGTCGGGTTGTTGATCACATGCGCGCTCGGGACCGGGAAGGCGGCCACGCCGCCGCCACCGCCCTTGGCCACCGCTGAAGAGACACCATCGCCCGGCGGCGGGTTCAGGTTGCGGAGCGAGGTGCCGTCGGACGCGTACAGGTAGTTGACGCCGCTCACGGCGGAGGCGTCGCCGAGGTCGATGCGGAGCGCATCCTGGTCGCTCGACACCGACGCGGTCACGGCCAGGCCGGCGGGGAACAGCTGCTGGTTGCCGTAATAGTCGCCGCCGATCACGTTGACGTTCTGCGAGCCGCCGTTGTTGGTGATGGTCTCGGTCGTGCTCAGGCCGATGATGCTGCCGCCTCCGGCGGGGTCGAGATAGATGTTGCTGCCGTCGGAGGTCGAGTCGACGAGGTACGGGTTCCCATCGGTCAGGCCGCCGACCGGCGCCGGCACGATCCACTGAGTGCCCTTGCCGCTAGCTGGCGGCGTGATGGCGATCGGGTTCACCGCGATGTCGTCGTAGGGGTTGGCCGGGCTGCCCGCGCCGTCCACCAGGCCGTCGGGGTCGCAGCCCACGGCTTCGCAGTAGCTGTTCGCGAGCTGGATCGCCTTGGTGCCGTCGGTGATCACGTAGTACGCGTGCCCGCTGGTGAGGCCGCCCACGTAGTCCGGTCCGGTCGACACGTAGATGACCTTCTGGCCGTTGGACAGACCATCACCGGCCTGGTTGTTGTTGCCGATGACCGGGCCGACGACGATGTCCTTGAAGCTGTTGTTGTGGTTCGAGTAGTCGTTGGGGTCGACGTCGACGCCCGCGGCCTGGAACGGCAGCGGCGGCGCCGACTTGTACGTGACCACGGTTGTGCCGGCGGTGAACGAGTTGCCGGCCTGGATGTCGTTGCCGCTGATATTCGTCTGGTTGAACACGGTCGCGCCTGCGGTAGCCGTGGCGTGGTCCGCATACAGCTCGATCGTGAAGTCATCGATCTTGCGCACGTAGTAGGTCGTGTTCTTGGTGATGCCGATGCTGCCGAAGGTAGGCGCCGGCTGACCGTTGGCCTCCGGCCCGTCGGTCAGGAACACGGCATCGCCGGTCTGGAAGTTGTGCCCGAACGGGAAGCGGATCATGCGGCGCGTCGCGTCGACGCCTTCAGTGCTGCCCGGGATGCCGCCTGCGTCCACGCTGCCCGGCGTGAACAGGTTGCCGAGCTGCAGGGTGTCGTTGTTGTCGCCGACGACGATCACGTTGTAGAGCGAGCTGTCCCGCAGGCCAGGGACGGTGTTGCCTACGCCGAGCGTCGTGTACAGGACGGTGTCGCCGGTCGTGAGGCTGTGGCGGTTGAAGTGGATCGTGTCGTTGACGTCGTTGACGTCGGTCGACGGCGTGAAGTAGTCGGTCAGCGTGCCGCCGGTCTGGTCGGCGTGCGCCGCGGCCTTGATCGTGACGTTGTCGACGTTCAGCGTCGCGCCGGCGCCGAGGTAGGCCTGAACGAGCGGGTTGCTGGTGACGTTCGCGGCGGAGGCGCCGATCTGCACGACGCCGCCTCCGTAGGCGGTGGCCAGCGAGTGTCCCTCGGAGTGCACGTTGGTCGCGTTCAGGTTCAGGTTGCCGGTCAGGTGCACGCTGGCGCTGGGCCCGACGTAGGCGTCGACCTCCGGGGTCAGCGTCGAGTCGCTCTCAGTGGCCTGGCCGTTGAAGACTCCACCCGACCCCACGCTGGCGTTGACATTGGTCGCCGAGGTGTCGGTCGCCATGATCGAAAGGTTGAGCGGGGTCCCGGTGCTGTTGCCGATGATCGCCCCGTTGCCGGCGTACGACTTGGTCGAGCCGTTCACCTTGCCGTCGGCGATCAGGGCCTGAAGTGAGATCGCCCCGCCGCCGCCGCCCGTGGAGGTGGCGTCACTCTCGCTGACCCGCGTCGATTGCACGGTGATCGCGGTGCCGTTGCTCTGAATCGTCGCGCCGGCGGCGATGAAGGCCGCGTCGGCGCCACCCACCGTGGCGCGCGCGTGAGTCAGGTCGCCGGACCCCAGCAAGCCGATGCTGATGACGTGGATGAACGCATTCGCGGTATCCGTGCCGTTGGTCGTGATGGTCAAGGTCCCAGCCGCGTTCAGCGTGCCGCCGAACGAGGCGCTCACCCCGCCCTGGTCGTTCGCCTTGGCTTCGAGCAGGTTGACGTTGATGGCACCGGCACCGGTGCCATCCATCGTCGCGTGCGCAAAGTTGTTCCCGCCCGCGTTGATGGACACCGTGCCCGTTCCGACTGAAACCGAGCCGCCGCCGACCGAAGCCTGAGCGCCCGCCGTGCTGTCGATCTCGGCGTCGGCGTTGGCCTTCGCGAGCGCGAAGAGGCCGTACTGCTGGGGGTTCGCGACGGCAGTCGCTGAGTTGTGCCCGTTGGCGGTCACAGAGAGTCCGGTCGCGGTCGTGATGGTGCCGTTCACGGCTGCCGACGCGCCGCTGCCGATCTCCGCGGTCGCGCCCTCGACGCCCACCGCGATGGCACCTCCACCACCGGCCGTGTTCGTGTCGGTGACGGTGTTCGTCGAATCGGCTTCGACGCTGACGCCGCCGGTGCTGCTGACGGTTCCGCCGATCGTCGCCTGAACGCCGGCGGTCGAGCCGATCTTGGCGGTGGCCGCGCCGCCGGCAATCCCGACGCCGAGCGTCACCGACGTGACGTCGGTGTCCGCCGAGACGTTGTTCGGGCCTTTGGCGGTGACCTGGACCGAGCCAGAGCCGGTGATGTTGGCCTCGACGTCGGCGGTGACAGGTGCGTCGAGCTCGGCGTTCGTCGCGATGCCCGAGCCGCTGAACAGCAGGCCGACGCTGGTCGCCTTCGCGGTGGCCGTGGCCGTCATGGTCTGCGGGATCACGCCGCCCGATCCGTCGGGCTGGCCGGTCTCGGCGTCGACCAGCACCTGGCCGCCGGCCGTGATGCTGCCGCCGTCGGCGCTGGCCTGGATCAGCGCGTGGCTGGTGATGACCGCGTCGACGTAAGCTCCGTTGCCCGAACCGAGCGAGATGGAGATGACGTCCAGGCTCGGCGTGGTCTGGTTCCAGCCGAGTGACTGGATGGTCACGCCGCCACCGGTGCTGTGCAGCGTGCCCTCCGAGTCGGCCTTGGTCTCGCCCTCGATCCTGGTCTTCTCGTACTCGGCTCCGATGCCGAACAGGAAGGTCGCGATCAGGCTCTTCGCGACCGCGACCGCGGTGTTGCCCGAGTACGCGAGCACCTGGATGGCGCCCGAGCTCGTGATCGATGCGCCAGACCCAGAGTTGGGCCCGACCAGGGCATCGGTCTTCGCTGTCGGCGTGACCTCGGCGTCCGCCGCGATCACCGCGATCGCGCCGATGCCACCGAGGGTGAGCGCAAGCGTCTCCACGTCCGCGTAGTTGCCGCTCGACGCCTGCAGGGTGACGCCGCTGGAATTCGCGACGCTGCCGTCGACGGAGACGACGGTCTCGCCCTCGACGGTCGACGACGGCACGCTCACGCTGACGCCCAGCAGCGCGCCGCCGGCGGCCACGTCGCTGTGGACGAAGGCGACGTCGTGCGAGGTCGCCGTGAAGTTGACCTGGCCGGCGCTCGACGTCGAGGCGCCCGTGACCGACTCGGAGTCGGTCGCCGCGCCGCTCGTGACGTGAGCTTCGTCGATGGCGCCGCTGCCGGCGAATGCGCCCACGTTGACGAGCACGGTCTTCGCTTCCGCGAAGTTGGAGGCATTGGCCTCGACCGTGACGCTGGACGAGTGGTTGATCGTCCCGTCCTGCTTCGCGCGCACGGCGCCGCCGTCGAACGACTGGGCGAACATGACGCCGACGGAGACGAGGCCGGCACCGAGCCCGTTGGCGTGCGCGATCGCGTCGTTGCCGAGCAGGCGCCAGTCGTGGTGCGGCAGGTAGAAGTCGACCCTGCCGTCCGCGTTCTGGTGCGGCTGCAGCCCGGTGTTGGGGTTGTCGACCTTGGCGATGTAATGGAAGCCGTCGGTCGGGTCGGTGACGATGTCGCCCGCGTGGTAAGGCGTCGCGCCATTCCACAGCGGGGCGCCCGTGCCGAGAGTCTCGCCGTTGACGACGACCGCGCCCGAGCTCGTGATCTGAGCGCCGGAAGCGATGCTCGCCTCGGTGGTCGCGGCACTGGTGATCTCGGAGTAGGCCTGCGCGCCGCTGAAGCCGCCGAGCGAAACGTTGACGATGTCCGCCTCGGCGTCCACCTCGTTGTCGCTGACGGCGTGGACCGTGACCGCCGTCGAGCTCGTGACGTCGCCGCCGAGGCTCGCCGTCGTCGATCCCGTGACGATCGCGCGCGGAAGCATGACGTCGATGCCGATGCCGGCAACGGTGCCGCCCGGCGCGTCGGCGAAGGCGATGTTGGTGGAGCTCGCGGACACCGTGACCGTCCCGCCGACCGACAGGCCGGTGCCGCCGTCCATCGACGCGCTGGTCGTGCGGTCGGTCTCCGCCTTGGCGATGGTCAGGCCGGCAGCGAGTCCACCGGTCGCCACGTTCAGGGTATGGATGTTGGGCAGGTTCGTGCCGCTGGCGCTGACGCTCACCTCGCCGCCCACCGTGCCGTAGGCGCTCGACGAGGCGGCAGTCTGGCCGTGGATCTTGCCGAACGCGAGCGCCCCGGCGAGCGCCCCGGCGACGCCGCCCTGGGCGTTCGCGACGATGATCGGCAGGGAGATGTAGGACGTCGCCGTGACGTGGATGAATCCGACGGTGCCCCCTGTCCCGACGTCGACCGAACCGACGGTGGCCGCTGTGTCGCCGCCCAGGTCCACGACGCCGACCGCGGCGCCCGTGGCCACGGCGGCCAGGGCCACGCCGATCACGTAGACCGGCACCGAGCGGTTGGCGGATGCCTCGACGTCGACGCCGCTGTTCGCGTACGGGATGGTGGCGGTGCCGTCGATATGGGCGTTCTGGTCGCTCGAGTCGTTGAGAACGGCGACCTGAGCCCCGACTGACACCAGGCCGATCGAGCCGGCGAACGCGAGCAGAAGCGTGTTCTCTGTCGTGTCGGCGTGCACACGGATCTGCCCACCGGCCGACACGGTCGCGCCGGCTCCGATGGACGCTTCCGAGTGCGCTCGCAGGTTGGCGATCACGATCGCCGCGCCGATCGCGACGACGCCGCCGGTGGCGGTGCCGCCGATGCCCATGAAGCTCAGGCTCTCGGCCGACTGCACCTGGACGTCTCCGCTTGCGACCACGGTGCCGTTCAGCGCGGCGACCGTGCCGAGCGGCAGCGTGCGGCTCGCCAGCGTGCCGCTCGCCGAGGGGACTTCGGCGGCCCCGGAGCTGATCGAGGAGTTGGCGCTGCCGTCCGCGCCGTTGATCTGGGTGTTCTGTGGGTCCGACGCGCCGCCGCCGGTGCCGCTCAGGATGCTCTGGTAGCCGCCGCCGCCACCGCCCGACTGCGTGTCCGCGCTGCCGGACGCGCTGCCACCCGACGTCTGGTTGGCGTCTTGCTCCTCTTCCCACTCGCCGTCGTGCAGGGTCGGGTCATGGCTGGCGCTGGTGATGTGGTTGCCACTGCTCGGGAAGTTCAGGTGCTGGATGTAGTCGGCCTTGGCGCCGTACTTCTTCCCGTCCGAGCCCGTGACGACGTCGCCCTTCAGGTAGTCGGCCGACGCCGACCAGGGGCCCTTGTCGGGGCCGCCGTTGGCGTCGCTGTACTTCGTCGATGTGCTCGCGGGGCCCACGGTCCACACGCTCACCGAGCCGGCGGCGCCGACGAAGCCGCCGCCGATGCTGATCGCGAGCGTCTGGAGGTGCTTGACCTGGAGCGAGTTGACCTCGACGTCGCCGCCGTTGGCGTAGATGTGAGACGTGCCGCCACCGGCTGAGGCCTGCGTGGTGGTGTCGGCGACGCCGATGTCCACGCCGCCGGCGACGCCGACGAACCCGCCCGCCACACCGCCGCCGATCGTCAGCGTGCGGAGGGTGTCCACCGCCGAGACGTTGACCGAGTCGCCGGACGTGACCGAGCCGTTGGAACCGATCAGCGCCTTGGTGGTGACGTTCAGGATGGCCACTCCGACGCCACCGGCGACGCCGACGAAGCCGCCGCCCAGCGCGACCGCCAGACCGAAGAGGTTCTCGTAAGACGTGGCCTCGACGGCGACGCCGTGGAACGAACCCATCGTCTCGAAGCCGGAGCCCGCGAAGTGGCCGTCATACACCCCGGCGATGCCGGTTCCGCCGCTGGTGTTGGCCGTGATCGAGCTGTGATCGCCGATGAACGACTCGGTGTCCTTCTTCGCGTACGTCACGCCGACACCCATGCCGACGCCGACGAAGCCGCCGGCCACGCCGCCGGCGACGACGATCAGCCGGGTGGTGTCATTCGACGAGACCAGGACGTTGTTGCCCGCGACGACGGTTTCGTACTGGCCCATGTCGGCGTAGGTGTGGGTGTTGAGGACGACGACGGACACCGCTCCGGCGACGCCCACCGTGCCGCCCCCGCCGCTGAACACCACGGAGACGATCGTGTCGGTGCCGTTGGCCTCGACGACCACGTCCTTCTGGGCGTTGACGGTGGCCGAGTCGTCGATGTACGCGTCGGCGTTCTCGCCGACCACGCCCACCGCCACGCTCGCGCCCACGCCGGCCTCGCCGGCCACCGCGATCGAGACGCCGACCATGACGAGGTGGAAGGCGTTGGCCGCCTCGACCAGCACGCTTTGGCCGGCGTTCGGGCTGCCGGAGACGTTGATCTGCGCGTGCTTGCCGATCCAGGCCCCGGTGTGGTTGGTGACCACGTTGACGGAACCCGACACGCCGACGCTGACCGAGCCCGACAGCGCGGCGCTGACCCCGACGCCGGCGACGTCGTCACTGTTGGTCGCGGTGACCGCCACGCCGCGGAAGCCTGCCTGCGGCTGCTGGCTGACCGCGTGCTGGCCGTCGGCCTCACCCGCGTCGCCGGCCGGCAGGTTGCCGTGCTTCACCAGGCTCTGGGAGCGGTTCGTGACGCCGTCGACGGTGGCCTGGCTCGGGTCGAGGGTAATGATGCGGCCGGCCATAGCGTCGTCCTTGGTCGCCGCGACGCCGAAGTACGAGCCGTCCTTGTACGCGTAGTAGGTCTGGCCGTCGGTCAGCCCGCCGATCCCGGCGCCGCCGCCGGAGCTGTAGACGACCGCGTCGCCCGTGTTCGCGTCCAGCGTGTACGGCAGCTGGATCTCGTTCGGGTGCAGGCCGTCCTTGTTCACGTCTGCGGGGCTGAACCGCGGCGAGCTGTCCGCGCGGTTGCCGGCCTGGTTGAGCGGGACCAGGCGGTGGTTCTCGCCGGTGGCCAGCGAGCCGTTGAGGGTGATGGTCTGGTCCTGCGTGTCCTGGGGCGACAGCGCGAGCTCGAAAGTGTTGGGGTCGCCGGTCGGGATGGCGTAGTAGGTCGTGCCGTCGTGCAGGCCGCCGATGTTGGGCAGGTGGCCGGCGTTCTCGTTGTTGTAGCTGACGGCCTGGCCGGCGGCCCATCCGGGGGCCGAGTCGAGCGTGATGTCGATCGCGTTGGTGGTGGCGTTGGCGTGCACCGCCTTGGAGGCGTTGAAGGTCACCGGCGTGCCGGCGCTGCCGCTGTTGTCCAGCACCGAGGCGCCGGACAGGATCTTGCCGCCCACCGACTCCTGGTTGACCGGGATCGCGGTGGCTCCGCTGGCGGTGAAGCTCGAGACCGTGAAGCCCTGGCCGCCGACGCTGATCGGGTCACCCTGGTGGAGGTCCTGCGAGGTGGCCGTGGTCGGGATCGAGGTGATGGCGCCGGGTCCGATGTCGGCCGACGTGGTTGCCACCGGCGCGCCGATGCTCAGCGGCGTCAGTGACTGCTGTGTGTTGACCGACGACTCCGGCGCGATCGTCACCAGGTTCATGCCGGCCGGGTCGGTGTACAGGTGGTACGAGTTCGGCGAGCCTGAGCCGAACGCGTAGTACGTGCCGCCGCTCACGAGGCCGGGCGTGTTCGGGGTGCCGTTGGTGATGTCCGGCTCGCCGCTCTGGTTGGAGTAGACGACCGCCTGGCCATCGGACCAGCCGGGTGCGCCGGAGAGCGTGACCGCGTTGCCCGAGATGTCGCTGCTCGGGTCGAACAGCTGCTCCGTCCCGGTCGTGCCGTCGGGGTTCACCGGGATGAGGGACATCGTCGGCGCGGTCGTGAACGTGACCGGCTTCTTGATGTACTCGAGCTGGACGTTCTGGTCGTCGATCTTGTGGACGTAGTAGACGTGGCCGCTGGTCAGCCCGCCGATCGCGGTGCCGCCGCCGGCGTCGTACAGGACCGCCTGGCCTTCGGTGAAGCCGTGGTTGTAGCCGAGGTCGATGGTGTTGCTCGAAACCGCCGAGCCGGTGAACCGCGTGTCCACAGTGGTCACGCGGTAGTTGCCGGTGTTGACGCTGACGCCGCTCGCGCCGTTGCCCGCGGCGTTCAGGGTCGTGTGATCGCCGATGTAGGCGTTGGTGGTCTTGTTGACGATCGGCACCGCCCCGGCCGCGCCGACCGCCGCCGACCCTGAGGCCGAGATGTTGCCCGCGATCACGTCCAGCTTCAGCGTCTCGTCGGCGGCCACGTTCGCGGTGCCGCCGGCGTTGACCGTGGAGCCGTCGGACACCAGCGCGCCGCCGTCGATGTAGGCCTTGGTCGTGACGTTGTAGACGGACACCCCGGCGTTCACGGTGACCGCGACCGAGCCGCTGAAGCCGGCGCCGACGGCGATCGACAGCGCGGACTCGCTCGAGGTCGACGTGACCTGGACGTTGCCCGTCACGTTCACGGTGGCGCTCTTGCCGATCCAGGCCTCGGTGGTCTTGTTCGGCACCTCGACGTCGACGCCGGCGCCGACACCTGCGTCGCCGCCGCCGGCCAGCACGCCGGCGATGCCGAGGATGGACGTGTTGTCGGACGCGGTGACGCTGACGCCCTCACCGGCCTGGCCGCCCGAGTTGTCGAAGTTGACCTGGACGCTGGGGTCGATGTGCGCCTTGGTGTTGTCGGTCAGCACGTCGATCGTCGCCGAGCCGGCCACGCCAGCGTCGCCGCCGACGCTGCCGCCGATGGCGATCAGCAGGATGTTCTCCGACTGGGTCGCGCTGACCGTCAAGCCGGGCGCCGCCCACGCCTCCACCGAGCTGTTGTGCCCGATGCTCGCGTCGACCGTGCCGTCGCGGACGAGGATGGCGGCCGACACGCCGACGCCGGCGTCTCCGCCGACCGTGACGTTGCCGGCGATGAGGCTCATCGGGTTGGCGACGTCGGAGGCGGTCACCGACATGCTGCCGTGGGCCAGCACTGTGGAGCCCGGCCCGATCAGCGCGAAGGTCCCCGAGCTGCCCGCCGTGTCCAGCGCCACGACGATGATCGAGCCGTCGACCGCCGCCGAGCCGGTCGAGACGCCGGCGTCGACCGCGATCTCTGTGAAGGCCTCGGTCGTGGCGGCGCTGACGGTTACGTTGCCCCCCGCGTCGGCAGCCACCGAGCCGACTGTCTTGCCGATGTAGGCCTCGACGTCCTTGTCGACGACCTCGACGATGATGCCGATCGCCACGCCGGCGTCACCCGTCGTGAGGGCGAGTGCGCCCGCGAGGTTGGTCAGCGTCGTGTCGTCGCTCGCGGAAACGGTGATCGAACCGCTCGCGAACTGGGCCGTCTGGTTCACCTGCGCGCCGTCGTTGATGTAGGCGAGCGTGTGGACCTCGATGACGTCGACGATGACCGACCCGGTCACCGCCGGGTCACCGCTGGAGGCGCCCGCGCCGACCGCCACCGACGAGACGTGTGGCAGGCTGATCTTCTTCAGGAGGGTGTCACCCGGCAGGCCGGTGACGTCCGGGACGAGGGCGACGAGCGCTGAGGTCGCGGTGACCGAGATGTCGCCTGCCGCGTTGACCGTGGTCACGTCGGTCGTGTTGTCGGAGTCGATGAACGCCTTCGTGGTGATGTTCGGGAAGATGTTCACGATGATCGCGCCGCCGACCGCGGTGCCTCCGATCGCCAAAGCCCCGCTCACCGCGATGCTGTTGAGGCCGAGCTTGTTGCTGGCCTGAACGGTCACGCCGGCGGTCGAGGTGATGGTCGAGCCGGCGCCGATCGTGGCCTCGGTGTCGAAGCTGAGCACCTGGATCGCGACCGAGGCCGCCACGCTGGCGTCCGACTTGCCGCCCGCGGCCGCGATGCCCCAGACGACGAAGTCGTTCTCCTTGGTGTCGGGGATGATCGCCTGCACGGTCACGCCGCCGCCTGTGATGGTCGAGTGCGGGTCGATGGTCGCGGTGTTGGTGACGTTCTCGTAGTTGAAGCCGACGGCCGCGCCCACTCGGGCGTCGGAGCTGTTGCTGCAGCAATCGATCGAGGTGCCCATCGCCTTGGCCGTCGCGCCGGCCTGGTCGGTGGCGACGACCGAAACCGCGCCCGAAGCCATCACCGTGACCCCGCCCGAGATCTCGGCGGTGTTGTTGATGGTCGTCCAGTTGACGTCGACCGCGGCCGCCACGCCGACGCCGCCACTGTCCGAGTCCTGGCCGCTGCCGGCCTTGCTGTCGGAGCTCGACTTGGCGCTGTTCGTCTGGTCACTGGCCTTCGGCAGCGTCTCGCCCCCGGTCGCGTTGTTGACGTCGGGGTTCTGGTTGACCTGCGCGCTCGACTGGTCGTCTGCCTTCTTGCCCGAGTTGTCCTCGCCGTGCGCGCTCGCCTTGGCCTCGGCGTCGGTGCTGCCGTTGGTCGTGGCATCCACCGCCACCGACGCGGCGGTGAGGTTGCGCGCCAGCTTGGCGTCGGTGGTGATGCTGATGACGTTGATCGCCACGATCGCGCCAACCGCGACCGAGCTGCCGGCCGCGTCGGCGTCACCGGTCGTCTTCATCGTGCCCTTGTAGCTCGCCTGGATCGAGGCAGCGCCCGCGACGCTGGTCGAGGCCGAGCCGCCTGTGAGCTGGGGGTTGCCGTGCGGCGCGCCCAGGCGCGCGGTGGTCGAGTCGGTGACGATGGCCAGCCCGACCGCCGGGCTGATCGCGTCGCCGCCGGCCGAGCCGGCCGAGACCGTCGTCGTCACCGTGTGGCTCGCGGTCGCCGTGATCGTCAGGTTGTTGCCGCCGGTCACCGAGGCGCCGGCGGAGATCTCCGCCTTGGTGATGTTGGTGAGCAGGATGTTGATGGCGACCGAGGCGCCGACGCCCACGCTGTTGTCCCCCTCCGACTGCGCCTTGGCCGTCGCCTTCGCGGTGTCGGTGCGGGTGTTGGCGGCGATGACCTTCACGTCATTGACCGAGCCGCTCACGTTGATGACCGCGTTCGCGGGCACCAGGGCCTCGGTGTCGACGTTGGCGATGTTGATCGCGACCGATCCTGCGACGCCAGTGTCCGTATTGCCGGTGCCGGATTTCGCCTCGGCGTCGAAGGTGTGGGTGACGTCGGGACCGGATCCCACCGACGTCATCGTCGCTTCGACGTCGAGGCCGCCGGCGGTGATCGTGGTCACGCCCGTGGTCGCGGTGTTGGTCACGTTGGCGACGTTGACCGACACCGCCGCCGCAACGCCGGTCGACGAGCTGTCGCTGCCGCCCTTCCCCACCGCCGAGGCGTCCGCCTTGGCGATCGCATGGACGTTTTCCGAAGCCTTGATCGCGACCACGCCCTGGGCGTTGACCGTCAGCCCGTCCGGGAGGAACGCCTGCGCGCTGACATGCGCGATGTTCACCGAGATCGCGGCGCCCACCTCGACCTCCGAGTCCCCGCCGCTGCCCTGGCTGGTCGTGGCCGTCGGGTTCTTCGAGTCGCTCTTCGAGGTGGATCCGCTCGAGCCCGTGCTGCTGGCGGTGTTGTCGCCCAGCGAGCGGGAGCCGTCGGTCTGCTGCTTCGGCGTCTTGTTGGTGGTGTCGCTCTTCGTCTTGGCGCCGTTGGCGCCGGCGACGGTGTCGCTCTCCGTCCACGACGAGCCGTTGGCGCTGAAGGTGATCTTGCCGGTGTTGGCGGTCAGGTTGTAGTAGCTCGTGGCCAGCAGCTCGTGGTCGGCGACCGTGACCACGAGCGCGGCGCCGACCGCCGTGCTCGACCCCGTCGCGTGGCCGCTAGCCTTGGCGGTCGAGCTCTCGGTCTGGCTGGCGGTGACGGTGATGTCGCCGCTGACGGTCAGCGTGGCGACGGGCACGGTGTGGGAGGAGCCGTCGCCGATCTCAGCGGTCGTCGTGGCGTTGGAGATCACCACCGACACGACCGCGGTGATGGCCGTGCCACCGGTGCTGCCGCCCTTGGCGGTCGTCGTCAGCGTGTCGCCGCCCGTCGCGCTGATGGTCAGGTTCTTGGCCCCGGTGAGGGTCGCGCCGTCCTGCAGCCCCGCGATGTTGGTGTTGTCGTCGATGTTCACCGCCACCGAGGCGCCGATGCCGGTGTTCGGACCCTTCTCCGGGATGTAGATGGCGTGCTCCGTGCCCTTGGCTTTGGTCTTGTCCAGGGTGATGGCCGTCGGCGAGACCGGGCATGTGCTGCTGGACTTCGCGCCGAGCTGGATCTCGCCGGGCGCAACGACGATCGCGCAGTAGTGAGTGCCGTCCTTCAGGCCGCCGATCGCGGTGCCGCCGCCGGCGCTGTAGACGACCTCGTCGCCGGTCTTCAGCGCGCTGCCGTCCGAGTGCTTCAGGTCCTCGGGCAGCGTGATGACGTTGTGGTACGTCGTGCCCCCGAAGGTGTAGTCACCGACGACGCCGGTCGCATTCGGATCGAACACCTTCTGCTCGGGAAGCGCGAGGACGCTGCTCGTGGACGTCGACTCACCCGCCAGGCTCACGTCGCCGTTGCCCGCGTGGACGGTGACTCCGGTGCCCACGATCGCCGAGGTGTCGATGCTGACGACGTTCAGCGCCACCGAGCCGGCGATACCGATGCTGCCGCCGCCGCCGCTGCCGGAGGTGGCCGACGACGAAACGTCGTGCGACTTGTCGGGAGTGCCTGACCCGACGCCGGTCATCGTCGCGCCCAGCGACACGCCGACCGCGTCGATCTCCGCGCCGCTGGTCTTCGCGTCGGCGTGGTTGTGGACGTGCGCCACGTTGAAGGCCACCGCCGCGCCGACCGTCGAGCTGTCGCCCTGGGTCGAGGCGCTGCCGTCCGCGGTCGCCGAGGCGTCGGTGTTGGCCGACGAGGCGAGCGTCACCTTGCCCCCGCCGTTGGTGTTCAGCTGGACGGCGGGCAGCGAGGCGTCGGAGGTGGTGTCGACGATGTTGAACGCGACCGCCGCCGCGACGCTGATCGAGCTGCTGCTGCTGTCGCCCGAGGCGGTCGGCGTGCTGCTCTCGCCCGAGGTGCTGTTCCCGGACGCCTTGTCGCCGTTGCTCTTGGCGTCGGAGTTGCCCTGGGTCAGCTCGCCGTCGGCCTTCTTGTTGACGCTGTCCTTCCCGCCGTTGCTCTCGGAGTCGGTGTCGCTGTCCGGCGAGCCGCTCGAGCTGGCCTTGGCGTTGGCGGTAGAGGACGACTGGCCGTTGGCCGTGAAGCTCAGGTCGCCGTGGGTCGCGATGTTGCGGAAGGTCTTGGCTTCGACGTCGTCCGTGATCCAGTTGAGGGCGATCGCGATGCCGACCGCCGTGCTCTTGCCGTTGGCGTCACCGCTCGCCGAGGTGGTGGTGGACGCGGTCTGGGTCGCGGTCGACGCCAGCTTGCCGCCCAGCGTCAGGTCGGCCCCGGTCTGGACGTCGGCGGTGGTTGTGACGTTCGCGAAAGCGACCGCGACCACCGGCGTGATCGCCGTGCTGCCCTTGGAGCCCTGCTTGGCGGTCGTCGTCAGCGCGTCGGTGGCCGCAGCCGAGATGGTGAGATCGTGGGCGTTGGTCAGGCTCGCGCTCGTGTCCAGGCCGGCCCTCGTGTTGTCGTTGACGATGTTGACGGCCACGGACGCGCCGAATCCGGTGTCCGGGCCGGAATCGTCGAGCGAGAGCTTCTGCGTCCCGGTGCCGGCTGTGAGGGTGATGGCCGTGCCCTTCTTCGCGTCATCGGCCGTCTTCGCCAGCTCGACGTGCGACGAGTCGGGGTTGAGGATGACGTAGTAGCTCTCGCCATCCTTCAGGCCGCCGACCGCGGTGTTCGTGCTGCCGTTCTGCGCGTAATCGACCTTGTCGCCGGTCTTGATGTCGGTGCCGTCCTGGTGCTTGAGCGGCCCGGCCAGCGTGATCGTGTTGCTGCTCACTCCGCTCGCGGCGTCGAACGTCTGGCTGTTCGAGTCGTCGCGGTAGATGCTGTGCTCTGTTCCCGCCGCCTTCGCCTTGTCGAGCGTGATGATCTTCGTCGGCGAGCCGCTGATGGCGTCGGCGTGGTCGGGGTCGAGCTCGATGTGCGTTGCGTCGGTGTTCAAAACGACGTAGTAGGTGGCGCCGTCCGCCAGGCCTCCGATGCTCGTCCCGTCGCCGTTGCTGTAGACGACCGCGTCGCCGGTGGCCAGGCCGGAGATCGTGTACGGCAGGAGGATCGTCTGGTTGTCGCTCTGCACCGCGGTCGAAGGATCGAAGACCTGCTTGTAGGGCACCGCGGTGGCCGTGCTGTTGGAGTCGGAGGTCGTGGTCAAGATCAGGTTTGCGTTCTGCGCGTTGAGCGTCGCGCCATTGGCGACCAGCGCGTAGCGGTCGAGGTTGATCACGTTGACCGTCACCGAGCCGGCGATCCCCACCTTGGACGCGTCGCCGAGTCCGGATGTGGCGCTGGTCGTCCAGGTGTCCTTCGAGGCCGAGGTGTCGCCGGTCAGCGTCATCGGCGACTCGACGGTGACCGAGGGTCCGCCCAACGTCAGCGTGCCGCCGAGGTAGGCGTGGGTCGTCTCGTCGGCGACGTCGACGCCGATCGCGATGGCGACTCCGTCGGTCGTGTCCTTGGATTTGATCGTGCTGCCGTCGGCGGTCACGGGCGCCGTGTTCGCCGACGCCGCGTGGACCTTGACCCCGGTCCCCCCGCTGTCGGTGGCCGTCACGCTGAGCGAGCCGCCGGACGGGCTGATGTACGCCTCGGTGTCGTCGCCGATGTAGTGGAAGGCCAGCGCACCCGCGAAGGCCACCGAACCCGAGCTGGTCTTGGAGTTCCCGTCCTTGTTGTTCGGCGTCTGGGTCATCTTGTCGGCGTCGTCGAGCGTGATGCTGTGGCTGGTGCCGGTCGCGCCGCCGCTCAAGGTGATCGGGGTGTTGCTCTGCGCGTTGGCGGCGGACGACGCGAGCTCGACGTGCGTCGAATCGGGGTTGAGGATCAGGTAGTACGAGGCGCCGTCGGTCAGTCCGCCGATCGGCGTCCCGCCGCCTGCGCTGTAAACCACCTTGTCGCCGGTCGCGAGAGCGGAGCCGTCGGCGTGGGTCAGAGCTGTCGGCAGCGTGATCGTGTTGCCGCTGACGGCGGTGGAGGGGTCGAAGGTCGCCGCCTTGCCGGTCGCGCCCTTGGAGCTCGCCACCGCCTTGGTCTCGACGTCGTTCCTGGTGTCGGCCGAGATGGTGACCGTCTTGGCGCTGATGCCGCCGCCGCTCGAGGCGTCGATGTAGGCCTTGGTGCTCGTGACCACGACCGCCACCGCGATCCCGACTCCGCTGGGCGCTGAGCCGGCGTCGGCCGTCGTCTTCACGGTGTTCGTGTCGAACGCGGCCAGCGTCAGTGCTCCGGAGGCGCTGATCGAGCTGTTGCCGGACACGTTTACCGTCGTGTTCGAGGCGACCACCGAGATCGCCAGCGCCGCGTCGCTGCTGCTGTCGCTCCCCGAGGTCGGCGCGATGGTGTTGGTCACGGTCGACGTGTCCGTCGCCTTGAGGGTGACGTCACCACTGCTGGTGATCGAGGAGCCGCTGACATTGACCGTCGCGTTCTGCGGCAGGAAGAACGTTCCGTTGATGATCGCGCTCAGCGACGGCGCCCCCACCACGGCGGTCGCGAAGGAGTGGTCGCCGGTCTGGGTGTCGGCGCTGGAAGCGGTGGCCTCGATGTCCACCGTTCCGGCGGTAAGGGTTGCGCTGTTCAGGTTCACCGCGGCGTGCCCGGTGTTGGTCATCAGGGTGCCGCTGTCGGTCTGGGCGTCGGTGACCTTGATGGTCAGGCTCGCGGTGCCGAGGTTGATGACGCCGGTGAGGTTGACGGTCTGGTTGCCCGCCGTCATCTCGAGGTCGAGGGACGTGATGCTGGAGATCAGGACCGACTCCGGAGTGCTGCTCTTGTCGTCGGCGATGTTGACGTTCGTCCCGTCCGACGAGACGCTGATCGTCGCCCCGGACTGGTCGTCGGTCACCGTGTAGGCGGCGGCGCCGGCGACGAAGATCGAGAAGTGCGTGACCGTCGCGATCAGCTGCCGGTGCGCCCAGTCGAGAGTGGTCGGCTCCTTCAGCCAGAGCCCGGTCGTCGGGTCCCAGTGGAAGACCGACAGGGCCTGGGCCTGCACCTCGGTCATGCCGGCAGGGACCGCGAAGGTCAGCGTCGCCGGCTGGTCCAGCTGGTGCACGGCCGCGCCACTGGCGAGGCTCGTGGCGTTGATGTCGTACACGCTGCCTGCGGCGGTCATGCCCGGACCGAGCGCGGGCGGCGCCGCATCGGTCGTGACTCCGAGCGCCAGCTGCTGGGCACTCGCCGGTTGCAGGCCGACCGACAGCTTTCCGTCGGAGGAGGCGGTCCTCCCGTTGGAGCTCGCCGACGACGCGGCCAGCGCCGCGACGATCGCGGTGAATGCGGGCGTCGGGCTGAGGCGCACGACCTGGTAGTGGTAGGTGTGCCCTGGCAGCACGGATGAGTCGAAGAGCCGGCTGCCGGTGGTCGTACCGAGCGATTCGAACGTGAGGCTGGAGTCAACCGAACGCCGAACCTGGAAGAAGTCTCCGGTTATGCCTGACCAGCTCAAGCTGACACCGGTCGGGGTCGGGGTCGCATTGAGATTGAAGCCGGCCGTTGGCGGACCGCGCGCGCCGGCCACGCCGACCACGAAGGAGTCGAACTGCTGGACCGTCCGGCCCATCGTGTCGGTGGCCACGACGCGGAAGACGTACTTCCCCGCGGCCATGCCCGTTGTGTTCAGTGAGGTCGACCAGACGAGCGCGCTCGAAGGCGCCATCGCCGGTGCGTTCGGGTTGCTGGGCGCCGCGGGGGCGCTCGGCACGATGTTCGGGATCGTCGTCCACGAACCGCCGCCATAGGGGGCGAAGTAGAAGGTCAGCGAGGCGAGCCCTGACTGCGCGCTCACCTCGGCCGCGAGGTCGACGATCGCCTGGTCAGGCCGCTCCGCGGCCAGCGGCGTGAGGATCGCGATGTCCGGCGGGTTCGCGTTCCACGCGACCGGGGTCGTGATCCACACGGCCTGGCTGTCGGCGCTCTCGTTGCCGTACACGTCCGTCTGCGTCACCACGTAACCCGTCGCCTGTGCTCCCGCGAGCGCCGAGTCCGTGAACGAGGTGCCGGTGATGCCCGTAGCCGCCAGCGCGAAGCCGCCGCCGGACGAGGTGGCGCGGTAGACGTTGTACGTGCTGCCGGCGGTCGGGCTCCAGTTCACGAGGACGTTGCCGCCCGAAACGCTCGCCTTGACCCCGGTTACCACGGTCGCGGTGTGCACGACGTTCAGCGTCGAGGTCGCGGTGGTGCCGGCCACGGTCGTCGCCGGCGAGAGCGCGACGGCGCGGATCTGATGGCTGCCCTCGGTGAGGCCGCTCGTGACGACCGTACCGGTCGCGGACCAGCTCTGCCCGTTCACCACCGCCGGCAGGTCACCGATGGCGACCCAAGACCCATGGTCCAGGGTCTGGACCTGCACGCCGGACACCAAGCCGGTCGACGGCCCGGTGGCCGCGACGTTCAGCGACCTACCCGCGGAGCCGGTGCCGGCTTGGTTACCGAGGGTCACGGACCCCGGCGCCGTCGCCGTCGTGCCTGGTGCGGCCGTGCCAAGGACGAACGGCGAGGACGAGCCCGCCGGTTGGGCCGCAGGCAGAAGCGTCGCCGAGAGCTCGGTGGAGGGGTCGGAGCTGCCGGCCGGTCCAAAGGCGGTCACCCGGTAGTAGGCGACCGCGCCGACCGGCGCGGTGTCGCGGAAGATCGTCTCGCCCGTCGTCCCGACCTCCACGAACGGCCCGTTCACCTGCCAGGCCCGCTCGACCGTGTAGCCGGTGGCCTGCGCCACGGGACTCCACATCAGCGTGACCGAGCCGGCGCCGGTCATCACCCGCAAACCGGCCGGAGCCTGGAGGGCGGCCGGACCGGCGGTCTGGTCGCTGGGGTGCGCGACGGTCGGCAGAACGATGGTCGTGATCGCCGAGGGTTGACCGACTGCGCCGTCGGAGTTGTAAGCCTGCACCCGGTACTCGTTGGTGCCGGGCAGCGCGCCGCGGTCGAGGTAGGAGTTGCCCGCGACCCGGTCGAGGACGACCCATGAGCCGCCGTCGAGCCGGCTGACCGCGAACCGCGTCGCGATCGCCGAGCCGGCGGTCCAGTGCAGCGACACGCCGAACGGTGTGACCAGCGCTGAAGGCGCGGACGGCGCCGGTAGTCCGCCGTCGCCGCGCAGCACGAATCCCTTCACCAGGCTCGCTCCGGCCGACGTGATCGCGCGGACCGAGTAGTGGCCGTGGGTCAGCGCCGAAACGGTCCAGTCGATGCTGCACGTGGGCGAGCAGGAGGTCGCGCCCAGCACCGACGTCCAGGCACCGCCGTCGATCGCGTACTGGAAGGTCACGCCCGCGCCGGCCGGCATGTTGGTGACGAGGATCAGCCGGTCGTCGACCGCGCCATCAGCCGCGAGGACGTCGCCGTTGGGGAGCGTGATCGTGAGCACCGGCGCCTGCGTGGGCGAGCCGGTTCCGGCCACCGTCGTATGCGCCGTGGTCGAAGCGCTCGTGTGCCCGTACTGGTCTTCGAGCGAAACGGTGTACGTGTGGTTGCCCGAGCTGACGCTCGTGTCGGTCCACGACAGCACGCCGGTGGCGACTGTCGCGACCGGGACGACGTCGCTGTCCTTTCCGATCACGTACGCCGCGCCGTTGGCGGCGGCCGGCTGGCGCCACGTCAGCACGACCGTCGTCCCGATCGTGGTCGCGCCCAAAGCAGTCGGCGCCGCGGGCGGCGCGTTGTTCACCCGCACCGGCTGGGCGACCTGCGACGTGTGACCGGCGCCGTCGTTCACGGTCACCACGAGCGAGTAGGAGCCGTCGGGCACGGACCTCGAGTCCCACACGAGCCGCGCCGACCAGGTGAGCGGATCGGCGGTGGAGGCCGTGGCGCTGGCGGTCCCGAGCTGGGTGGTCGTGCCCGCTGCCGACGTGATCGCCCAGGTCGCGCCGCCGGCACCGTCACCGGTACGAACGTCGACGCTCAGCGCGACCGATCCGCTGAGCGTTGAGGTCTGCGGGTTGACCGCGAGCAGGACCGGGGTCGAGGTGGTGGCCACCCACGTCGCGTTCGCCTGCTGGCTCTGCGTCGTGTCAGGTCCCGCCGCCAGCACGGGCACGACGGTGTAGGTGTACGCGGTGCCCGCCGTGCCGCCGACGTCCGTGTAGCTGGTCGCGGTCGTCGTCCCGAGCAGCGTCGGCGCATCGGTCCCCGTGGTGCGGAAGACCTGGTACTTGATCGCGTTCGCGACTGCGGTCCATGTCACCGTCACGTGCCCGTCGGCGGGAGTGGCGGTCAGCTGCATCGGCAGGTTGGTCGACGTGCTCGGCGCCGGCGCGACGTCAGTGCTCGTCCACCCGGTTCCGGTCGAGGTGGTCGCCGGCGGCGGCGTCGTGCCGGTTGTGCTCGTCGAGGTCGTGGCCCCGGTGGCGCCGCCGGTGACGCCGGGGCACCCGCTCTGCGAGGTGCTGAGGCAGGTGATCATCCCGGAGCCGTTGAGCGAGGAGGTCGCCTGACCCTGCTTGCTGGCCGGCACGGTCGCAGAAGCCTGCTCCGTGGTGCTGTTGAAGGTGGCCAGCGTCGCGCCCGCATGCTGGATCGCCTGCTGCGCGCTGCTGAACGTAGTCCCCGGCCGGAAGGTCATGTACAGGGTCACCGTCTTCGGCTGCGTGTTCTTCACGACAGTCACCGGCTTGCGCACGACCACTCGCGTGTAGATGGGCTGTGGCTTCGGTCCCTGGATGAGGATGACCCCGGTCGCCGGGTTGTAGCCGATGAGCTGGATGCCGCTGTTCTTCGCCCAGTTGGAGATGGTCGCCGGATCGATGTTCGGCGTGACCGTCGCCCGCCAGATGCCGTGCACCGGGTCCACCAGCACCGGCTTCACCTGCGGCAGTCCGACCACGGCGACCCGGCCTTTGCTGTCATCGGTCGTTATCCACGCGACGACGACCAGGCCGTTGCCGCTGAGGAAGGCGTTGATGTCCTGGTTGGACGCATAGGGCGGGAAGTAGACCGTCGCCTGGTGGACCTGCGGCCCGGGACCGAGCCGGATCTGCGGCAGCGTGAAGATGTACTGGCCGAACGACGGGTTGAAGGTGATCAGCTGCATCCCGTACTGGGCGCCGAACGCGGACGCGAGGCCCTGTGACGTGAAGGGGGTCATGTTGATGACCGCCACGTTGTTGGTGCGGTCGATCCCGATGCCGTAGATCACCGACCGCGGCGTGTATACCGCATGGGGCGCCGTGCTCGTAGCGGAAGGGACCAGCGCGGTGTACGTCGTGAAGTTCTGCACGAGCAGGACCGCACCGGTGACGGCCGCAAGAGCCCCCGGCCCGACGAGCAGCTTGAGTAGCGCTTTCAGGCTGCGGCTCCCCAGCAGCGATCGGCTGCGGGCGGGCAGACAGTGCAGGCGCGCAGGCGTCTACAGTCAGCCACTAGTACCACGCGGGCCCCTCCTCGAAAAACTCCCTCTCCAACGACGACGACGACCGACCGACTAAAACTCAGCCCCCGCGTGTGATGGGCAATGCTAAGGGCCTGCGAGATCCGGCGTCAACAAAAATCTTTTGCGCGGCGCGTCACATAGCAAATTACGGAGCGAGCGACGCGAAACGCGGCTTATCGCTGGGTCATGGGCGGGATAAAAGAGCGCTCGAGGAGGGCCTCGCGCGCCCCACGCGCGCGTCTATTACATATGTGCCGGATGTGTCGGAGGTCGGGGACCCGCCGCGGCGAGGGAGCTAGGACGCGACCTGGAGCTTGGCTGCTTCCTTGACGTCGATCGGGACCGACGGCCCCTGGGTCGCGGACAGAAAGATCGTGCGCAGGTACTGGCCCTTCGACGCGGACGGCTTGTTGCGGATCAACGCGTCGACCAGCGCCGTGAGGTTCTGGTGCAGCTGACGGTCCTCGAACGACACCTTGCCGATGGGCGCGTGCACGATGCCCGCCTTGTCGGTGCGGAACTCGACCTTGCCGCCCTTCACCTCTCGCACCGCGCGCGCGACGTCGAACGTGACGGTGCCTGACTTCGGGTTCGGCATCAGGCCGCGAGGCCCCAGGATCTTGCCGAGCGGCCCGACCTTGGACATGATGTCCGGCGTCGCGATCGCGGCGTCGAAATCGGTCCAGCCCTCCGCGACCTTCTTCACGAGCTCCTCGCCGCCGGCGTAGTCGGCTCCGGCCTCCTGCGCCTCGCGGACCTTGTCACCCGTTCCGAAGACGGCCACTCGCACCTTCTTGCCGGTGCCGTTGGGCAGCACCACCGAGCCGCGCACCATCTGCTCGGCGTGGCGCGGGTCGACGCCGAGCCGGACGTGCGCCTCGACCGTCGCGTCGAACTTCGAGGTCGACGACTCCTTGACGATCTTGCAGGCGTCTTCGGGGGTGAGCCCTCCGTTGCCGTTCGACGCGATCGCGGCCTCGACCTTCTTCGCCGCCTCTTCGTACTTCTTGCCCCTCTTCTTCGGCATCAATATCCTCCTGTCCCAACGGCGGGAAAGAGAGCAGCGGCGCTTGCCCGGCCGAAGGCCGGGTCGGCTATGCCGACGCCGCGATGAGAGGAAACCGGCAGGTTTCCTCTCATGATTCCAGCACCTCCAGTCCCATCGAGCGGGCGGTGCCCTCGATCATCTTCATCGCCGAGTCGAACTCGAACGAGTTGAGGTCCTTCTGCTTCGTCTCCACGATCGAGCGCAGCTGCTGCCGGGTGACGCGCCCGACCTTCTCGCGGTTCGGCTTGGCCGATCCCTTGTCGATGCCCGCGGCCTTCTTCAGCAGGTTGACGGTCGGCGGTGTCTTGAGGATGAAGGTGAACGTCCGGTCCTCGAAGATCGTGATCTCCGCGGGGACCACGTCACCGGCCTGCGCCTGCGTGCGCTCGTTGTAGGCCTTGGTGAACTCCATGATGTTGATGCCGTGCGGGCCGAGCGCGGTGCCGACCGGCGGCGCCGGCGTGGCGCGGCCCGCCTGCAGCTCGAGCTTGAGGATGGCGCGAACTTTCTTCTTGCCCATTGCCTAGTGCACCTTCTCGACCTGGAGCAGGTCCAGCTCGACCGGCGTCTCGCGGCCGAACATGTTGACCAGCACCTTCAGCTTGCCCTTCTCCGGGTTGATCTCGTCGACCTTGCCGTGGAAGTCGGTGAACGGCCCGTCGACGACGCGCACGGATTCGCCGACCGCGAACTCGACGCGAATCTTCGGCGCCTCCTGCTTCATCTGCTTCTGGATCGCGCGGACCTCTTTCTCCTGCAGCGGCACAGGGCTGTTGGCCGAGCCGACGAAGCTCGTCACGCCCGGCGTGTTGCGGACCACGAACCACGACTCGTTCGACATCACCATGCGGACGAGGATGTAGCCGGGAAAGATCCGCTTCTGGACGTGGCGGCGCTTGCCGTCCTTGATCTCGATCTCGTCCTCCATCGGGACGAGCACCTGCAGGATCTTGTCCTGCATGTCCATGGACTCGATCCTCTTCTCGAGGTTCTTCTTGACCTTCTCCTCATGCCCCGAGTACGCGTGGACCACGTACCACTGGGCCTCGGCCTCGGGACCGCGCTCGGCGCTCTTCTCGACTGCCATCAGTGCGGGTACAGGTAGCGCCGGAGGATCTCCGACAGTCCGTAGTCGACGCCTCCGATGAAGCCGCCGAGGATAGCGACGGTCACGATGACCACGAGGGTGTAGCGATACAGCTCGCCCCACGTCGGCCAGACGACCTTGCGCAGCTCGTCGATGACCTCGCGGAGGAAGCGGACAGGGCTGAACTCGGGTGTGGCATCAGCGCGGTTCTTTGCGGTTACGGCCATGTGTTGTTACTTCGTCTCCCGATGAGGGGTGTGCTTGTGGCACCACCTGCAGTACTTGCTGAGCTCGATCCGGTCGGGATCGTTCTTCTTGTTCTTCAAGGTGGTGTAGTTGCGCCTTTTGCAGACGCCGCAGGCGAGGGTGATGATGTCTTCCATGCTTGACTCTTTGGCTGGGGGAAAGAAAAAAGCCTAGGTTTCCTAGGCCTTGTCAATAGTAGCAGAGGATCCGGACCGGCTTCAGAATAGGCCCGTCTCCAGGATCTCCCTCGCCGTCCCGCCGGCCGTCGCCGCGCCCCCCGGCGCTCCGAGCGCCCCGGCGGCGGAGCCGTGGCCGCTGGCCCGGCTCGCGGGAGGCTGCATCCAGCCCTGAGCCGGTGTCTCGGGCTACATATGATCACTCCGTGACCGACACGGTGGTCGTCCTCCACGGGGACCAGACGGGCGAGGAGCTGCTCCTCGAAGCCCGGCGCCTGCTGGAGAAGGACGTGATCGGCCTCGAGGTCGCCGCCGTCGACTTCGACCTGTCGCTGGCCCACCGCCGCGACACCCGCAACGAGGTCGTGCACGAGGCCGCGGCCGCGCTGCGCGAAGCCGGGTTCGGCATCAAGGCCGCGACGATCACGCCCGAAGGCGCCGGTGACGTGGGCAGCCCCAACGCCGTTCTCCGCAAGCAGATCGACGGGCGCGTCATCGTGCGCACGGGCCGGCGGATCCCCGGCGTACGGCCCCTGGCCGGCGTGCACGCGCCGATCTCCGTCATCCGTATGGCGGTCGACGACGCGTACGGCGCGAAGGAGTGGCGCGAGGGTCACGGCCTCGAGGAGTGGGCGTTTCGCACCGAGCGCATCAGCCGGCAGACGTGCCGCATCGTGGCCGAGTACGCCTTCAGCCACGCGCGGCGGTTCGACGCCAAAGTCTTCGGCGGGCCGAAGTTCACCGTGAGCCCGGTGTACGAGGGAATGTTCAAGGAGGAGCTCGACGCCGCGGCCGAGCGCCATAAGGACGTGCGCTACGACCCGCAGCTGATCGACGCGACTTACGCGCTGCTGCTCGCCACCACCGGCGAGCCGCTTGTCATCCCCGCGCTCAACCGCGACGGCGACACGCTCTCCGACCTGGTGATGCAGATGTTCGGCACCATCGCCGGCGCCGAGTCCACGCTGCTCGCGTTCAACGAGGATGGGACCGTGTCGGTCGCGATGACAGAGGCGCCGCACGGCACCGCCCCATCGCTGCAGGGCAAGAACGTCGCGAACCCCATGGCCATGATCCTCGCCATCGCCTCACTGCTCGGCTACATGAAGGACGACAAGGCGCGTGTCGCGTCGCGTGTGATCTACGAGTCGGCGCTCGAGGCGGTTTCCGACGGCATCCGCACCGCCGACCTCGGTGGACACGCGTCGACGACCGACTTCACCGACGAGGTCATCCGCCGCGTCCGCACCAAGATCGAAGTCTGGAGCTCACTCGCAGATCTCAATCGATAGGCCGATCACGTATCTGGCGCTGGGCGACTCGTACACCATAGGCACCGGCGCGTCACACGAGTCGCGAAACTTTCCATCGCTGCTCGCGGCCAAGGTCGAGGCCGCGACGGGAAGGACCGTGCGCCTAATGAATCCCGCGGTCAACGGCTTCACGACCATCGACGTGCTCGCCAGGGAGGTCGGCTTCATCAAGGAGCTCGAGCCCGACCTCGTCTCGATCCTCATCGGCGTGAACGACCTGGTGCGCGGCCGGTCGCCCGATGCGTATCGCGAATCGCTGAACCGGATCTACGACGCGATCGCCACCCTCGATCTGCCGCCGGGCAGCGTCATCGCCGTCTCCATCCCCGACTGGTCGGTCGTGCCGGCGGCTCGCGACTACGACGACCCCGCACGCATCCACGCGCTCACTGAAACGTTCAACGCGACCGCGCGAGAGCGAGCCGCCGCGCATGGCTTCACGTGGATCGACATCACAGACGTGAGCCGGCGCGGTCTTGGAACGTTCGACTGGGTCTCGGCCGACGACCTGCATCCGGGCGACCTCCAGTACGCCGCGTGGGCGGACGAGATCTGGAATCGTGTGCGCGACGTCTGGGGTGCTGCTTAGACCGTGATCCGCTTGAAGGATTCCGCGTAGCGGTAGCCGCCCTTTTTGCCGATGTCGCGGTTGCGCTTGCGGACCCACTTGTCGACGTCCCACTCCGCGCCGGGCTTCGCGACCTGGCTCTTGTGCTTCTTCAGCGCATCGAGCTTGAGGTCGATGGTGTCGCTGATGTCGACGTAGAAATCGCCCATCGTCCAGAACGGGATCCAGACCTCGTTGACGACGTGAGGCGCGAAACCCTGCTTGAGCAGCGCCCGAAACGCCCGCGGGTTGCGCGAGTCGGGATACACCGCGGCCATCGTCGCCTCGCCGACGGCGAGGTGATCGGGGTGCGAGCCGCCCATCGGCGCGTCGAGCACACGAGCTGGGATGTGCGTGATGACCAGCTCAGGCTTGTGTTTGCGGATCATGCGCACGATGTCGCGGCGCAGCTTGAGGTTGTGCGAGAGATGCCCGTCGCGATAGCCGAGGAATTCGACCTTCTTGATGCCCAGAACCCGCGCGGACGCGCGCTGCTCGCGCTGCCGGATGGCGATGAGATCGGCGTCCTTCTGCTTGGGGTCTTCCCCGCCCTGCGAGCCGTCGGTGACGATGACGTACGTCACCTCCGCCCCGTCCTTGGCCAGCTTTGCCATCGCGCCCCCCGCGCCGAACTCGGGGTCGTCGGGGTGCGCAAACACCGCGAGCACGCGCTCGAACTTCGGAGCGTGGGAGTTACTGCCGCGGTTCGCCGCCGGCCGGCGGCGCCGCGCCGTCTTCTTCGTCGCCACGAAAATCAGGTTAAGGCAATCGCGATTTCGACTTCGATTCGAGCGAAGCCAAAGGGATCGCGCGCTCGAGGGGCTTCCACAGCGCGGCGAACTGTTCCTCGGAAACCCGGTCGCGGCTCCCGGCCACTCGCGCGCCGTAGGCGACGGTCTTCGCGGCCGCCCACCCGGCGTCGCCGGTCAAGCGCATCGGCACGGTGACGAGCGCGGTCAGGGCCGCCGCCTCCTCCGCCGCGCGCGCCGCTCCACCGCTGATCGCCGCCGCCAGCGCGGTCGACACGTCGTCCGCGAGCAGCCACGGCTCCGCCAGCAAGGAGCACTGGTGCGCGCTCAGCCGGCCAGCCGCGGTCAGGTAGCGCTGTACGAGAGGCGAGAGGGAGCGCGGCTTGACCACGACCAGCAGCGACGCGAAAGGCGCAAACGAGACGGCGAACTTGATCGGCGACAGGTTGTGCCGCTGCACCAGGGCGGCCATCGCGTGCCACGTCACGGCGATCTCGTCGTCGGTGCGGCCGGCGAGCAGGTCGGCGAGCGCATCCCCCGCGTTCAGCAGCGGCCTCACCGCGTCGAGGTCGACCGCGGCGCCGCCGGCCGCGAGGCTCACCCATTCCTCGGGGTTCAGCGCGGCGACGCGCGCGACAAACGATGCCGCGTCGACCTCGGCGAAAGGAATGACCTCCGCCACCGAGCCGTAGTGCTGCGCCGCCTGCTCGATGCTCAGCTGCTCGCGGCTCTCGAGGGCATAGCCCGCCCGCTCGACCGCGGAGAGGATCCGGCACCGCGCCTCGGCGTCGAGCTCGCGCGTGCCGGCAATCGCCGCCAGGCTGGCGCGAATGACGGGCGCGGGTTCGGCGCTGCGCTCGCGAGTGATGCGGGCGACGAGCTGCCTGCGGTCGAGGATTCGCAGCCACTGGATCGGCGTGAGCGTGGCCACGGCCTTGACGAAGGCCGCGACGTCGGCGCTGTTCGGCCCGTAGAGCGCACCACGTTTCGGCGCGGGCTTCTTCGCCGGCGCGGGCGCCTTGGGCGCCGGCTCCGCGCGCGCCCGTTGCGGCGCGTGCTCAGGTTCCGGCAGGTCGTCGAGCGAGCGCAGGGCGATCGCCGCCTCGAGGGGCGCCCACAGCGCGGCCAGCTGCTCGGCGCTCAGCTCGGCCCGGCAGGCCAGCACGCGAGCGCCGTGAACGGCCGACTTCACCGCCGCCCAGCCGGCGTCGCCGGGCAGGTGCTTGGGCGCCACCGCGAGCGCGGCGAACGCGGCCGCCTCCTCCCCCTCGCGGGTCTGACCTCTGGCCGCGACTTGGAGCAGAGCCGCTGAAGCGTCGCGGTCGAGCGTCCACGGCGCGGCCAGTACCTGCCACTGGCCCGCGTCGAGCCAGCGCAGCGCCTTGGTGAAGCGGTCGACCGCGGCCGCCGGCGCGTCCGTCGAGGCCGGAGGGATCACGCCGGCAAACGGCAGGTAGTGGGCGGCGAAGGTCAGGGCCTGCATCTGGCGGCGGCGGGCCAGCGCGCCGGCGGCCTGCCAGGCCGCGAGCACCTCCTCGTCGGTGCGCCCTCCCAGCGGGCGGGCGAAGGCCGCCGCGAGTGCGGCGACCGGCTCCGGGATCGGGGAGCCGTTCGGCGTGCCCGACAGCAGGGCCCGGACCGCATCGACCGGAAGCGCCGACGGGTCGCGAATGATCGAGGAGGCGAGCTGCCGAGCGGCCACGACCTTGCGCCACTGGGCGGCGCTCAGCCGGCCGACTGCCTCGACGAACGCCGCGACCTCGGCCGAGTTCGGGCCGAACCTGTCCGCACCGACAGGTGACGGGGCGGTCGCGGCCGCCGGGGCGTCGCTGCCGGCCTCCTCGGTGGCGGGACCAGGGAAGGACACTGCGCACAAGGGTAAGCCGACCGGCCTGGAGCCTAGACGGTTTCGACCTTCAACAGGTTGGTCTGCCCGGCCCGGCCCACCGGGACCCCGGCCACGATCACGACCCGGTCGCCCTCCCGGACGAAGCCGCTTCGGAGCGCGGCCTCGGTGGCGTTGGCGAACATGTCGTCGGTGTCGTGGCCAGGGCTGACGAGGAGGGGCACCACCCCCGAATACAGCGCCGTCTTGCGCAGGACGTCGAGATGCGGGCTGGCGGCGATGATCGGCACGTCCGGCCGCGCCTTGCTGCAGCGCAGCGCGGTCGTGCCCGACTCGGTGAAGGCGATGATGACCCGCGCCTTGAGCTCGCCCGCGCTGGCGGCCGCGGCGTGGGCGATGGCGCTTCCGATCTGGCCGGGCTCGCGCCAGATCTGGCGCTGCCGCTGGAAGGTTGGATGCCGCTGGGCGGCCATGCAGATGCGCGCCATCGCGCGCACGGCCTCGACCGGGTGGGCGCCGACCGACGTCTCCTGAGAGAGCATCACCGCGTCGGTGCCGTCCCAGATCGCGTTCGCGACGTCCGAGGCTTCGGCACGGGTGGGCCGGTTGGATGTGACCATCGACTCGAGCATCTCGGTCGCCGTGATGACGGGCACGCCCGCGCGGTTGGCGCGGTCGATGACCTCCTTCTGCACCGCGGGCAGCTCACCGAGCTTCAGCTCGACGCCCAGGTCGCCGCGCGCCACCATGACGCCGCCCGCGACCTCGAGGATGGCGTCGAGCTCGCGGATGGCCTCGACCTTCTCGAGCTTCGCGATCACCGGCGCCTGGCTGCCGAGGGCGGCGAGCCTGTCCTTGCACTCGACCACGTCCTCCGGGCGGCGCACGAAGGACAGCGCCACATAGTCGACGCCGAGCTCGACCGCGAGCTTCAGGTCGGCGAGGTCCTTGTCGGTGAGAGCAGGCAGGGGCGGCGTCCGGCCGGGAACCGATACGCCCTTGCGCTCACCCAGCAGGCCGCCGCGGACCACCGTGCAGGCGGCGCGTTCCGGCTCGACCTCGCGCACCACCAGCTCGATGCGGCCGTCGTCGAGCAGAACGCGGTCGCCGCGGTGCAGCGCCTCGACCAGCTCGCGGTGGCTCACCTCGATCTCGTCCGGCTCCTGGCGGTGGTTGGCCGTCAGCACCACGCGCCGGCCGCGAACCAGGCGCAGCAGCGAGTCGGTCAGCGCGCCCGTGCGGATCTTCGGGCCCTGCAGGTCGCCGATGATCGCGACCGGACGGCCGATGACTTCCGCGGCGGCGCGGACGTCGCGCGCCGCGCGGCGGTGCGTGTCCGGGTCGCCGTGCGAGAAGTTGAGCCGGGCGACGTCCATCCCGGCCTGGATCAGGCTGCGCAGGATCGCAGGCGAGGCCGACGAAGGGCCGATGGTGCAGACGATGCGCGTGCTTCGCATCACCGGTACCGCTCCACGGTGCGGCCCAGGTCCTTCTCCGCCTCGATCACCCGCCGCTCGAGCTCCGGCGCGCTGATGACCGCGCCGCCCATGCCGCGCACGAGGTCGCGCTGGAAGCGGTCCGAGGTCGCGACGGTCAGCGGGTCGCGGTCGCCTGCGGCCGCGTATGCGAGCCGCTCGATGGCGTGGTCGGCCGAGTGTCCCTTGCGGGTGTAGATGACCCGTACGCCCTGGTTGGTCTCTTCGGCATTGGCCATCGACGTGGTGCGGTGCGCATCGAACACGACGGTCACGTCCGCACCGGTGACGTGCGCGTAGACCGCGAGCCGGTCGATCAGCCTGTCGCGGGCGGCCTCGAGCGATTCGGCCATCAACGCCTTCAGCGACGGCCACGCGTGAATCACGTTGTAGCCGTCCACGATGAGCCTCTCGCTCACCTGAAGCGCGGCATGTTGAGGGCGCCCAGCGCAAGCGCGTACGGGTCGATGCCGGCGATCGCCGCCAGGTTCTGCGCCGCCTGGTTGATGGCCATGCCCGCGGGGGGTATGTACCAGATCGCGACGAAGATCAGGACGATGCCGACGCTCGCGATGCGGTTGGCGGCGGCCTGCACCGAGTACGGAAGCCACGGGCGAATGATGCCGAAACCGTCGAGGGGCGGGATCGGAACGAGGTTGATGATCAGCGAGAACATCTGCACGAACACGAAGAAGGCCAGCGCGGCGAAGAAGCCGATGTTGGTGGCGGTCGCCAGCTGCAGGTGCACCAGGACGAAGAAGACGCCGGCGCCGATCAGCCCGCACACGAGGGTGCCCACCGGCCCCGCCAGGGACACCGCCGAGTCCCACCACCGGCTGCGCAGCAGCCCGCGGTCGATGTACACCGCGCCGCCCGGCAGGGCGATGCCGCCGAGCAGGAGGAACACGACCGGGAACACGATGCTCATCAGGATGTGCGTGTACCTCAGGGGATCGAGCCGCAGATAGCCCGAGCCGGCCACGGTGCGATCGCCGCCGAGGTAGGCGACGACCGCATGGAAGAACTCGTGCACGCACACGGACGCAACCCACGCCGCCATCACGAACACGAGCGTGGCGATCCCTACTCCCTGCGGCACCGGGTTGATCCACAGCACCGCGCCGGAGACGACGACCAGGGCGACGATGCCGAGGAAGAGGGGGCTCACGCCGAGCACGCCCCGCAGCGAAGGCAGCGGCCTGCGCCGCAGCGCGCGGTCCGGCGCCCGCGACACAGCCGGCCGCCTGTCGAGCGGCGCGTCCGGGCGCACTCCGGTCTGGACGTGGCGGCGAAGGTCGTACAGGGTCAGGCCCGCCTGCTGCAGCAAGGCTGAGGTCGGGCGCGCGTCGGAGTAGAGCAGCGCCAGCAGGAGATGGATCGAGTCGACCTGGTAGTGGCCGAGCACCTGCGCCTCGCGGTTGGCGTTCACCAGCAGCTGGCGCAGCGGCAGCTGGGGCCCGGCACCGTCCGGCGGGATCGCGGCCAGCACCGCCGCGGGGTCGACGGCGAGCTCGCGCATCGCCTGGTCGGCGAGCGAGCCGCGGGTTCCGAGCACGGCACGCAGCACGTCGACGGGCGAGGCCTCCGGCTCCGCACGGCGGGCGGCGTCGGCGGCCGCGCGCTCCAGCGCGTCGCGCGCGCTGCGCGTGAGCGGGATGTCGGCGGCGGCGCGGTCGATTGCGGTCTCCGGCATCATGTCAAGTCTAGGGACGGGCTCTCAGTCCCCCTTCGAGCGCTGTCGCGACACCTCGTAGAGCAGCGCGGCCGCGGCCGCGGAGGCGTTGAGGCTGCCGATCTTCCCGCGCACCGGCAGCTTGAGCCGGACGTCGCACCGATCGAGCACCAGCCGGGTCACCCCCTTCCCCTCACCTCCGACCACGACGCACACCGGCTGCGCCAGGTCGAAGTCCCACGCCCAGGTGTCGCCGCGCACGTCGAGCGCCGCGCACCACAGCCCCGCGCGCTTCACCTCGGCGATCGCCGAGGGCATGCCCGACACGTGCGCGACCGGCATCAGCTCGCTGGCGCCGGAGCTCGCCTTGACCGCGGCCGGCGAAAGCGGCGCGCTGCGGTGCTCGGGCAGGATCGCGCCGTCCGCCCCGGCGACCTCGGCGCTGCGCAGGATCGCGCCCAGGTTCTGCGGATCGAGGATCGAGTCGAGGGCGACGAGCAGCGTCGGGCCGGTCGCGAGCAGCTCGCGCAGCGACCACTCGCGCCGCGGCTTGAGCTCGGCGGCCACGCCCTGGTTGACTCCGGGCGCCATCGCGTCGATGCGCTCGGGAGGCACGGTCTGCACCTGCGTCAGCCTGGCCAGCTCTTCGAGCCGCGGGTCGTGCCCGAGGCCCGAAGCCTGGTAGGCCCTCAGCACGCGGCCCGCGCGGGCCGCTTCGAGGACGGCGTTGCGGCCGTGGATCACGTTCTGCACTTATCCTGTCCGCATGGTTGCGGAGTTCATGTCCCGCGCACGCGAGCTGCTCGCGAGCGGCCCGGACGAGGCGAGCCGCGAAGCTGTCGGCCGCTTGCTCGCGGAGCAGTCACGACAGCCGGGCTTCGTGCCCGACGCGGAGATGCGGAGCCTTCATGGCGGCGACTCCACGTTCACCATCCTGCAGACCGACGACGACGGGCTGACCCTCATGCTCGCGAAGTTCTCGGCGGAGGAGGAAACGCCCGTCCACGACCACGGCTCGTGGGGCGTGGCCTGCGTCGTCCGGGGACGGGACCGGTACCGGCACTATCGCGCCGAAGGCGGCACCGTCACGCTGCATTACGAGAAGGTGCTCGAGCCTGGGACGTTCGTCACGTGGCCTGATCCTCCCGGCGACGTGCACAGCCAGCAAGGCGTCGGCGAGCCGGCGTGGGAGCTCGTGCTCTTCGGCCGGGACGTCACGCGCATCCCTCGTCACTACCACGACCTCGAAACCGGCAAGGTCACGACGGCCCTGCCCCAGTAGCCGGCGCCGAAAGCCGCTTCCAGCGGACGCCCTCCTTCGAGTCCTCGAGGGCGATGCCGCGCTCGCGCAGCTCTTCGCGAATCCGGTCGGCGGTGGCGAAGTCCCTGGACTTCCGCGCCACCTCGCGCTCGGCGATCAGCCTCTCGACCTCCTCGGCCAGGCCCGGCTCATCGGCGCCGAGCACGTCGAGGTGAGCGTCGACATCCGCGAGCAGACCGAGCACCTGCTCCTCCGTGCGCGGGCCCACGCGTTCTTCGTCGAGCGCGGCGTTGAGCTCGCGCACCATCTCGAAAACGACGCCGATGCCCTGCGGGAGGTTGAGGTCGTCGTCGAGCGCACCGCGGTAGGCCTGCCGCGCGCCGGCGACGCGCTGCACCAGGCCTTCGTCGTCGGCGCCGTGCGCGCGCGCCTCACGGGTCATGCGCCCCCCGAGGTCGCGCAGCCGGCGCACCTGCTCCGCCGCGGAATGCAGCGCCTCGTCGGTCAGGCGCAGGCGCGAGCGGTAGTGCGCGTTCGCGATGAGAAAGAAGCGCACCGCCAGCGGATCGTGGCCGGCGTCGAGCAGGTCGCGCAGCGTCGTGAAGCCGCCGGCGCTCTTGGACATCTTCGCGCCGGTCGCGTCGGAGAGATGCTCTGAGTGCAGCCAGAACCGGGAGAACTGCTTGCCGTTGGACGACTCCGACTGTGCGATCTCGTTCTCGTGGTGGGGGAACATGAGGTCGACGCCGCCGGCGTGGATGTCGAGCGTCACGCCGAGGTAGCGCTTGCTCATCGCGCTGCACTCGATGTGCCAGCCGGGCCGTCCCCTGCCGAACGGCGCGTCCCACGCGGCGCCGAGCTTCTCATCACCCGCCGCCGCCTTCTTCCACAGCGCGAAGTCGCTGACCGACTCCTTGTCATATTTGTCCGTTCTTACGGGGGGGGACTCCCCCCCGTGCGCGGGCCGGGCGGAGCTCGTCCCACGCCCCCCTCTGGCCACCCGCGCGCCCGGGCGCAGGCCGAGCCGGTCGAGGTGCGACAGCTCGCCGTAGCGCGGAAAGCTCGCGATCCGAAAGTAGACGTCGCCGTCGGCGATGTACGCGTGCTCGCGCTCGAGCAGCGTGGAGATCATCGCGATCATGTCGGCGATGTGCTCGGTGGCCCGCGGGTAGTGCTCGGCGGGCTGCGCGCGAAGCGCGCGCATGTCCTCGAAGAACGCCTCCACGTAGCGCTTGGTGTACTCGGCGATGGTCGTGTCGTGATGCCCGGCCTCGTCGAGGATGCGGTCGTCGATGTCGGTGAGGTTCATCACCTGGGTGACGCGATGGCCCGACAGCTCGAGGTGGCGGCGCAGCAGGTCGTAGAAGAGAAATGCGCGCAGGTTGCCGACGTGCGCGAAGTTCCACACGGTCGGACCGCACGTGTACATGAGCACGTGGCCCGGCTCTTGGGGCTCGAAAACGTCCTTAGAACCCGTCAGCGTGTTGTGAAGGCGAAGCGTCACTTCTCGACCAGCGCCACCGCGTAAGCGGCGATGCCCTCGCCCGCTCCGAGCGCGCCGATGCCTTCGGGCGAGGTCGCCTTCACGCTCACCGCGCCCTGCTCGAGACCGAGGCGGTGGGCGAGGTTGCGCGCCATGTGCTGGAGGTGCGGCTGCAGGCGCGGCGCCTGCGCCACGACCGTGCTGTCGACGTTGACGACGCGATAGCCCGCGTTGCCCACCACGCGCGAGGCTTCTGCGAGCAGGTCGAGGCTCGATGCGCCCTGGTACCTCGCGTCGTCGGGAGGAAAGTGCGCGCCGATGTCTCCGAGCCCGGCGGCGCCGAGCAGCGCGTCGATCACCGCATGCGTGAGCACGTCGGCGTCGGAGTGCCCGTCGAGCCCGGTCGGGTGGTCGATCTGTACGCCGCCGACCACGAGCTTGCGTCCTGGCCGCAGCGGATGCAGGTCGTACCCGGTGCCTACCCTCAAGTGACCGCGGTCTCGTGCTCGCGGATCAGCGCCTCCACCACCTCGAAGTCCTCCGGCGTGGTGAGCTTGATGTTCGAGGGATCGCCCTGCACGACGGTGACCTCGTGGCCGGTGGCCGCCACCAGCTGTGCGTCGTCGTCGCCGACCAGGCCCGCGTCCGCGGCCTCACGGTGAGCCCGCGCCAGGAGCGGGTAGGCGAAGGCTTGCGGCGTCTGCGCGAGCACGATGCGGGAGCGATCGAGGCTCTCGACGAGCCGGTTGCCCTCCACCCTCTTCACGGCGTCGCGCGGCGCGATCGCGGGGAATGCCGCGCCCGACTCCATGGCGGCGGCGAGCACGCGGCGCACTAGCGCCGGAGACGCGAGCGGCCGTGCGGCGTCGTGCACGAGCACGTAGTCGCACTCCCCGAGCGCTCCGATGCCGGCCCGGACCGAGGCCTGGCGGCTGTCACCGCCCGGCTTGACGGTCACCGGCTTGTTCGGGTGCAGCGAGGCGACCTCCATCTCCGCGCTCTCGAGCCGGCTGGGCGGCCCCACGACCACGATGCGCGCGACCTCGTCGAGCCTCAGGAACAGCTCGACCGCGCGCGCGAGCGTCGTCCGCCCGTTGAGGCGAACCAGCGCCTTGCTGCCGCGGCCCAGCCGCGAACCGGTGCCGGCGGCGGCGACGATCGCGCCGATTGTCTGCCGTCCCGGCGCGCTCATTCGGCCCGGCTCAGGCGCGCGCCCCGGCGTCCTTCCTGCCCTACCGGCTCGGCGAAGATCATCCGTCCGGCCGAGGTCTGGATGACCGAGGTGACGACCGCCGTTACCGTCTGGTTGATGAGCCGCCGCCCGTTCTGCACGACGACCATGGTGCCGTCGTCGAGGCTGCCGACGCCCTGGCCAGGCTCTTTGCCCTCGCGCGCGACCGTGATCATGATCTCCTCTCCGGGGATGGCGACCGGCCGCATCGCCTGCGCGAGCTCGTTCAGGTTCAGCACCGCGACGCCCTCCAGGCGCGCGATGCGGTTGAGGTTGAAGTCGTTCGTCATGATCGCCCATCCCCGACGCTTGGCCGTGCGCACGAGGTGGCCGTCGATCTCCGTCGACGGGGTGGCGTCGTCGTCGACGACCTGCAGGTTGATCGACTGCTCCTTCTGCATCTCGGTGAGGACGTCGAGCCCCCGCCGCCCGCGGCGCCGCCTCATGGCGTCGGCCGAGTCGGCCACGAGCTGCAGCTCGCGCAGGACCGAGCTGAGGATCACGAGCGGCATGTCGATGAACCCGGTCTTGGCGATGTCGAGGATCCGGCCGTCGATGATCACCGAGGTGTCGAGCAGGACCGCGGGCAGGCGGTGGCCGGCCTCCTCCGCCGGTCCGCCGAAGAAGAGTGCCGCGAGCTCGGCGCGCCGGTTGACGCCGACCGAGGCGCCGAGGGCCGCGAGCAGAAGGGCGAGGATGGATGAGAGCTGGTAGCCGAAGGTCAGGTCGCGGACGAACACGCCGATGAGCACGGCGATCACGAGGCCGACGATCATGCCCAGCAGGCCGCTCAGCAGGTCGGGCAGCGGAGTGTTGATGAGCCTGCGGTTGAATCCTCGCCATCCGCCGAGCACGTACGGCGTGCCCAGGTACGCGAAGATCAGCCCTTCCAGCGTCGTCAGGGTGATGAGCACCCATCCCTGATGGGTGATGCCTGACAGACGGACGAGGCTGTAACCGAGGACGAATCCACCAACGACTCCGATCCCCAACCCCACTCGCAGGGCGAGGGCATCGGAACGCTTCACGACAACCTCCTCAGGAGACCGTGCTTGCGGCCTCCTCTATGAATGCGCCGGACCGGATGTTTTTAGGAAGGGGAGCGGAGGCGATCGCCTCGCCCAGCGTCCGGACCTCGATGACCTCGAGGCCGGCAGGTCGACCGGCGCGAGAGCCGGCCGGAATCAATGCGCGCGTGAAGCCATGCCTCGCCGCCTCCTGCAGGCGGCGCTCGAGCTGGCTGACGCGGCGCACCTCGCCCGCCAGTCCCAGCTCACCCACCACGACCGTGCCGTCCGGCAGTGGCACGCCGCTCAGGTTGCTGACGACCGACAGGGCAAGGCCCAGGTCGGCGGAGGGTTCGGTGATCCGAATCCCGCCCGCCACGTTGACGTACACGTCGTGACGTCCGAGAGCAAGTCGCGCGCGCTTCTCGAGCACGGCGATGAGCATGTGCAGCCGGTTCACGTCCAGGCCGTTGGCGACCCGTCGCGGCGGCAGGTTGTTGCTGGTGGAGTTGACCAGGCTCTGGATCTCGATCAGCAGCGGCCGCGTGCCCTCCATGACGACCACGACGGAGGTTCCCGGCGAGGACTGGGTCGAGCCGGTGAGCAGGGCGGCGGACGGGTCCGGCACCTCCTCCAGGCCGTGCTCGGCCATGGCGAAGACCCCGATCTCCTCGGCCGAGCCGAACCGGTTCTTCATCGCCCGCAGGAGCCTCAGCTCCTGGCGGCGATCGCCTTCGAGGTAGAGCACGGTGTCAACGATATGCTCCAGGACCCTCGGTCCGGCTATCGCTCCCTCTTTTGTCACATGGCCCACGAGGAAGATCGGGATCGCGGTCTCCTTGGCCAGGCGCATCAGCCGGGCGGCGGATTCGCGCACCTGGGTGACGCTGCCGGCGCTGCCGGTCACGGCACCGTCGACGACGGTCTGGATCGAGTCGACGATGGCCAGCGCCGGCGCCTCCGCCGTGATCGCCTCGCAGATCGAATCGAGCTCGGTCTCGGCCAGCAGCAGGATGCCGGCGTCAAGGGCGCCGAGGCGCGAGGCGCGCATGTGGACCTGCTGGTTCGACTCCTCGCCCGAGACGTACAGGACCTTCGCGCCGGCCGCCTTCCTCACCAGCTGGTGGGCGGCATGCATCAGGAGCGTGGACTTGCCGACCCCAGGCTCGCCGCCGATGAGGACGAGGCTGCCGGGCACGATGCCGCCCCCGAGCACGCGGTTGAGCTCGTTCCACTCGAGGCGCAGGCGAGGGGCGGACTCGGCCGCGAGCTCGGTCAGCGGGGTCGGCCGCGCGAGAGCGACGCTCGGTGCCCGCGCCTCGCGCCGGCGGCCGTTCGGCCTGGCGCTCTTGACCTCGAACTCCTGGAGCGTGTTCCAGGCCTGGCAGTGAGGGCACTGGCCGGCCCAACGAAGGCTCTCGCCACCGCACTCGGTGCAGACAAAGGTCACGGTCGACTTGGGCATGCGTCTCAGCTTGGATTCCCCGGACCCTTTTTACAAGTCCGCCCGTAGCGTTTTACATGGCCGCGCGTTCCCTAGATGACGAAGGCAGTCGGGCAGCGCACCCGGTTCCTTCAAGGCCTACCGCGCCGCCCTGACTACCCCCAGGGCGGCGCATCCATTTGTCCTAGCCGCGGTCCAGGTCTGCCAGGTGATCGAGGGTCGCCAGCGGCCCCTGCCGCTCGAACGTGTCGGGCTGCGCGCGCCGCAGCGCCTCCTGCACCGTCGAGGCCAGCGCGACGCGGACGTCGAGCGTGAGCCACGGCCGCCGCCGAGCATAGGTGCTGACGAAGCGCCGCAGCTCGGGATCGAGGCTGCGCAGGACGAGCTCTCCCTGTGAGGCCGCGGCCGCCACCGGCGGGGTCGGCGCGGCCGGCTGCAGCGGCGGCGGTGGCGGCGGGTACGGCGGGTAGCCCGGCGGCGATTGGGGGATCTGGGGGCCGGCCGTCTGGGCGAGATCCTGCGGCCGCGCACCGGGAAGCTGCCACAGCCACACGTGGTCCGAGTCCTTGACGACGATCGTCCCCGCGGCCAGGTCGCCCAGCCTCTTGCCCTTGCCGTTGACGAACAGCACGACCACGCCGATCCCGTACCCGTACGGCAGGAAGTCGACGATGCGGACGACGTTGCGGATGCCCGCCTGCACCCACGTCAGCGGCTCGCCGCGATCGCCCACGGCGCGGAGGCGGAACGCCTTCTTGCCGAGCGTCTGGCCCGACCACATGGCCTCGCTCGCCCAGAAGTAGCCGAAGATCGTGAGGAAGAATCCGATCACGACGATCAGGTCGGCGAGGATCGATGAGCTCGTCATGGTGGCGGCCGCCGCCGCCGCGATCGAGATGACGATCAGGATCGCGGTCACGATCAGAAGGTCGAGGATCTGCGCGATCGCTCGCGTGCCGAGGCCGGCGACCTGGTAACCGAACGAGACCCGCTCAGGCGTGGAAACGATGAGCTCAGAATCGGGGAGCGGCTGCTCCATTGAGCTATTTTGGCGTTGGTGGCATGCCCCAGACGTCCCTCGCATCTGCGCTGGCCTAGACGGCCGGGCGCCCTTCGGGCGCTGACGCCATATGCGTCGGGCCGCTGACGCAAGCCACCTGTGCGCGCCGAGGAATTCGTCGCCAGCCGCAGGGATGACTGGAATCACCTCGAGAACCTGATCGCGCGCGGAAGCGCGGGCCGGCTGAACCCGCTGCAGCCGATGCAGGTGCTGACCCTGGCCGCGCTCTACCGCCGCGCCACCGCGGACCTCGCGCGGGCGCAGCGGGACTGGCCAGGCGAGCCGGTGCACCTGTACCTCAACGGCCTCGTCGCGCGCGGCCATGGCGTCATCTACCGCCGCGGCGGTGATGTGTGGAAGCGGCTGCGGACCTTCTATGCCGAGACCCTGCCCCGGACTTATCGCGGCGCCTGGCCGTACATCGTCGCGTCGGCGGCCCTGCTGTTCGTGCCGGCGCTGGTCAGCTTCTTCGTCGTGCTCGCCAACCCGGACGCCGCTTATGCGATCGCGTCCCCGGAGCTCATCGACCAGGTCAAGCACCATCAGCTCTGGACGAACATCCCTCCCGACCAGAGAGTCGTGGATGCGGGTTTGATCATGACCAACAACATCTACGTCGTCTTCCTGGCCTTCGGGTTCGGCGTGGTCTTCGGCCTGCCGGTGATCTACGTGATGATCACCAACGGCATCTCGCTCGGCGGGTTGTTCGGACTCACGCAGGCTTATGGGCTCGCGGGCGGCCTGTTCGACTTCGTGATCGCGCACGGCGTGCTCGAGCTGTCGATCGTGGTCGCGATCGGAGGAGGCGGGCTGATGATGGGCTGGTCGCTCGTGTCGCCGGGCAACCGCAAGCGGTCGGACGCGCTCGTGCTCGCGACGACGCGCGCCTTCATCCTCGTGCTCGGGCTCGCGCCGCTCTTGATCGTGGCGGGCACGATCGAAGGCAACATCTCGCCGTCGGACGCGCCGTTCGCCGCCAAGGCGCTGATCGGCATCACGACCGGCGCCCTGCTCTACTCCTACCTGCTGCTCGCGGGCCGTCCGCGCCGCCGGCGCGCGGTCGACGTCCCTAGAGCAGGGCTCGCTCCTTCAACTCCAGATAACGTTCGACGAGCGCCGGGCTGAGGTTGCCGGCGACCACGTCGAGGCCGAGCACGCCGCCGCGCCGCAGCAGCTCGAAGCTCTCGCGCCGGCTGGCGACGAACTCCTCGGCCGCGGCCCACTGGTAGGCGCGAGCGGAGGTCGTCACCGGCGCGTCGCGCGCCGCGAGCATCTCGGGGTCGCTCATCGCCACCACGAGCACGAGGTGGCGCGCGGCCAGCCGCAGGCAGTGCGCGACCAGCTCCCGTGAGGCGTTGGGATCCTGCACGTCGGTCAGGACGACGACCATCGACCGGCGGCCGACCCTGAGCGCGAGGTGGGTCATGGCGTGGCCGAAGTCCGGCTCCACGTATGAGGAGCTGAGCGCGTACAGCGCCTCGGTGATGACGTGCAGCTGGGCGGTGCCGCGCTCCGGCTTGATGAAAGTTGTGACCCGGTCGTCGAACGTCATGAGCCCGACGCGATCGCCGTACGCCTGGGCGACCCAGGCCAGCATCAGCGCGGCGTTGATCGCGTGGTCGAGCTTCGTCAGCTCTCCCGCCGGAGCGGTCATCAGGCGGCCGCAGTCGAGCGCGATCATGACCTGCTGGCCGCGCTCGGCCTCGACCTCGACCACCACGGGCCGGTCGCGCCGGGCGGTGGCCGTCCAGCTGATGCGGCGCACGTCGTCGCCGCGCACGTAGTCGCGCAGGCCCGCGAACGCGGTCGATGCGCCCGGCGGCCGCGCGCGCCGCTGGCCGACGAGCGCACGCAGGCCGCGCCGCAGCGTCAGCTGGATCCGCTTGATGGCCACGATGTTGGGAAAGACCGCCACCTCTTGCCGCAGCGGGATGCGCACCTGCCGGCGCAGCCAGCCTTCCGGCCGCGCGACCTGGAGGTCGATCGACTCGAACTGATAGGCGCCCCGCCTCGGCGACGCCGTCATGTAGGTGACGGTGAGCGATCCTCCGCGATCGAAGGTGCCCGCGACCTCGCGCGGCCGCGGCATCAGGCCGGAGGGCGCGTGGTCGGCGACCCGGGCCTCGAGGCCTCGGGCCAGCCGGTTCGTGACCACGACCCTGACCTCCTCGTGCTCGCCGAGTGAGAACGGCTCGGGCAGCGAGCGGTGGGCGGTGAAGGTGCGCGCGGACGGAAGCAAGGAAAAGTCGCGCGAGACCACGATCACCAGGCCGGCGTGATACAGGATCGCGAGCAGCACCAGCGCCGGCGACACCGGCGCGAGCGCGATGAGGCCGGCGCCGATGGCGACCGCCCACAGCAGCCGCGGCTGCGGCGAGAGGCCGCGCAGCACGCCCGTCAGCGCGGAGGAACGACGCGGCCGGCCACGGACTCGAGCACGCTGTCGGGAGTCTGCCCCGCGACCTCGGCCTCAGGCCGCAGCAGCAGGCGGTGGCGGAAGGCCGGTGCGAGCAGCGATTTGACGTGGTCCGGGGTGACGAACTCCGAGCCGTCGAAGGCCGCATGCACGCGAGCCGCCAGCATGAGCAGCACCTCCGCTCGGGTGCTTGCTCCGAGCGCGATCTCCGGCGCCGTGCGCGTCGCCACCGCCAGGTCGATGACGTAGCGGCGGATCTTCTCGTCGAGCACGACTCTGGCGACCTCGCGCCGGCAGGCGTCGATGTCCTCCGCGCCGAGCGCCGGCTCGACGCCGGCCTTCACCGGGTCGCGCAGCTCGATGCCCGACTCCCACCGGCGCAGCACCTCCATCTCGTCAGCGGCCGAGGGGTAGTCCAGGCGCACCTTGAAGAGGAATCGGTCCTGCTGGGCTTCGGGCAGCGGGTACGTGCCTTCGTACTCGACCGGGTTCTGGGTCGCGAGCACGAAGAACGGCGAGGGCAAAGGCATCTGCTGGCCTTCGAGCGTGACGCCGCGCTCCTCCATCGCCTCCAGGAGCGCCGACTGGACCTTGGCCGGGGCGCGGTTGATCTCGTCCGCCAGGAGGACGTTGGTGAAGATGGGACCGCGCCGCAATGAGAACGTGCGCGTGGCCAGGTCGTAAACCGACGTGCCCAGGATGTCGGCCGGCAGAAGGTCTGGCGTGAACTGCACGCGCCCGTACTCGACGGCCAGCGACCGCGCGATGGCTTTCGCGAGCAGCGTTTTGCCGGTGCCGGGAACGCCCTCCAGAAGCACGTGCCCCTGCGCCACCAACGCGACGGCGCAGAGGCGGATCGCTTCCTCCTGTCCGACCACGGCCTTGCTCAGCTGCTCGCGGAAGCGGGCGTAGAAGTCGGGGGCGCTGACTGCGGTGGCGCTCATGAAATCTCCTTGCACATTGTCAGGCTCGACGGCGCTCCCGGTCGGAGACGGGGTAGGCGATGCGGTGCAGGCGCTGCGCCGCCTGCAGCAGATCTCTCTCGCCGGCCGATGACGTGTACAGGGCTCGCTCCGCGGAGTCGAGCTCGCTCGCGACCTCAGGCGCCCGCTGCCACAGCGACTGCCAGAAACGCTCACGCGGCTGCAGGACCAGGCCGGTGTGCGCCGCCACCGCCCGCTCGCTTGCGGCCGCGAGCACGCCGAGCGTGACCGCGCGGGCGCCGGAGCGGCGCAGCAGCTCGCCGACCGCCACCGCCCATTCGGCCTCCGCGCGCGACGCCTCCACCTGGCGCGGCACCGGCGGACCGAAGCGGCGGCCGCGAAGGACGAGCCCGAAGAACACGGCCACGAGCAGCCAAAGCAGGCCGGCCCCCCACGGCGTGAGGACCCACGCCTGAGGGGTGAAGTCGGCAGCCGTCAGGCCATGGTGGAACTCGTCAAAGGTGACCCGCGCGTCAGGGGACACGAGGCCAAGCAGGTCGGCCGCAAACCGGCCGTTGTCGGCTTTGTCCAGGAACCCGTTGGCGAGCTCCAGCGGGTCCGCCAGCACCACCGCCGTTCCGAATCCGATGCGCTGCACGTAGGCGACGACGAAAGGCCCGGCGCGCAGCAGCGCGACCTGGGCGGCCGAAGTCTGGAACGGGATGGCGAGGTCCCCGCCCTTGACCACGCTCACGCCCGCGGCGACCGGCGCTGACGCGTTCACGGCCGTCGAGGTCACGAGCTCGGGGAGGCGCTGCACGCCCAGCGCAGCGTCCAGCTCGGCATCGCCCTGCTCGCTCGCGTAAACCAGCACGCCGCCTTCGCGCACCCATTCCGCCGTCGCGGACGCGTCTTCGTGGCTGAAGGCGGTGGTGGGCGTGAAGACGAACATCATGTCGTTCGCCCGAGGCGGGTTGAACGTGCCGGCCACCTGGTCGGTCGGATGGCCTAGGGCCTGGGCGAAAAACCGAAGCGCCGAGGTGCCATCGGCGGCGTCGCTGTTGGAGCTGTGCTCGGGCGAGCCGCTGTTCCCCTGGGAAGCGAACACGGCCACGAACAGCGCGATCAGCAGGATGCCACCGATGACCCAGGCCCGCGCGTTCCTCATGCGGCCTTCTCCACCGGCCGGCGGAACGGGGCTGCGACCGCGGCGGCGCGTTCGTACGTGGCCGCATCGACGTCACGGCCGCCGTACACGGCGGCCTCGAACGGGGTGAGCAGCGGGCGCAGCGCCTTCGGATCCGGCGCCCGCTGGAAGATCTCGCGAACGGTCAGCGGGCTGCCTTCCCAAGTGCGCTCGCCCGCAAGCGTCCCCGCCACGCCGGCGCAGAGGGCGCGCAGGGCGCCGACCCGATCCCCGCTCGCCGCGAGGCGGTCGGCTTCGGCGAAGTAATCGGCCGGCGCCCTCGGCCCGCCGGGCATGAGCTCCGCGGAGCCGGTGAACCGGCCCCGTGACGAGAGGACGACGATCAAGAGCACGGCCCCCAGCATGGCCACGCCGATCGCGTACACGACCCACGTCGGGATGACCCCGCCCACTCCGTTGCCGCCGAACAGGAAGCGGAGAAAGTCCAGGAAGCGCTGGTAGAGCCAGTTCAGGAAGCGTTGGATCGCGGACGGAGGCCGGTGGAGCGCGTCGTAGCGGCTCATGGCGAGGACGTCGCGGAGCTTGGCCGCGGCGCCGGCGGGATCATCGGTCGACGCGGGGTTGTCGATCGCGTCGAGCAGCGCCTTCAGCCGAGCGGCGGCGTCCTGAAAGTTGGGAGGGCGGCGCAGCAGGTCGGCCAGGATCTCCGGCTGGGTCGTGCCCGTGCCCTGGCGCACGAGGCCGGCGGCGACGTTGGCGGACTGCACGTCGCCGGGTGAGGCGGCCGTGACCACGTCATAGGCCTCGGCGATCGCCTGCCGGTACGGAATGGGCTGGGGTGGATCCGCCGAAACGGCCGCGGGAAACGCGAGAAGTGCGGCCGCGGCGGCGAACCCGGCGATGACCGCGCGCACGACACGCGTCACGCGAGCGCCGGCGGCGGCACGGATACGCGCTGGGCGAGCTGAAAGAGATCGAGGCCTTCCTTGCGCACGCGGAGGTCGAAGTAGATGAGCACCAGCGCGATCTGGAGGATCGGGATGGTGAGTCCTCCGACCACGATGGCCCCGGCTTCGTAGATCGCGAAGGCCACGAATTGGGACAGAAAGATCGAGAGCAGGATCTGGCCGAGATAGAGGAACGCCTCGAGCGCGAGCGAGACGACATAGTTCAGCAGGTACACGAGCAGCAGGATGAAAAAGGTGCGCCACCACTGGCCCTGCACCAGGCGCCAGCTGCGGCGCATCGCGTCGACCAGGCCGGTGTTCTCGACGAACATCACCGGGAGGACGGCGGCCCAGCCGACCGCGATCCAGATCCACAGCGGGAACAGGCAGAACGCGATCGCCATCAGGAGGAGCAGCGCGAGGTAGCCGGCGACGTGAAAGTAGCGCCGCAGCGCGCCGCCGAGCACTTTCCGGAGGGTGACCGGGCGCCCGAGCGCAGCCTCGCAAATTGCCAGCGACACCGACCCGTACAGCAGGGGCAGGAGCGCGAAGTTGATCAGCGTCCCCACGCCGATCGCGGTGAGGGCGGGCGCCAAGGTGCTGAGGTCGGTGGGGTTGCCGCTGGCGGCCTGGTCGATGAAGGCGCTGTAGAGGGCGGCGAATCCGTACCCGGCGACCGCGGCCAGCGGGATCGAGAAGCCGACCGATACGCCGGCGAGGAGCAGGAAGTTGCGGCGGTACAGGCGGAACGTCTCGTCCAGGACGTCGCCGATCTCGAGCGGACGGAGGCGCAAGGGGACCGGGGCGCTCACTTAGCCGTCAATTGTCGCCGGAAGCCTCCGGGAGCCGGCTCTCGAATCGCTCCCAACCGGGCGGACCGTCCGAGAGCCGGCTCTCGGCCTAGGTCGATGCTTGGGTCAGGACTTCGCCCCCGTGCCGGCCGGCTCTTTGTGCCGGGGCTTGATCGGCGTGAACTTGAGGCCGTCCTCGCCGTCGACGTCGATCTGCACCGTGTCGCCGCGCGAGATCTTGCCCCTGAGCAGGTGCTCCGAGAGCTGGTCCTCGATGCGGCTCGTGATCACGCGGCGCAGCGGGCGCGCGCCGTACATCCGGTCATAGCCCTCCTTCGCGAGGAGGTCCTTGGCCGCGTCCGTGACCTCGATCGTGATCTGCTGCTCGACCAGGTGCTTGCTCAGCCGGTTCAGCTGCAGGTCGACGATCTGCCGGATCTGCTCCGTCGTCAGGCTCTTGAAGACCACGACCGCGTCGACGCGGTTCAGGAACTCGGGCCTGAACATGCGCTTCAGCTCTTCGTCGATCTTGGCCTTGGTGTTCTGGTGGCGACGCTCGACCTCGTCGGCCTCGTCGACCACGGCGGGCTGGAATCCGAGCGAGGTGCCCGCCTGGTTCACGTCTCGAATGCCGAGGTTCGAGGTCATGATGATCACGGTGTTCGCGAAGTTCACGACCTTGCCCTTCGCGTCGCTCAGGCGCCCGTCCTCGAGGATCTGCAGCAGCATGTTGAAGACCTCGGGATGCGCCTTCTCGATCTCGTCGAAGAGGATCACCGAGTAAGGGCGCCGGCGCACGGCCTCGGTGAGCTGGCCGCCCTCGTCGTAGCCGACGTATCCCGGAGGCGAACCGACCAGCCGCGCGGTCGTGTGCCGCTCCATGAACTCCGACATGTCCAGCTTGATCAGCGCGTCCTCGGAGTCGAACAGGTACTCCGCCAGGGCGCGAGCGAGCTCGGTCTTGCCGATGCCCGTCGGGCCCAGGAAGATGAATGATCCGATGGGCCGCCGTGGATCCTTGAGGCCCGCACGGGCGCGGCGCACGGCCTGCGAAACCGTGACGATGGCCTCGTCCTGGCCGACCATCCGCTTGTGCAGCTCCTCTTCCATGCGCAGGAGCCGAGAGGTCTCTTCCTCGACCAGCCGGGAAACCGGAACGCCGGTCCACGCCGCGACGATCTGCGCGATGTCTTCCTCGCCCACCTCGGGCACGGTCTCACCGAGCTTGTCGCGCCACGCCGCCTCCTTCAGGGCGAGCTTGTCCTGCAGCTTCTTGACCCGGTCGCGCACCGCGGCCGCGGCCTCGAAGTCCTGCTTGTTGACCGAGTCGTCCTGGTCGGCGCGGTGCTTGCGGATCTCCTTCTGCAGCTCCTTCAGCTCGTCGGGAGTCGTGGTCAGCTTCATGCGCACGCGCGCCGACGCCTCGTCGATGAGGTCGATCGCCTTGTCGGGCAGCGCGCGGTCGCTGACATAGCGGTCGCTCAGCACCGCGGCCGAGCGCACGGCCGAGTCGGTGATGGTGACGCGGTGGTGCTTCTCGTACAGCGATTTCACGCCGTTGAGGATGTCGATGGTTTCGGCCAGCGACGGCTGGTCGACGTACACCGGCTGGAAGCGGCGCTCGAGCGCGGCGTCCTTCTCGATGTACTTGCGGTACTCGTTCAGCGTCGTCGCGCCGATGCACTGGATCTCGCCACGCGCGAGCGCGGGCTTGAGGATGTTGGCCGCGTCGATCGCGCCTTCGGCGGCGCCGGCGCCGACCAGCGTGTGCAGCTCGTCGATGAACAGCACGACCTCGCGGCTCGAGCGAATCTCGTCGAGGATCTTCTTCAAGCGCTCCTCGAACTCACCGCGATACTTGGTGCCTGCGACGAGCGCACCCATGTCGAGCGTCAGCACGCGCTTGTGCTGCAGAGACTCGGGAACGTTGCCAAGGTTGATCTGCTGTGCAAGCCCTTCTGCGATCGCGGTCTTGCCGACACCGGGCTCGCCGATCAGGGCCGGGTTGTTCTTGGTGCGGCGGCTCAGGATCTGGATGACGCGCTCGATCTCCAGCTCGCGCCCGATGACGGGGTCGAGCTGGTTGCGGCGCGCGAGCTCTGTCAGGTCGCGGCCGAACTGGTCGAGCAGCGGCGTCTTCGACGGCTTCTTCGGCGCCGGCTCGGCCTCGGTCTCCGCGCTCGAGTCGTGCAGCAGGCGCTCGATCTCCGAGCGCACCTTGTCGAGCGTCGCGCCGAGGTCCTCGAGCACATGGGCGGCGATGCCCTCGCCCTCGATGAGCAGGCCGAGCAGCAGGTGCTCGGTGCCGACGTAGTTGTGACCCATGCGCCTCGCTTCCTCGAAGGAGATCTCGATGACCTTCTTCACCCGCGAGGTTGGAATGATCTGCTGGATGATGATCCGCTCGTTCCGGCCGAGGACGGACTCGATGGTCTGGCGGACCTTCCCTATCTCGACCCCAAGGTTGTTCAGAACCTTGGCGGCCAAACCCTCACCCTCGCGGAGGAGGCCGAGCAGCAGGTGCTCTGTTCCTATGTAGCTGTGGTGGGATCGTTCTGCTTCTTCCTGCGCGAGGGTCAGAACCTTCTTGGCTCGCTCAGTAAATCTCTCGAACGGATACATCGTGCTCATGTGGGTCCTCTAACTATTCGGACTTCCGCGACTTGGTGGGGCCAGCACCTCCTCGTTCTATCAACTCCAATGCCTGGGGCACCGTGCAAGTAATATACCGTCCGCCTCACCGGGCCGATTCCAGTTAGCGGAGGCGCCATGACGCCCCTGTCCGAGCGCCTCGGGAACTGGTTTCCCGTGGTGGTAGCCCTTGCCCTGCCCCTGGTGTTCATACCCACTTTCGTCGATGCCTTCATCCTCCCGCGTACGTCGATTGTGGTGGCCGGCGCATTTCTCGGGGCCGGCCTGGCACTACTGATACAACGCCGGACGAGCCTCGGCGAGCTGCGGTGGCCCCTGGCGGCGGCCGCGGCCGCGGCGGTCATCGCGTTCGCGTTCTCGACCTCATGGCCTCTCAGCCTCGTCGGGTCCTACACCCGTTACGAGTCCCTCCCCGTGCGCCTGTCCTACCTCGGGCTGCTGGCGGTACCCGTCTGGCTGCTGCGCAGCGAGCTGGCCCGCAGCCTCGCGGTCGCCGCGGTGGTCCTCGGCGCCACGGTGACGTCGGCGGAGGCGATCGCGCAGTGGCTGCTGGCCGCCCCTTTCCGTCCCGACGGCAACCTCGGCAACGCCAACCTGTTGGGAGCGCTGGTCGCGATGGCGCTCCCGATTGCGCTGTCGAACATGTTCCGGCCGGGCTGGGTGGCGGGCGGTTGGTGGGCCGCGGCGGGTCTCATGGCCGGCGGCCTGCTCGCCTCGACGTCGCGCGGAGGCATGGTGGGCGCGCTCGCCGGATGCCTGGCGCTCGGCGTGTTCGCTCTGCGCGGACGAAAGGCTCTCGCGGCGGGAGTCGTGACGGCCCTGGTCAGTGTCGCGGCGGTGCTGGCGGTGCTCCTCTCGCCCCTCCGCGAGCTCAACGGCGACCCCGGGCCCACGCGCGTCCATCTATATCTCGACTCGGTCGGGATGATCCTCGCGCGGCCTCTCACCGGGTGGGGCGAGGATGCGACCGGTCTCGTGTTCGGGCGCTTTCTCACCGGTGACTGGTCGCCAGGGATCACCTTTGACCGCGTTCATTCGGGCGTGCTCGACCTCGCCGCGACGCAGGGGCTGCTCGGCCTCGTCGCGTTGGGATCGGTGGTCGCCGTCCTGTTCGCGGGATTCTGGCGCCGGCGCTTCGCGCCTCCGGCTGCAGTGCCGCGCGTCGCCGGCGCCGTCTCGGTGGGCTCGATCGCCGCGGCGTGCTTCGGTTACACGGTCTGGGTCCTGTTCAACTTCGACTGGGCACCGGCGACCGGCGTGTTCTGGCTGCTGGCTGGAATCGGATGGTCGGCGGTGCAGGCACGCAGGGTCGACGTCAGGGGATTACCGGCTGCGGTCGAGGCCGCCCCCATTTCGACGCGCACGGTGCCGCGCGTCGCCGGCGCCCTCGCGCTGGTTGCCGTCGCCGTCGTCTTCGCGGCGCTGCCGATCGTGGCCGAGGGGTGGTACGCGAATGGGCGGCCGGAACTGTCGACTCGAGCGGACCCGCTGCAGGCGGAGTACCACCGGGCGCTTGGCGAGGCGCTCATCAGCCAGGGCAAGGCCGACGAGGGCCGCGGCGAGCTGCGGCTGGCCGCCAACCTCGGGTCCACGGACCCGGCGCTGTACGTCGAGCTCGGTGACGCCGACCTGCGCGCCGGGGACGTGGCCCTGGCGCGGGCGGACTACCGGATGGCGCTCACCATCGATCCGTTCTGGGCGCCGGCGCGGCAGCGGCTCGCGGGCGGCAGCGGCGGTCTCGGCGCCGCCTGACTGGACCTACTCTTCTTCCGGGTAGTCCTCGTGGCGGGCCGGCCGCGCCCCCGCCAGGCTCGCCGGCGGGGCCGACAGCTGTTTGAGGCTCAGCGAGATCCGCCTCCGCGCGGTGTCGATCCCGATGACCTTCACCTGCAGGTTCTCCCCGATCTTCAGCACGTCCTCCGTCCGCTCGACGTGGTCCCAGGACAGCTCGGAGATGTGGAGCAGCCCCTCGATGCCCGACATGATCTGCAGGAAGGCCCCGTACTTCTTGGTCTTCGTGACCTGGCCCTCGACGATCGAGCCGATCGGCATCGACTGCACCAGCTTCTCCCACGGGTCCTGCTGCAGCTGCCGCAGCGAAAGCGAGATGCGCGTCTGCTCGGGGTCGAGCTTGATGACCTTCACGGTCACCTCCTCGCCCAGCTGCAGGACGTCGGTCACCTTCGACACGCGGTCCCACGAAAGCTCGGAGATGTGGATCAGGCCGTCCGCTCCGCCGATGTCGACAAAGGCTCCGTAGCTCGTGATGCCCGACACGGTGCCCCGCACGGTCGCGCCGGTCTGCAGGCGGCTGAACAGCTCCTCGCGCTTGCGTGCTCGATCCTCGTCCTCCGCCGCCTTCTGGCTGACGATCAGCCGGTTACGCTTGCGGTTGACCTCGAGGATCTTGACGGGGATGCGCTGGCCGACCAGCGACTCGAGCGAGCCGGCGTAGGCGCGCGCGACCTGGCTCGACGGCAGAAAGCCGCGCAGGCCGAGCACGTTGACGATCAGCCCGCCCTTGTTCTGCTCGCGCACGTCGGCGTCGATGACCGAGCCGTCCGTCTGCTTCTCGGCGGCCACGAGCCATGTGGTCTCGGCGCGCGCGCGCCGCAGGCTGAGGACGACGTTGCCCTCTTCGTTCTCCGGCTGGAGCACGAAGACCTTGATCTGGTCGCCGGGCTCCAGGCCCAGGGCGTCGGCTTCGCTGCGCAGCCCGAGCTCCTTGCTCGAGATGACGCCTTCCGCCTTGGCGCCGATGTCGACGAGCACCTCGTCGGGATCGACCCGGACCACGATGCCGTCGACGATGTCCCCATGGTTGGGGGTCTTGAAGGCCTCCTCCTCGTATTCGAGGTAGTCCTCCATCGTCATTGCCGCGGACGAGTCCTCTTCGGTCTCCTCCTTGGTCAGGACAGCACCGGATTCATTGGACAACTCGCAAACCCCCTAGAGATTATTGGTGTGGTGTTGGTCGTCAAAACGGCCTCCGCCAAATCGAAAGGCAATTGTAACTCAGGTTCCCGCCTTATCCAGGATACGGTTGGGCCAGGTCGTGGTTGTCTATCAGGCGGGTTCCGCCGAAGCTGACGGCCAGCACCGCAAGCGTGCCAGGCGACGAAAAGTTGCCGGGATCCACGAGCTCCGCGTACTCGATCCTGGCCAGCGGTTCCCGCCCGATCACCTGCCGCATCAGCTCTTTGAGGGCGTCCTCGTCCCGCACGCCGGCCTGGTATGACTCCGAGGCGGTTCGCAGCGCCCGGCTGAGGCTCGCGGCCGCCGCCCGCTCCGCCGGGTTGAGATAGACGTTGCGGGAGCTGACGGCCAGCCCGTCCGCCTCGCGCACGATCGGGCAGACCACGATCTCGACCCCGGTGTCCAGGTCCGCGGCCAGGCGCTTGACGACCGCCACCTGCTGCGCGTCCTTCTGCCCGAAGTAGGCGCGGTCCGGCTCGACGGCCCAGAACAGCTTCGTGACCACCGTCGCCACGCCCTCGAAATGGCCTGGCCGAGCGGCGCCCTCGAGCGGCTCGGATACTCCGCCGACGAGCACGCGGGTCGTCGCGCCGGGCGGGTACATGTCCTCGACCCGAGGCATGTAGACGGCGTCGACGTCCATCCCGCGCAGCATCTCGAGGTCATCCCCGATCGGGCGGGGATAGCGCGCGAGGTCCTCGCCCGGCCCGAACTGGATCGGGTTCACGAAGATGCTCACCACGACCATGTCGTTCTCGGCGCCGGCGCGCTCGACCAGGCTCCGGTGCCCGGCGTGCAGCGCGCCCATGGTGGGCACGAGCCCGATCGAATACTCGGCCCACTCCTGGACCTTGGCCCGCATCTCGGCGGGGGTTACAACGGTGATCAGCGGCTAGCCCGCTCCGTACCTGACCTCTTCGACAGGCTTGGCTTCCGGCGTCGATCCGTTGGCGGTCGGGGTCTCCGCGAAATCCCCAGATTTCGCGGGGTAAGAGTACGAGTGCTCCGGGCCCGGGAACGCGCCGGTCCGCACCTCCTCCGCAAACCGCTGCGCGGCCGTTCCGATCTCCTCCGCGAGGTTGGCGTAGCGCTTGACGAACTTCGGAGCCTTGCCGCTCGTGAGGCCGAAAGCGTCGTGGAACACGAGCACCTGGCCGTCGGTCTGCGCGCCGGCGCCGATGCCGATCGTCGGGATGCGCAGGGCCTTCGTCACGCGGCCCGCGAGCGTCGACGGCACGCCTTCCAGCACGAGGCTGAACGCGCCGGCCTCCTCCAGCGCCCTGGCGTCGGCGAGGATGCGGTCCGCCTGCGCCTCGCTCTTGCCCTGGACCTTGAAGCCGCCCATCTGGTGCACGAACTGCGGCGTGAGCCCGAGGTGGCCCATCACCGGGATGCCGAGCTCGGTCAGGCGCCTGGTGTGCTCGACCACCGGGCCGCCGCCTTCGAGCTTGACCGCGTGCATGCCGCCTTCCTGGAGGAAGCGGCCCGCGGCCGCGATCGCCTGTTCGGCCGAGACCTGGTAGGACATGAACGGCATGTCGCCAACGAGCAGCGCCTGCCGCGCGCCGCGGGCCACCGCCTTGGCGTGGTGGATCATCTCGTCGAGGGTTACCGGCAGCGTGGTCGTGTAGCCCAGCATCACCATGCCGAGGCTGTCGCCGACCAGCAGGATCGGGATCCCGGCCTCGTCGAGGATCCGAGCACTCAGGTAGTCGTAGGCGGTGAGCATGGCGAAGCGCCGGCCTTCGTCCTTGAACCTCTGGACGTCCAGAACAGTCGTCATCGACGCCTCCTCCGGGTCGCTGCCACATTTCGGGTCAGCGCCCTACGCACCCGCTCCGCCGCCGCGGGCTCCAGGCCCGCTTCCCCGGCGATCTCGAGCGCGATCGTGCCGAGCATACGATAAAGATCGGCATCGTCCACCGCCTCCAGGTGGCGGGCGACGGTGTCCGAATCACCCCTTCGGATGGGGCCTGTAAGCGCTCCGACGACGCCTTGGCGGCGGATGCTCTCGACCGCCCCCTCGACCAGGGGAATCAGCGCCGCCTCGGCGTCGGCGCGCCTCCAGCCGGCCGCCCCGAGCAGCCGCACCGCCTCCTCGACGACGGCGACCACGTAGTTGGACGCGAAGACGGCGGCCGCGTGGTACAGCACACGTTCGCTGTCGCGGACGCGCCTCGGCGTCGCGGCGAGCAGCCGGGCGAGCCGGCGCAGCTCGCGCAGCAGCCCGGGTGTCGTGGCGTCGATCGCGATGGTTATCCCTTTGAACGCCTCCCACGTGCGCGGGGATGGAAACGACTGCAGCGGGTGAAACGAGCCGCGCGGATTGCCGTGAAGCGCACCAAGCGCATCGAGTCCCAGCGCGCCGCTGACATGGACGATCGCCAGGTCGGATGGCGGGTCGAGGGCCGCGATCCGGCCGGCCATCTCCGCCACCGCGCCATCCGGCACCGCCAGGAACAGGATGCCGGCTCGAGGCAGCCGGAACCCAGCGCGCGCCGGCACCAGGCGCGCGTTGAGGACGCGCGCGAGGCTGCGGCCTAGGTTGCCCCTACCCGCAACGGTTAGTTGGACTACGAGGCTGAGGAGCTGGCGGCGGGCGCCTGCGGCTCTTCGCGCTGAAGGATCGCGTCGAGCTCCTTGCCGTCGAGCGTCTCGACGATCTTCAGCTGCTCCACCACGGCGTCCATCTTGTCCCGCTGCGCGGTCAGGATGGTCTTGGCCGTCTGGTAGCCGTGGCCGATGATGGCGCGGATCTCCTCGTCGATGATGGCGGCGATCTCCTCCGAGTAGTTGCGTTGCTCGCCGAGGTCGCGGCCGAGGAACACGAGCTCCTCGCGGTGGCCCATCGCCACGGTGCCGAGCTTCTCCGACATGCCCCACTGCGTGACCATCCGCCGCGCCATCTGCGTCGCCTTCTGGATGTCGTTCTCCGCTCCCGACGTGATGTCCTGGAACACGATCTCCTCGGCGACGCGGCCGCCCATGATCCCCGCGATCTGGTCCATCAGCTCTTCCTTGGAGATGAGGTACTTGTCCTCCTCGGGCAGGCTGAGCGTCCAGCCGAGGGCCATACCGCGGCTGATGATCGAAACCTTGTGCACGGGATCGGCGTGCGGCAGCGCCTTCATCACTAGCGCGTGGCCCGTCTCGTGGTAGGCGATGATCTCCTTCTCGTGGTCGGAGATGCGCCTGCTCTTGCGCTCGGGGCCGGCGATGACGCGAGCGATGGCCTCCTCGAGCTCGTCCATACCGATGACCTTCTTGTTCGCGCGCGCGGCGAGGATCGCGGCCTCGTTGATGAGGTTCGCGAGGTCGGCGCCGCTGAAGCCCGGGGTCTGGCGCGCGAGCACGTCGAGGTCGACCGTCGAATCGAGCGGCTTGTTGCGCGCGTGCACGTCGAGGATCGAGCGGCGGCCCTTGATGTCCGGCCGGTCGAGGGTGACGTGGCGGTCGAAGCGGCCCGGGCGCAGCAGGGCGGGGTCGAGGACGTCAGGGCGGTTGGTGGCCGCGATGACGATGACGTGAGTGTTGGTGTCGAAGCCGTCCATCTCGACCAGCAGCTGGTTGAGGGTCTGCTCGCGCTCGTCGTGGCCGCCGCCCAGGCCGGCGCCGCGCTGGCGTCCGACCGCGTCGATCTCGTCGACGAACACGATGCACGGCGAGTTCTTCTTCGCCTGGTCGAACAGGTCGCGGACGCGGCTCGCGCCGACGCCGACGAACATCTCGACGAACTCGGAGCCGGAGATCGAGAAGAACGGCACGCCCGCCTCACCGGCCACGGCCTTGCTGAGCAGCGTCTTGCCGGTTCCCGGAGGGCCGACGAGCAGCACGCCCTTGGGGATGCGCGCGCCGAGGGCGACGAACTTCTCCGGATATTTCAGGAACTCCACGATTTCCGTGAGCTCCTGTTTTGCCTCGTCGACCCCGGCGACGTCCGCGAACGTGATGGCCGGCTTGTCGCCCGCGATCATCCGCGCGCGCGAGCGGCCGAAGGAGATCGCCTGGTTGTTGCCGCTCTGCGTCTGCCGCAGCACCCACCACATGAAGGCCGCGATCAGGACGACCAGGATGATGTTCGGCAGCAGCACGCTCAGCAGGTACTGCCCGCTGTTGCTGGTGCTCAGGCTGATCTTGGTCTGGGTCGCGAACTGCGTGCACCAGTCGGATGAGCTCGAGGTGCAGTCGGGCACGGTGACGTTGTGCTTCTTGCCCGTCGTGTCGGTGGCGACCGCGTCGGTGCCCTTGACGTCGACCGACTTGACGTTGCTCTGCTGGATGTTGGTGATCAGGTCGGAGTAGGTCCAGTCGTTCGCGTTCTGGTTTCCCTGCAGCGACTGCCACGTGAACCAGAAGACCAGGCCGAGAACGACGACCAATGCGAAATAAAACAGGCTGGAGCGGGGGAAGCGGCTCAACTCGACTCTCCTCGAGGACTGTCCGGCGATTCTAGCATGGCGTCTTTCGGTGTCATTCCTGCCGCAAGGATACGTGTCACCGTTACGTGAAGTGACGGCTCACCGGCTCTCGACTCGAGATCCCGGTCGACGGCGAGGCCCGGCACCCAGGCGAGCCTGTCGCCGGCGAAAACCAGCGGCCAGCCGTCCCGATCCTCGCGCGGCACCTTGGCGTCGACGAACAGGTCCTGCAGCTTGCGCGTTCCGGGGCTCGCCGAGGGCCTCAGACGCAGGCCCGGCCGCCGGTGGCCGAGGCGTAAGTCGAGGCCGCGCCGGAGGTGGACCGATCCGGGCGCATCGCAGCCTGAACAGTCCTTCACCAGCAGGCGCGCGTCCATCGAAGGGGTAACGCGCGGCACGATCTGGGCCCGCGAACCCACCACCCGGAACCTGCGGCCACCCGGGAGGTCGATCCCCCGGCCGCCGGGCCCGCCGCGAGCGATCCGCAGCATCGCGGCGAGGTGCCGGCGGCTGAGCGCCGGCCGCTTCACGCCCGATCGCGCGTAGAGCGTTTCGAGGGCTTCGACGGCCACGGGCTCGGGCAGCCGCGCCAGGGACGCGGTGGGAATCGCATCGTCTTCGATCGCCGCCGTCGCGGAGAGCTCCACCGCCTCCTGCAGCGCCGCCGCTCGTGAAGCGACGGCGCGCAGCCGGCGCGTGATCCCCGGCCTTGCCGCCTCCAACGCCGGCAGGATGGTCCGCCGCACGGCCACCCGTCCGAACCGCTCGTCGGAGTTGGCCGGGTCCTCGAGCGCGACCACGCCCCGCACAGCCAGAAACGCGCGGACGTCGGCGCGCCACACGTCGAGGAGCGGCCGGACGAACACGTCGCGAGCCGCGGGCATGCCCCTCAGGCCGGCGATGCCGCAGCCGCGCAGAAGGTGGAGGACGGTGCCCTCGACCACGTCGTCCGCCGTGTGCGCGAGAGCGATCTTGCTCGCGCCCGCCGCGCGCGCCGCGCGGACGAGGAACTCGTAGCGCAGCTCGCGAGCCGCCGCCTGCATCGAGCCCCGCGGCATCGGCTCGCGCCGGCGCTCGCAGATCAACGGGACGCCGAGCCGTGCGCACAGCCGGGCGACGTGCTCCGTCGCCGCGGCCGAGGTGGGCTGCAGCGCATGGTCGTAGTGCGCCGCGGTGAGGTCATGCCCCGCTTCACGCAGCGCGATCAGCAGCGCGGTCGAGTCGGGACCGCCCGAGACGGCGACCAGGATGCGGTCGGCGGGCGCGAGAAGCGGGGAGGTTTCGAGGGCTGCGGCGAGCGGTTCGGGGGATGGCATGGTGGGCCTAAGTTTCCGCCAAGACGTGCGATACCCGCGAGTGCCGGCAGACGCGGCAAATTCGACCTTCGCAAACCCGCGAGTGCCGGCGAACGCGGGTTTCGAACTGGCTGTGGTGGTGGTGCCGGGTGGACTCGAACCACCGACAACGCGATTATGAGTCGCGCGCTCTACCACCTGAGCTACGGCACCTGAGCTACGGCACCGGCAAGCGCCGCGCCGAATCCTAGCGTGAGGCTGCCACTCGCGCCTTCAGCTTGCGCTTCTTGAGGCGGCGCTTGGCCAGCGCGACTCTCTTCCTTTTATTCAGTGTGATTCTCCGAATACGA
>DATGEO010000079.1:0-10676 GCA_035310015.1 Candidatus Dormiibacterota bacterium | reverse complement strand
GGCCGAAGAAGACGACCCCGGCGCAGGTCCGGGTGGAGGACACGCCACCCGGGAGCCGCGCGCAGCGCGTCGCCTTCGCGCGCCAGGCCGACGTGCTGGTCAAGGCGGCCCGCTGCTTCGGCCCGGACGTCCAGCCGGTCGCCGAGATGGACGAGTTCACGCTCGACCTGGTGCTCGCCGACCTGTCGTCGGTCGAGAAGCGGCTCGAGATCGTCGGCAAGGAGGCTCGCGCCGGAAAGAAGGACGCCGCCGCCGAGGCCGAGGTGCTCAACGCCGCCAAGGCTCACCTCGACGCAGGCCAGTCGCTGCGCACGCTCGCGCTCGAGCCCGACCAGCGCGCGCTGCTGCTGGGCATCTACCCCGTGACGCTCAAGCCGTCGGTCTATGTCGCCAACGTAGCCGAGGATCTGTTGGCCGCGGGCGGTGAGCCGGCGGACAAGGTGCGCGCGCTGGCCGCCTCCGAGCATGCGCCTTCGATCGCGCTCTCGGCCCGCCTCGAGGCCGAGCTCGGCGAGCTGGACCCGGAGGAGCAGGCGGAGATGCGCGCGAGCTACGGCATCGACGAGTCGGGACTCGGCCGCATCGCCCGCGCGGTGTGGGAGGCCGGCGGGCTCATCACCTACTTCACCGCCGGGGAGCCCGAGGTGCGCGCATGGCCGTGCGAGCGCGACGCGCCCGCACCCGTCGCCGCGGGCAAGATCCACACGGACTTCGTCCAGCACTTCATCCGTGCCGAGGTGACGTCGGTCGACGAGCTGGTCGCCGCCGGCTCGATGGATGCCCTGCGCGCCGCCGGCAAGCTGCGCATCGAAGGCCGCGACTACCGCGTGCAGGACGGCGACGTGGTCTTCTTCCGAATCGGGCGCTGAACAGGGTTCACTCCGAGCGTCCGCGGCGGCATCATTGGACTGTGTCCCAGCTGTCCTCGCCGGTACGGTTCAGCAGCACCCACCTCTGGGTGCGAGTGGAGGGTGAGTTCGCAATCCTCGGCCTGAGCGAGTACCTGTCGGACCAGATGGGGGAGATCATCAGGCTCGACCTCCCCGACCTCGGCGATGCCATCCGCGCCCGCCGGCACATGGGGCACGTCGAGTCCGAGGAGGCGTCGGCCCCCATCGACGCGCCGATCAGCGGCGAGGTCGTCGAGGTCAACGCCGAGGCGCTCGACAACCCCGACCTGCTCAACTCCGACCCGCTGGGCGCGGGCTGGCTGCTGCGGGTTCGCATCGAGGACAAAAGCGAGCTCGACGACCTCATCAGCGAAGAGGAGTACGCCGAGCTCACGACCGAGCCCTGAGGTCGGGACGGAGGCGTAGGGCAGGCAGGCGGTCGGTGGGCCGGTTCTGGGGCGTGGGGTGGGACGACGCGAGGGGATCCGCCTGCCTGTCTTTGGGCCGTGGGACTCAACCGGCTGGGTTGTGGGCTACGACATGTTGTGTCCCGGACGAAGTTATAACCCCGAATGTAGTTGCTGTCAAGCCTTAACAGCGAAGTCGCGCCGTTCCCCCCTCCGGCATAGGGGAGAGGGTCACGGTGAGGGCGTTAAACTCACGATCGTGAGCCGCAAGAGCCGCAAGAAAGCCCGCGCCAAATTCCGCCCGCCGGTCAAGGCGTCGGCGCCGGTCTCGGCGACGCCCGGCGTCCAGCGACCCGTCTCCCAGGCGCGCGTCGGCGGCGACCAGGCCACTGTGCGGGCCGTGGAGATGTCGCTCGGCGCCGGCAACCGCATGGTCAAGGGCGCGCGCGGCCGCATGGTCGTGCAGTCGACCGACCCGTCCATCCCGCTCGACCGGGTGCCTTACTTCACCAACGACCTGATCCGCCTCGGCGTGGTCGCGGCGGCCATGGTCGTGCTGCTCGCCGCCGGCGCGATCACCATCCCGCAGCTCATCAAGTAGACGGGGATGCAGGTCCGGCGCCGGATCGTCCCCCTGCTCCATCCAGGAAACCTTCCCGCCCGACGCGGAGCCGTCGGCGTCGTCATCATCGTCGCCCTCTTTGTGGCGGCGGCCGCCCTGGGCCTGTACGTGGCCGCCCAGCACAATGGGGTCGGGCCCACCGCCAAGAGCTTCGAGGTCACCGTCGTCGGAGCGCAGATGCACCCCAGCCATCTCACCGTCCGCGCCGGCGACCAGGTGGTGCTCGCGATCACGGGCGATGCCTCGGAGACCGTCGTGCTCCAGGGCTACCAGCAGCGGTTCTCCCTCGTCCCCGGAGTGCCGGTGGACGCCACGTTCGTCGCCGGGAAGCCGGGCACGTTCGACTTCGTGCTCCAGAGCTCCGGTAAGAAAATCGGCGACCTGACCGTCACCGGATAGGATCGAAAAACCGCGTCCTCCCGGTTAACCTTGTCACCGTTCATGGCACAGGACACCAGCGAGGCGCCGCCCGGGATCGAGTCCGCGCGCTCCGCCGACATCCTCCACCGCCTGCGCCGGAAGCACCGCGACCCTGAGGCTGATCACAAGCATCCCGTCAACGTCACCCATTACGAGACGGCAAGCCTTGGGGAGCGCCTGGCCGACCAGCTTTCGGCCGCCATGGGCTCCTGGCCCTTCATCATCGTCCAGAGCTGTCTGCTCGTCGTCTGGGTCTACCTCAACGTGTGGGCGGTGTTCATCGCGCACTGGGATGCCTACCCGTTCATCCTCCTCAACCTCGTGCTCTCGTTCCAGGCCACCTACGCGGGCCCAATCGTGCTGCTCGCCGGCAACCGCCAGTCACAGAAGGACCGCATCACCCTCGAGCACGCCGCCGACGAATCGGACAAGGGCGAGGTGCAGATCAACCGGATCCTGGTCGAGATCAGGAAGAACACGGCGCTGACGCTGCAGATCCTGAACGAGCTCGAGGCGGAGAACGCTTGATGGCGCAGGAAGCCGAGATGCCGACAGGCCGTGCTGTCGTGGCCTCCGAGCACAAGCACCCGGTCAACGTGCTGTTCCACGACGAGGCCACCCTGGGGGAGCGGGTCGCCGACAAGGTTGCGAGCGGTATCGGGTCCTGGTGGTTTCTCGGCATCCAGAGCGTGTTCATCGCCGTCTGGATCACCTTGAACGTCGAAGCGGTGATCAACCACTGGGATCCATACCCGTTCATCCTCCTGAACCTGGCCTTCACGATCCAGGCGGCTTACACGGGCCCGGTGCTGCTTCTCTCTGGAAACCGCCAGGCGCAAAAGGACCGGCTGCGCCTGGAGCACACGGCCGAGGTGGCCGAGGAGTCGGAGCGAGCCACGATTGCCATCCTCGAGGAGATCGAGCGCAACACCGAGGCCACCCTCAAGGTGCTGGAGCACCTGCAGAAGCGGCGCGCCGCGAAGGCCTGATCACGACCTGAGCCCGGGTCGGCGCAGCGCCGCCTCTAAACTCAAGCCCGTGCGGGTGATCCTCTTCACGGGCAAGGGCGGCGTCGGCAAGACCTCGGTGGCCGCGGCGACCGCCGTGAGCTGCGCTCGCGCCGGCTACCGGACGGTGGTCATGAGCACCGACCCCGCGCATTCGCTGGGCGACTCGTTCGACATCGAGCTCGGCACTTCGATCACGCGCATCTCGGACAACCTGTGGGCCCACGAGGTCTCGGCGCTGCACGAGATGCAGCGGCACTGGGCGAAGCTCCACGAGTACGCGGTCGAGGTCTTCGCGACGCAGGGCCTGGACGAGGTGGTGGCCGAAGAGGTCGCCAACCCGCCGGGCATGGACGAGATCGCCTCGCTGATGTGGATCAAGCACTACGCCGAGCGCAACGAGCACGACGTCCTCATCGTCGACTGCGCGCCGACCGGCGAGACGCTGCAGCTCCTGACCTTCCCCGACGCGGCTCGCTGGTGGCTGGACAAGATCTACCCCTGGGAGCGCCGCGCCATGCGCATCGCGCGCCCGGTGCTCCAGCCGCTGATGGACATCCCGCTGCCCAAGGACGAGATCTTCGCCTCGCTCAAGGACCTGTTCATGGACCTCGACGGGATGCGCAAGGTGCTGACCGACCCCTCGATCACGACCGTGCGCATCGTGCTGAACCTCGAAAAGATGGTGGTGAAGGAGGCCAAGCGCGCCTTCAGCTACCTCAGCCTCTTCGGCTACGTGACCGACGCGGTCATCGTCAACCGCCTGCTGCCCCTCGACCTGCACGACGATCTCTTCAAGAAGTGGCAGCTGATCCATTCGCGCTACAGGACCGAGGTCGAGCGATCCTTCGAGGGCATTCCCATCCTCAACGTGCCGCTGTTCGACGCCGAGGTCGTCGGTGAGGAGATGCTCGTCCGCATGGCCGGGGCCACCTACGGCGACCTCGACCCCGCGGATCGCTTCGTGACCAAGAGCCCCCAGCGCATAGAGAAGAGCGGGAACGACTACGTCCTCGCGCTCAAGGTTCCGTTCGTCGACCGCTCCGAGGTCGACCTCAGCCGCCACAACGGTGAGCTCTTCGTCACCGTCGGCAACTACCGGCGCGAGATCACGCTGCCGCGCGTGCTCGCGCAGCGCGAGACCGCCGGCGCCGCCATCCAGGACGGCGAGCTGCGCGTGCGGTTCGCCAAGCGGGAGGCGAAGAAGTGAGCCGCGACGGCGAGAGGCTGGTCGAGCTGATGAGCGAGCTCGCGTCGCGGATGGGCAGCCTGCTCTCCGACATGGTGCCGCCGTCGGCCCAGGTGCATCTGCTCAACGCCCAGCGAGAGCTGATCACGGCGCTCGTGCTGATCTACGAGCATCGGGTGTCGACCGGCGCCGGCGAGCGCCCTCGGCGTGGGGCTCGCGGCACGCCCGGCAAGGCCGCCACAGCGGCCCGCCGGCGCCCCCGGCGCGTCGGCAAAATCCCCATCGAGTGACGGCTCTCGGCCAGTTCCTCCTCGCGGCTTTCATGCTCGTGCCGGCGCTCCTCATCGCCATCCCGCTGCACGAGCTCGGGCATGCGGTGGCCGCCTACTTCCTCGGCGACCGCTCGGTTCGCTACTTCGGCTACTTCGACCTGTCGCCGAGCAAGGCGAGGCGGCTCTTCGATCCTCTCGGCGTGCTGGCGGTGTTCATCGCGCTGGTCGGTTGGGGCCGCAAGGTGCCGGTGCAGTCGAACCGCATCAACTCCATGGGGCAGAGAGTGCTGTACGAGCTCGGCGGGCCGGCCGCGAGCCTCCTGGCCGCGCTGGCCTTCGGAGCGGCGCTGAGGTTCATGCTCCTGAACGGGACCCTGCCGTCGGTCGGCTCGGTGATGGGCGTGATCGCGTATGCGGTTTACGCGATCTGGTTCCTCAACACGTCGATCTTCGCCTTCCAGCTGCTGCCGGTTCCGGGCCTTGACGGATGGGCCATCGTCGAGGCTCTCCTGCGCGACCGCAACCCGCGGTTCTTCTTCACCGTCGACTCGCGCCGCCGCGAGATCTGGATCGGCGTCATTCTGGTGATCTTCATCGGCAGCATCTTTCGCGTGCCCGTGCTGAGCGTCGTGATGTCGCCGTTGTACACGCCCGCGAGCCTAATCTCATTAGGGACATGCATCGGCTACGGAGTGCAAGGGTTCAACCAGCTGTCGCCCTGCCTGCTGTAGGCAAGCTCATCAATCAGCCGCCGTACGCGGCGCTGGCCAAGCGGTTCGGGCGCGAGCGAGTGGTGGCCGCGATTCGCGAGCAGGTCGAGGCCGAGCGCGAGGGCGGCGCCGAGGGCGACGCTCAGCGGCTGGGCCTCGTAGAGGAGCGCCTCCGGGTCGCGAGCGCTCCCCGGCTGCGGCGCGTGATCAACGGCACCGGCGTGATCCTGCACACGAACCTCGGCCGCGCGCCGCTGTCGCGTGCGGCGGTGGACGCGCTCGCGACCGCCGCCCGGTACAGCAACGTGGAGCTCGACCTGGCCACGGGCAAGCGCGGTGAGCGCGCCGACCTGGTCGCGGGCCTGATGACGTCGCTGTTCGGCGCCGAGGCGGCGCACGTCGTCAACAACAACGCCGCCGCCGTCCTCCTCGCGCTCACGGCGCTGTGCAAGGGCCGCGAGGTGATCGTCTCGCGCGGCCAGCTGGTGGAGATCGGCGGATCGTTCCGGATGCCGGACGTGATGCGGCTGTCGGGCGCGCGCATGGTCGAGGTCGGCACGACCAACCGCACGCGCGCCTCTGACTACGAGTCGGCCATCGGTGACCGCACGGCCGCGATCCTGAGGGTGCACACGTCGAACTTCCGCGTCACCGGTTTCACGGAGTCGACGTCGCTCGAAGCGCTCGCGACCCTTGCTCGATCGCGGGGGGTGCTGCTCATCGACGACCTTGGCAGCGGCGCCCTCGAACCGATCGGCGACGAGCCGACCATCGCCGATTCCGTGCGCTGGTGCGACGTGGTCACGTTCTCCGGCGACAAGCTGCTCGGCGGACCGCAGGCGGGGATCATCGCCGGGCGCGAGCAGCCTGTGCGCAAGCTCGCGAAGCATCCCCTCGCGAGGGCGCTGCGCATCGACAAGCTCACGCTGGCGGCGCTCGAGGCGACGCTGCGCGAGCGGCTCGCCGGCCGCCAGGCGGAGATCCCGGTCGAGCGGATGCTGAAGACGCCGCTGAAGGACGTGCGCCGGCGCGTGGGGATGTGGGCGGTGAAGCTCGAGGAGCGCGGCGTCCCTGTGCGCCTGGTCGACGGCGAGTCCGCGGTCGGCGGCGGCTCGCTGCCTGGCCACGGGCTGCCGACGGTGCTGCTGGCGATCCAGGGCAGCGCGGCGCGCATGGCCGCGGCGCTCCGGCGCGGCGATCCGCCGGTGCTCGCGCGCATAGAGGAGGGCGTGTGCGTGATCGACCCGCGCACTGTGCTCAGGGGCGAGGACGAGGAGCTGATCGACGCGGTGGAGGCGGCGGCGCTTTCTCTCAAGGGGTGATTGTTCAGTGAGCGCCCCCCTCCGCCCTGAGCCCGCGTCGCGGGCTGAGTCCACCTCCCCACGTGATGGGGAGCGCCCGAGCTTCACCGTGGCCACCGCGGGCCACATCGACCACGGCAAGTCGACGCTGATCTCGGCCCTCACCGGCATCGATCCCGACCGCCTCGCCGAAGAGAAGCGGCGCGGGATGACCATCGACCTCGGCTTCGCGCACCTCACGCTGCCGAGCGGCCGCGAGATCGGAATCGTCGACGTGCCCGGTCACGCGCGCTTCATCCGCAACATGCTCGCGGGCGTGCACGGGGTGGACGCGGTCATCCTCGTGGTCGCCGCCGACGAGGGTGTCCGCCCGCAGACCCGCGAGCACCTCGAGATCGTGGACCTGCTCGAGGTCGGCCGCGGCGTGGTGGCGCTGACCAAGAGCGACCTCGTCGACACGGAATGGCTGGAGATGGTCTCAGCCGAGGTCGCGACGGCGCTCGAGCACACCTCGCTCGAAGGCGCGCCGGTCATCCCCGTCTCGTCCACCGAGCGCCGCGGCCTCGACCAGCTCATGGCCGCCCTCGACGCCCTCCTCGCCGGCGCGGAGGCGAAGGCCGACGCCGGGCGCCCGCGGCTGCCGATCGACCGCGCGTTCACCATGAGCGGCTTCGGCACGGTCGTGACCGGCACCCTGGTCGACGGCTCGCTGACGGTCGGCCAGGAGCTCGTGATCGCGCCGGGGAGCCGGGCGGTGCGCGTCCGCGGCCTGCAGCAGCACAACCGCAAGGTGGAGGTGGCCCGCCCGGGAAGCCGCGTGGCCGCGAACATCGCCGGCGCCGAGAAGTCCGACGTCGAGCGCGGGGACGTGCTCACGGCCGCGGGGTCGCTGCCTTCGACCCGACGCGTCGACGCGCAGGTCCGCGTCCTTGCGGACTCGCCGCGCCCGCTGAAGCACGGCGCCGAGCTGACGCTGCACACCGGGACGGTGGAGGTCGGCGCGCGCGCGATCGTGCTCGAGGGCGATGCCATCGCGCCTGGCGCGAAGGGCTGGGTGCAGCTGTACCTCGAGCGGCCCATCGCGGTGGCGTCCGGCGATCGGTTCGTCCTGCGGGTGCCCAGCCCGTCGCTGACGCTGGGCGGCGGCCGTTTCGCCGACGTGGCGCCGCGCAGGCATCCCCGGCACGACGCCGCCGTTCGCGCGTCGCTGGAACGGCGCGTGGCGGGCAGCGTGCTGCAGGAGGAGCTCCGCAAGTACCCGCGCGGCGTCACGGTGTCCGCGCTGCTCAAGGCCACGCTTTCGAGCGACGCCGACGTCGAGGCCCTGGACGCTCGCCGCTCGGGCGACTGGCTGTGGGCGCGCGAGCACTGGAGCGCGCTCTCCCAGCGGGTGACGCAGGAGCTCGCCGGCTATCACTCGGCCCACCCCCTGCGCGGAGGGATGGCGCGCGAGGAGCTGCGCAGCCGCGCGGGCATTCCGGCGGCTGCTTTTCCAGCGGTCCTGCGCGGGCTGGTCGACGACGGCGCGCTCGTCGAGCGGGCCGGCGAGGTGGCTCTGCCTTCCCACCAGGTCACCCTGGAAGCGGGCGATGGCGCGGCGGCACGGCTGGTCGAGGCGCTCGGGGCCAACCCGTTCGCCCCGCCGTCGCTGGCCGAGGCGATGGAGAAGAGCGGCGCCGGCGCCGAGGTGGCGCGTGCGCTCGAGCGCCGCGGCGACATCGTTCGCGTCAGCGAGGAGGTCGCGTTCACGCGCGAGGCCTATGCGCAAGCGGTCGAGCTCGTGAGGCAGCTGGTCGCCCAGAACGGGTCGGTCACGGTCGCGCAGCTGCGAGACCGCATGGGCGCGAGCCGGCGCCCGGTGCTCGCGCTGCTCGAGCACCTCGACTCGCAGCGCGTGACGCGCCGCGTCGGCGACGCCCGCGTATTGAGATAGATGTACCGCGGGAAAGAGAGCAGCCGCCCTTGCCCGCCGTAGGCGGGTCGGCTTTGCCGAGGCGGCGATGCGATCGGTCAGTCCCATCCTGCCCGCGCTTGGCGCGCAGAGGGAACCGGCTGGTTCCCTCTCATAGATCCTCCGGTAAGCTGCCACGCGATGCGCATAGCCGACCTGCTGAAGCGCGGCCGGCCCACGGTCTCCTTCGAGTTCATGGCTCCTCGGGACGAGGGCGAGGTCGACGCGCTGGAGAAGACGATCTCCGCCCTGGCCGGGAACGCGCCCGACTGGATCTCGGTGACGTACCGCCGGGCGACGGGCCAGAAGACGCTCGAGCTCGTGACCCGGATCAAGCGCCACTACCACGTCGAGTCGATGGCGCACCTGACATGCGCCAACACCCGCGACGAGACGCGGCGGATCCTCAACTGGATGGAGCGCGAGGGCGTGGCCAACGTGCTCGCGCTGCGCGGCGATCCGCCGGGCCCGGGCCAGCCCTTCCAGGCGGTCGATCCCGCGCTGGCTCACGGCAGCGACCTGGTCGCCTTCATCCGCGGTTCGGGCTACCGGCTGGGCATCGGCGCGGCGTGCAGCACGGAGAAGCATCCTGAGAGTCCGGACCTCGAGCACGAGTTCCGCCACATGCTGCTCAAGGTCGAGGCGGGCGCTGACTTTCTGATCACCCAGCTTTTCTTTGACAACCGCCTCTACTTCGACCTGGTCGCGCGGGCGCGGGCCGCGGGCGTCACGGTGCCCATCGTCCCGGGCCTGATGCCCGTACCCAGCCGCAGGTCTCTCGCCTACATGTCCGCGATGACCGGCGCATCGGTGCCGGACCGTCTGGCCGCGGCCATCGCCGGCGCGGCGGACGACGACGAGGTCCGCGCGCTCGGCGTGCGCCACTGCGTCGAGCAGTGCGCGGAGCTGCTTGCGGTGGGGGTGCCCGGTCTTCACTTCTACACGTTCAATCGCGCCCGCGCGCCGATGGAGATCCTGGCCGACCTGCGCGGCCAGCAGTTGCTCACCGCCTAACCCTTATCGTTCTCCCCGCATGCTGGCGGGAATCGACCTCGGAGGCACCCAGGTCCGGGTCGCGCTGGCGCGCTCGGACGGCCGGCTCGTGGGCAGCTTCAAGACCCGCACGCCGCTGCTCGGAACGCCGGCGCGGATGGTCGAGTGGGCTGCTGCCGAGATCGAGCGGAACCGGGGGCGGCAGACGGTCACGAGCATCACCATCGCGGCGCCCGGCCCGATCGACATCAAGCGCGGCGTGCTCGTCAATCCGCCCAACCTCCCGGGCTGGCGCAACGTGCCGCTCGCGGACATGCTGCACCGCGCCACGGGCGCGCGGGTGCACGTCGCCAACGACGCCGACATGGCAGGCCTCGGCGAGTTCCACCGCGGCGCCGGCCGCGGCACGACGAACATGGTCTACATCACGTGGTCGACGGGAGTCGGCGGCGGCCTGATCATCGACGGCCGCCTGCACCGCGGTGCGCACGGCACCGCGGGCGAGATCGGGCACATGATCATCGACCCGCAGGGCCCCCTCGACAACTGCGGCCAGCGCGGCTGCCTCGAGGCCATGGCCGGCGGCGCGAGCCTGGCCCGCGAAACCGGCCACCCGGCGGCGGAGCTGTTTCGCGCCGCGGCCCAGGGCGACCGGCACGCGAGCATGGTCGTCGCGCGCGCCGCGCGCTACATGGGCCTCGCGCTGATCAGCCTCACCAACGCGCTCGACCCCGAGCTGTTCGTGATGGGTGGCGGCGTCACGCGGTCGTGGGCGCTCGTGCAGCCGACGATGATGGAAACCCTCAAGTCCTCGCCGTTCATCAAGCCCGCCCGCAGGCCGCGGCTCCTGCGCGCCCGCCTCGGCGACCGTGCGGGGCAGGTGGGAGCGGTGGAATGGGCGCGGATCAACCAGT
>DATGEO010000078.1:0-7925 GCA_035310015.1 Candidatus Dormiibacterota bacterium | reverse complement strand
TGGCGCGGCTGCACGGCGAGGCGCAGCTTGTGCAGGCTGCAAACGTGCTGCACCGAACCGATCGCGCTCAGGAGGTGCGCCCAGCCGCCGGCCGACAGCTCGCCCGCTGACGGCTCGCCGGCACGTGAGCCGATGATCGTGAGCACGAGCGTCTGCGCGCCGAGGGAAGCGAGCCATGCCGCGTGGCCGTCGATGTGCACCAGCTCCTGGCCGCGAAAGTCCTGGTGGTGCAGCACCGCACGCACCGGCCCGGCGATCGCGCGCAGACGGTGGTGGCGCAGCAGCGAGCGGGCGGCGACGCTGCGATCGGGCAGGAACCCGGAAGGGCCGGTCTCGATGTGAGCCACCCCGAGGGCGGCCATCTCGCTCAGCACTCGCTCGGGCTCGAGCTGCGGCCCCCAATGGCGCAGCTCGCTGACGCCCCAGCACACCGGCGACACCGCGATCGCGTCCGTCCTTTCACGCGCGGATCGAGAGAACGTGAACCCGCGCGGCATCAATCGCATGGCGGTGAGAGATTAACCTGTTGGTTCGCAATGACCCAGCCGCGTTCGATGCTGCATTTCCGCGAGGCGACGCTCGATGACGCGGACCTCGTCGCGGATCTCGACAGCGCGATCACGCCCGACGATCCGCGCGACGGGGCGATCCTTCGATTCTGGTGGACGCCTCACTTGGCGGGCGAGCGGGCACAGCGGTGGGTCTGGGTCGAGGACGGCGTCGCGCGCGGCTTCGTGTTCGCCGGTCACTCGCAGTGGCATGAAGGCCAGACGAGATATGGCCGCGCCAGCGCGCGCCTGCATCCCGACGCCTGGAACGAGCAGTCATACGTCGACGCGTGGAGCCGCGCTGAGGCCTGGCTGAAGGACGCGAACGCGGAGGTCGCGGTGTCAAGAGTTCGCGAGGACTTGGAGGCGGAGCTCGCGCTTCTCGACCGGCTGGGATTTCGCGAGGTGCGGCGAGACCGACGCTGGCGTCTCGACCTCGTTCGCGGCCGCGACCGGCTGCTGGCGGCGGCCGAGAAGACGCGGGCCGAGATGCGCGGGCAGGGCGTGACGCTGTTGACCGTCGACCAGGACGATGATCCGGACAAGCTGCGCAAGCTCTACGAGCTGGACATGGAGACCACGGAGGACATACCCAAGACCGTGCCGCCGCCGGTGCCGTCGTTCGAGGAGTGGTCGGCGATGTCGTTCGAGCACCCCGGTCACCGCGCCGATCGCATGTGGATCGCGCGTGAGGGCGATGAGATCGTCGGCCTGTCCTTCATAGCCTATCCGCCGAGTCGCGGCATCCCGTGGACGTCGTTCACGTGCACGGCGCGGCGGGTGCGCGGCCGCGGCATCGCGCGCGCCCTCAAATACCAGACTGCGGCGCAGGCGATCGCGCTCGGCGCGAAGTACGTCCAGACCGACAACGACGCCGCCAACGCTCCGATCCTTCACCTCAATGACGAGATGGGCTACGAACCGGTGCAGCCCGTCCTCGAGCTCCACCGCAAGCTGGTGCAATGACCGAGACCGCCTACGGGGTCAGGTCGCTGCCCGAGCTCTACCGCGAGTGGTCGACGGGCGGGATGATCGCCAACGTCGGCGCGCGGATCCTCGAGGTCGGGCCCGGCACGCTCGTGCTCGAGGGCACGATGGACACCGAGCGCCATGGCTTCCCCACGAGCCGCGGGCCGATCGTCCACGGCGGCGCGATCGCGACGCTCGCCGACGAATGCCTTGCGTCCGTCGCGTACACGCTGGCCGAGGAAGGCGAGACCACGACCACGTCGAGCCTCCAGGTCGACTACTACCGCCCGGCGGCGCCGGGCAAGCTCATCGCCCGCGGCACGGTGCGCCGGCGCACGCGCCGCCTCGCGTACTGCCACGCGACCGTGGAGCAGGAGGATGGCGCCATCGTCGCCGAGGGGCGCGCAGTGATCGCCTATGTCCCCGACCGGCAGCCGATCTAGGAGGCGGTCAGCGGCGGCAGCCGCACCTCGTCCCACCGGTGGCCGCCGTCGGAGGTCGTGAAGAGCACTGGACCCTCGGCGCCCAGCGCGCTGATCCAGGCGTGGCCCGAGTCGAGCACGATGAGCGAGCCGGGCAGCGGCTGCGCGACCGGATCCGGCTGCACCGGCGACCAGGTCCTTCCGCCGTCGGCCGTCTGCGCCGCGACACCCGACCCCAGCCACCACCAGCTCGTCGCGTCGGCGTAGCCTATGGTCCCGCCAGGTGCGGGTGTCGAGAACGTCGACCAGGTCGCGCCGCCATCCGCCGAGCTGAAGCCGATCTGGTTGGCCGGCTGGGCCTGGAAGGTGACCGGGCCCGGCCTGTTGTTGGTGCCGGCGACGTGGAGCATCCCGTTCGTCGCCGAGTCGACCAAGGTGCTGTAGACGTATTCGACCGGGCTGCCTCCGTCAAAGGTGCGAACCGTCAGCGGCGGAAAGCTGAGCACCGCCGTCCCCGCGCCGTTGCGGCCATGGACGGGAGCGGAGTTCACCACCGTCACGATCACGCCTCCGCCGAGCGTCGGCCGGGCGGCGACGAAGTAGGCGCCGCGCGGCACCGGCCACCCCGACGCCGGCGCCGGCAGCGCGTCGGGGCGCCACGTGGCCCCGGCGTCCGACGTGGAGTAGGCGTAGGGACCGGACGCGACCGCATCGAGCCAGCCGTGCGTCTGGTCGGCGAACGTGACGGCGTACGCCTGCGCGATGCCTCCGGCCGGCCGGCCGAGCTTGCGCCAGGTGACGCCACCGTCGGTGGTGGCGAACAGGTTCGTCGGACCGAGGCCGCCGTCGCCGGGCGCGTACGCGAGCACCCACCCGTGCGTCGCGTCGACGAAGCTGGCCGAGGTCACGTAGTCCGGGGTGCCCAGGGGCCGCACCGTCCAGGTGGCGCCGCCGTCAGAGGTGCCGAAGACGGTGGCGTAAGCGCCGAGCGCGACGATCACGCCGGACGTGCGGTTGAAGAAGCGCATGTACTCCGAGGGCCGCGCGCTCGCCGAGGTCAGCTCCTCCTTCCACGTGCGGCCGGCGTTGGCCGTGCCGAGCACGGTGAACTCCGACGTGTCGAGGTCGACGAGAACCCAACCGATCGTGGGAGTCACGAAGTCGACGGCCGCGATCTGGTAGCTCGTAGCCGCGGGATGAGTCAGGGGCGGCGCCGGCGCCGCGTCGAGCGAGAACGAGGGCCGCGCGTAGGCGATGCAGGCGACCGCGACCACGAGGATGGACAGCGCGCCGAGGGCCTTCGCCCGCCGCGCGCGTGCGGGGTGCTCGAGGAAACCGGCGTCCTCCGGCTCCATCCTGGGGACAGCCTACCCCACGATTTGCGAGAAGTCGAAGCAGTCGTCCATGCCATCGGATGCGGTCGTGCGAGCGTTGAGCGGCTGCAGGCCGAGCGTGTTCTCGCAGAACCGTACGAGGCTCACGTGCGAGTGCTGGGCGTGCGACACGTAGCCGCGCTTCGCGTAAGGGCTGATGACCAGGCACCCCACGCGCCCGCCGAGCCGGAACTGCGTGCCGTCGGTCCACTGCTCCAGCTCCGGCGGAGTCACGTGGTCCCACCATCCGCCCCAGTCGTCCCACGTCACGAAGACGACCGAGGACTGCCAGAGCGACGAGGACATCACCGCGTTGACCTGGTCGACCGTCCACTGCATGCCCTTGGTGACGTCGCCCGCGCCCGCCTTCTTCTCGGCGGCAGTGTCCGCGGGATGCTCGCTGAGGACCTCGTCGGCGTAGAGCCATGAGACGCTGGGAAGGCTGCCGGACGCGGCATCGGTGGCGAACTGCTGCCACGTCTTCTTCTTGCCCGCCGTGTACTTGATGAACTCAAACGCGTAGCCGTCGTAGTTGGCCCACGTGAGACCCGCCGCGTCGAGCTGCGCCGGCAGGCTCGGCTGGTCGTACACGGGCGGTCCGGGGTTCTGGCGGTAGCTCGTCTTCGGGTTGTCGACGAGCGGCGAGTCGGCCATGATCAGCATCAGGTGGTTGGGCGTCGAAGGCCCGGCCACGTCCGTGTAGTAGTTGTCGCAAAGCGTGTAGCTCGTGGCCAGATCCCAGTACTTCGGGATGTCACCCTGCTGGAACTGCACGCGCGGGGCTGTCTGGTCGCGCGTGAGCCACGCGGCATGGCGATGGTCAGGATCCGACGGCGGCGGGTTCGGGCTGTGCGCCATGGTGGCGCCGTTGCCGCCCGGAAACGCGCCGAAGTAGTTGTCGTAGCCGTGGTTCTCCTTGACGATGATCACGACGTGGCGGATGGGGTTGGCCGCGGCCATCCTCAGATGCACTGCCCGGCCGCGTTCGACCACTCGAGCTGAACCACGTAGCCGCCCAGCTGCTTGGTGCGCCAGGCGCAAATGTCGCCGATCTCGCCGTTGGAGTCGTCGTACCAGCTTTGTCCGGCGACAGGGTCCGTGATGGCTTCGCACAGCTCGTGCGAGCTCGTCGAGGTGAGCGCGTCGAACGGCGCCAGCCCGCCCGCGCATCCGGAGCAGTCGGGATAGGGCATCGCGGCGTAGAAGGTCGTGCCGCCGATGTCGGAGTGATAGCCGCAGAAGCTCGAGCACGACGCGCCGCCGTCCATGCTCACCGCCACGCCGGGCGGCAGGTACACGAAGTACAGGCCGTTGGGGTCGGGGTTCGGGACCTGCTGCTGGACGAAGGCCTGGATGTCGGCGTCGGTGACCGTTGCGGCGGGCGACCGGTCGGTGACCGTCGCCGTACCGGCCCGCGCTCCGTGTCCGATCGCCATGCCCGGGACGCTGTACTCCGCCAGCTGGTCGAGCAGCGGGCTCGTCAGCACGTAGTCGAAGTAGGCGTTGATGCGGTCGATGAGGTCTGACTGGGGCGATTGGGTCCACGCCGCGCCCCAGAAGTACGTGTAGACCTGGACCGACGTGAGGAGCGGGCCACCGCGATACGTGAGTTGCGGCGCCTGCGCCGGCGCTTCGAGCTCCACGCCGTAGAGCGGAACGATCTGGATCGGATTGACGCGGTTTGCAGCCATCGCGCTCCCTCGGTTACGAACCTGTCGTCGCCTCGCTCACGCTACGCCGCTGCGCCGGTCGCGGCAGAAAGGCCGTCCCCGCCGCAAGAAGGCAGATCACGGTCATGGCGAGAAACGCGTAGGTCGGGCTGATCGCGAAGAGCGCGCCCCCGCCGAGCGAGCCCGCAATTTGCACGGCGGTCATCACCGTCTGGAAGAGCCCCTGCGTGCGGCCCTGCTGGCCCCGAGGCGCCGCCCGGCTGACCTGCGCGATGAGCACCGGCTGGCCGGAGACGGTGAGCGCTCCCTCCACGAGCCCAAGCCAGATCAGCCACCAGTAAGAAGTGATGAACGGATAAAGCGCGGAGAAGAGCGCGGTGGCGACGAGCGCTCCGATCACGACGCGGCGGAAGCCGAACCGGTCGCCCAGGGCGCCGGCCTGCGTGCTGAAGATCATCGCCGGCAGCGCGAAGGCTGTGAACGAGGCGCCGACCGCCAGCGTGCTTGCGCCGCGATATGTCATGTACAGCGGCCAGATCGTGTCGAACGTGCCGATCACGTACGCCGTGCCCGCGCCGAGAAGAATCAGCGGCAGCAACGATCGCGCGATGCGAAGCGCGCTCTGCGGCGTGGGTGGCTCGACCTCGACCTCGCTGTGCGCCGAAGGCAGCATCGCGAGCGCGGCGGCCGCGATGCCGCACGTCACCGCCGACATGACAAACGTCGACTCCAGATTGAACAGCGCGATGAAGCCGCCGACGGCCGGCCCGATCAGCATGCCGGCCATGTTGGTCGACTGCATCATCCCGTAGGCCCGCGCGCGCTGGTCCGGCTTGGAGGCTTCGGCGATGAGCCCGTTGGCCGCCGGCCAGAACGCGCCCGCGGCCGCGCCGTGGAAGAACCGCAGCACGATGAACAGCGGGAGCGGAAGGGGCAGCAGGTAGGCGAGGAAGAGGGCCGCGTAGGCACCCATCGAGGCCACCATCACGATTCGCGTCCCGAAACGGTCGGCGGCCCAACCCGCGGGGTAGCGGATGCCGGCGTTGGCCAGCAGCCCGGCTGCGAACACCGCGCCGACGAGCGCGGCGGATCCGCCCTTGCGGCCGATGAAGATCGGCAGCAGCGGCAGGAAGAACCACATCCCCACCGAGGTGATGAAGTTCGACCCGTACAACGTCCAAAGGATTCGCCTGGACATGTTCCTCAGGAATACTGGCAGAGCGCATGAACCACCCCGCGCTCAATGAGCTCGAATGGGAACTGGTCCCCGCCTCGCCGCATTCCGCGCACATGCACATGGCGCTCGACGAGGTTCTGCTCGATGCCGTGATCGCCGGCCGGCGCAAGCCGCTGATCCGGTTCTGGGAGTGGACGGAGCGCGCCCTGGTCATCGGCTCCCACCAGTCGGTCGTGAACGAGGTCGACGGCGCCGCGGCGCGGCGGCTCGACTTCACGGTGACGCGGCGCATGAGCGGCGGCGGGACGATGATCTGCGAACCCGGCGCGACCATCACGTACTCGATGTACCTGCCTGGCTCGGCGGTCGCCGGCATCAGCTTCCGCCAGTCCTACGCCGCCCTCGACGCCTGGGCCGTGCGCGCGTTTGTGGCCTTGGGCGTGCCCGCCTCGTACCGCGAGATCAACGACATCATCTCCCCGCGCGGCAAGATCGCCGGCGCGGCCCAGGCGCGGCGGCGCGGGTTCGTCCTGCATCACACGACGGTCGCGCACTCGATGGACGTGGCCATCGTCTCGCAGCTCATCCGGGTCGGACGCGACCGGCTGTCGGAGCGCGGCGTACGCAGCGCGGAGAAGGAGGTGTCGCCGCTATCGTGGTTCACGCCGCTCGAGTGCGCGCAGGTGATCGAGCACCTGGAGGCTTCGTTCGCCGACGATTACGACGCGACGGCGAGCGAGCTCTCCCTGGCCGAGGTCGAGGCGGCGCGGCGGTTGGTGGAGACCAAGTACGGCACGGCGGCCTGGATCGACCGCCTGCCCTGACGCGGCTTCTGCCGGCTCTCAGGCAGCGGGACTGGACGTCGGGTCGGACGAGAGCGCGTAGTCGATCGCGTTCTCGAGCGTCATCGCCTGGCCTTCGGTCCACGCCCTGCGGTCGGCATCGCTCGCCAGGTCGGCGAGCCAGTTGCGTCCCTCCTGGGCGCCGAGTACGTCGCCGAGGCCGGCCCCGATCGCCGCGGTATGCGCGCTCGCCGCGCCCGCGAGGCGCAGGGCGCGGTCGCGATTGCCGGCTTTCATCTCGACCGACGCCGCGTCGTCGAGCAGCAGGGCCATCCCGGACAGGTCGCCGGTCTCCTTGAAGATTCGCATCCCTTCGCAGACGAAGTCCCGTGCCGCCTGGACGTCGCCTTCATGGGTCGCGATCACCGTGCGCGTGTGCAGCGTCCAGCCGAGGCTGAACCGGTCGCCGATCTTTCGGAAAAGCGGAATCGCCTCGTCGAGGGCGGCCTTCGCCTCGGGATAGCGACCGGCGACCTGCATCGCGGCGCCGAGGCCCCACTGGCACCGGGCCAGCCCGACCTCGTCGCCGGCCTCGCGGAACAGCGGCACCGCCTCCTGCAGCAGGGTGAGGCCGCCGTCCGCGCTCCTGCGGTCGATCATCCGAGGAAAGGCGGCGTTGTAGAGCGCGCCGGCGATGCGGGCGGCGTCGCCCGTCTTGCGGACGGCCTCCACGATGTCGTCATACACCGACTGCGCACCGGGCATGTCGCCGAGCCAGTAGATGACCCCGCCCAGGGCCTCGAGCGCCCGCAGCCGATCTTCCGGGTGCTCGGTCGACTTCGGCATGGCAAGGATCGCGTCCAATCGCGTGCGGCCCTCTCGCAGGTGGCCGCGCATCTGCCAGAGGCGCCAGAAATCCGCGCCTAGGCGGAGCGCTCGCTGGGCGTCGCCGTGGGCGATCGACCAGTCGAATGCGGCGCGGAA
>DATGEO010000077.1:0-5352 GCA_035310015.1 Candidatus Dormiibacterota bacterium | reverse complement strand
CCGCCGCGACGTGCTGCATCTCCTGGCGTCGACCGGGCTCACCCTCGACTCGTACGCGATCATCGACCAGCACGACATCGAGCAGATCGTGGTGTGCACGCCGGGCGAGCGCCGGCAATTGCTCGAGGAGGCGGCGCAGGTGCGCGGCGTGAAGCAGCGCCGGCACGAGGCCGCCCAGCGGTTGACCGAGCTGGCGCAGAACCTGCTCCGCCTGGAAGACCTGAAGGGCGAGATCGAGCCGCGGCTGGAGGTTCTGCGGGCGCAAGCCGCGACGGCGCACGAGGCCGCCGAGGCCAATGCGCGCCTCGAGGTGCTGCGGGGCAGCATCGTGTGGGAGGAGTGGCGCGACGCGCGCGACGCGCACCGCAAGGCCACGTCGCAGGCGCAGTCGCTGGAGCGCCGGCTGGCCGAGGCGCGAGAGATGGCGGAGACCGCGGAGCGCGAGTTCCAGGCGTGGCGGGCCGAGGTCCAGGCCGCGCAGGACCGCCGGCTCTCGCGGCAGCGCCAGCTGGGCGAGCTTCGCCTCCTCGCATCCGATGCCGACCATGCCCTGCAGCTCGCGGACGCGCGGGCGCAGAGCCAGCTGGCGCTGGCCGAGAGCCTGCGCGACGAGGCCGCCGCGCAGGCGGCCCGCGAGGCCGCCGTGAAGGCCCTGCAGCACCAGCTCGTGGTCGAGCTCGAGCAGGCGAAGGCCGGCCTGGAGTCGACGCCGTCGCCCGCGCCGCCTCCGCCGCCGCCCGACCCCGCCCCGGTGCAGGCCGCGCGCCGGGCCGCCGAGCACGCGCGCCGGGAGCTGGCGTCCGCGACCTCGGCGCTGGCCTCGCTGCGCACCCGGCGCGAGTTCCTGGACGAGCAGCTCGGGCGCCTGGAGCCGCTGGTGGTGGCCGCGCAGGGCATTCCGCGCGCCGAGCAGGCCGCGCGCGAAGCCCGAGCCGCCGCCGACCAGGCGCGGGCCGCCGCCGCCGAGCTCGGACGGCTCCGCGCCGAGCTGGCCGGCCTCGAGGCCCTGCAGGCGCACTCGTCGTGGGGCCTGCCGCGGCTGGGCGACGTCCTGTATGCCGACCCCGGATACGAAGCCGCGCTCGCGGCCGCGCTGGGACCGATCGCCGACGCCTTCGTGGCCTCGAGCGAGGAGGCTGCGATCGAGGCGGCTCACGCCGGCGATTCGCAGTCCAGCGTCGTGTTCCCGGACCGGGCGCCAGAGCCGGAACCCGGCTCGCTCGTCGAGCACGTGCGCTGCGACCCGGCGTACACGCCGGTGGTACGGCGGCTGCTGGGCGGAGCCGTGGTCGGCCGTGACGTGACGCTGGACGGGGTCTACCGCGCCCCCGGACTCGTCCGCGCCGGCCGCGACGCGCGCGCCGAGGTGGCCGTGCGGCGAGTGTGGCTGCGCTCCCGCCTCGACGACCTGGCTCCGCGAGCCGAAGGCGCGGAAGAAGCAGAGACGCACGCGCGGTCGGCCGAGGCTCACCTCGCCGAGCTGCGCGCGCAGTCGGTGGAGGCCGCCCGAGTCGACGAGACCCGGCGCCTGCTGCAGGGCGCGATCGGCGCCGAGCGGGCGGCCACGGAAAGGCTGCCACAGCTCGAGAGCGAGGCGGCCACCGCGGACGAAGAGGCTTCGCGGCTCGAAGCCGAGATGGCCTCCGGCGCGGAGGCGCTGCGCGAGCACCGGACAGCCGCTCAGCAGATCGAGGCCGAGCGGCTGCGCTGGCGCGACCGGATCGAGGATCTCGGGCGCCAGCTTCACACCGTGCGCCAGGACGTCACCGCGATCGCGCACGCGGCCGAGGACCGCTCCCACCGCATGGCGGCGGCGGAAGCGGCGGCGGCCGCGGCGCTCGAATCGCTGCCGGCCCTGCGCGAAGCCGCGGAGGCGGCGCGGTCGAAGCTCTCGGAGCTGACCGTCGAGTCGCCCGAGGAGGAGGCCGAGCTCGCCGAGGGTGCGCGCAAGCTGGTCGCGCTGGAGGAGGCGCGCATCGACGCCCGGCTCAAGACTGGGACGCTGGAAGGCAACCTCGGCCTAATCGCGCGCGAGGCGGAATTGCTGGCCGCGCGCATGGAGGAGATCCGCGCGCGCATGCCGGACGGCGTGGCGCCCGACGAGGTGCCCGGCGGCAAGGCGCGCGAGCGCGAGATGCGGGCGCTGGAGCGCCGGCTGGAGGAGATCGGCCCGACGAACGCGCTGGCCGAGAGCGAGTGCCGCGAGCTGGAAGAGCGCTACGCCAACCTGCACCAGCAGCTCGAGGACATCACGGCCGCGCGGTCCGACCTCGAGACCCTCATCGCCCGGCTGCGCGAAGAGGAGGAGACGCGTTACGAGGCGGTGTTCGGCGCGGTGGCCGCGAACTTCCACGAGTACTTCTCGCAGCTCGCGCCCGGCGGGCGCGCCACGCTGCGCCACGCCGAAGGCGAGGACGGTCCGCGGTCGGGCGTCGAGATTCTCGTCCAGCCCCCTCGCAAGCGGCTGCAGAACGTCACGCTGCTTTCATCCGGCGAGCGTTCATTGGCGGCGCTGGCGCTGGTGCTCGCCCTCGACGAGGTGAACCCGAGCCCCTTCACGATCCTCGACGAGGTCGACGCCGCCCTCGACGACGCCAACGTCGGCCGCTTCGGCGAGATGCTGGCCCGGCTGGGAGCTCAGCGCCAGTTCCTCGTCATCACGCACAACCACGTGACGATGGCGCACGCGTCGACGCTGTACGGAATTCACCTCGACGAGAGCGGAACCTCGCACATCGTGTCGGTGCGGCTCGAGGACGTGCGCAAGTCCGCGGTGAGACCCCAGGCCGCGGCAGGTTAGCCGCCGCTTCTCGGTACCCTCGACCTCTATGTGGAGTCGCGTCGGCAGTCGCACACGCACGCTATTGGCCGCGGGCATGCGCGCGCTCGGCCCGCCGCTGGGCCCCGAGTACTACGAGCGGCTGGAGGAGCTGCTGCTCACGGCCGACGTCGGGCCGGCAATGGCGTCGCGCCTCAGCGATCTCGTGCGGGCGCGCGCGCCGCGCACCATCGACGAGGCCAAGGAGGCGCTCGTCAAAGGCGCGCTCAGCCTGATGGCGCAGCGCCCGCGCGACCTGCGGCTCGAGCCCGCGCCCGCCTGCGTCCTGCTCTTCGGCGTGAACGGAGCCGGTAAGACGACGACCATCGGCAAGCTCGCGCACCGGCTGCGGGAGCAGGGCAGGCAGCCGCTGATCGTCGCCGCCGACACCTACCGCGCCGCCGGCATCGAGCAGATGACGGCCTGGGCCGAGCGGGCAGGGGTTCCGAGCTTTGCCGGCAGCCCGGGGGCGGACCCCGCGGCGGTCGTCTTCGACGGCATCCAGCAGGCCAGGCGGCGAGGCCTCGACGTGGTCCTCGTCGACACCGCGGGGCGGCTGCAGTCGCAGCGCAACCTGCTGGAGGAGCTCGCGAAGGTGGGTCGGGTCACGAGCAAGGCGCTGGACGGCGGGGACTACGAGTCGCTGCTGGTACTCGATGCGGTGCTCGGACTCTCCAGCGTGCAGCAGGCGAAGAGCTTCAACACCGCGATCCCCATCACCGGGCTCGTGCTCGCGAAGCTCGACGGCAGCGCACGCGGCGGCGCGGCGATCACGATCGAAGCCGAGCTGGGAGCGCCGGTGAAGCTGGCGGGCGTGGGGGAGGGGGTCGACGACCTCGCGCCGTTCGAGCCGGAAGCCTTCATCCGCTCGTTGGTGGAGGACTGACCGGATGGCGCTCGCGGATCCGCACTGCCACACGACTGCCTCCGACGGCATGGTCTCGCCCGCGGAGCTGGTCGCGGCCGCGGTCAAGGCCGGCCTCGACCTCATCGCGGTGACGGACCACGACACCATGCGCTCGGTGCGCGAGGTGCGGGAGCGGGGCGCGGCCGCCGGCCTGGCCGTCGTCCCGGGTCAGGAGATCACGACCCGGTGGCCGGCGCAGACGCACATGCTTGCGTGGTTCATCGACCGGCCCATCGAGCGAAGCATGTCGCTCGAAGACACCGTGAAGGCCATCCACGATGCGGGCGGGCTCGCGATCGTGCCGCATCCGTTCATGCCGGTCTACTTCGGGTCGATCCAGCCGGGCATGCTGCGAAAGCTCATCGAGAAAGAACCGGTCGACGGCATCGAGCTGACCTTCACGGTTCCGATCGGGGCGCGCCGGCGCGCCGCCCTCGACGCGTTCGTCGAGGCGAACCGCGCGCGCCTCGGCGCCGCCATCGGCGCGAGCGACTGCCACTTCGGCGGCCACGACATCGGCCGCGTGCTCACGGAGTACGAAGGCGACTTTCGTAAGGCGGTCGAGCAGCGCACCACCGTGCCCCGGTTGGGCACGCGCCAACCCGTGCCGCGCGGCATCGCCTTGCGCCAGCAGTGGCGGGCGCTGGTCGAGGTGCCGGTCAGGCGCCTCCGCGGCCGGATCTAGCCAGGTCCAACAGGATCTCGTGGACCGCGGGCGGCCCCGCGAGGACGTCACCCGTCTCGAGCCACGTGTCGCCGCCCGACCAGTCGGTGACGGCGCCGCCGGCCTCCAGCACCAGGGCGGCGCCGGCGGTGACGTCCCAAGTGCCAAGGCTCAGCTCGAAAAATCCGTCGAGGACCCCGGTCGCGGTGAAGGCGAGGTCGAGGGCGGCCGAGCCGGTGCGGCGCAGGTCCTCGAACCGGCGGATGGCCGCCTCCATCACCGGCAGGTACTCGGGCAGCCGGTCCTTGCGCTTGAACGGGTAGCCGGTGGCCACGATCGCACGGCCGGCGTCCCCGCGTTCGAGACGCGGCACGCGCTCGCCGTTGCGCGTGAGGCCGTGCCCGGGCGCGGCGGCGAACTCCAGGCCCAGGTACGGGCCGATGACGACGCCGAGCACGGGCCGGTCGCCCTCCAGCAGCCCGACGGACAAGCCGACGATCGGATAGCCGTGGATGAAGTTCGTGGTGCCGTCGAGCGGGTCGACCGCCCACATCGTGCCCGCGCGGGTGCCACCGGCCTCCTCGGCCAGGACCGGGATCTCCGGCGTCTCCCGAGACAGCACCTCGACGATGGCCGCCTCCGACGCGCGGTCGGCGCTCGTGACGTAATCCCCGCGCGTCTTCGGCTCGGACGCGAAGCCTGGGCTGGGCAGACCTATCGACCGGAGGACCGTCGCGCCGGCCCGCGCCGCGAGCAGCGCGGCGGCCAGGAGGTCGTTCAGGTGGTCTTGTCTTCCAACCCGAGGCCGAACATGGCCTCCAGGTCGTGCGCGGAGAACTGCTGGAAAGCCACCATCGTCTGCGTGCGCTCGATGCCGTCCAGCTGCGTCAGCTTGCGGGTGACGACGTCCGCGAGCTCGTCGTGCTCGCGCACCCGCACCATGGCGACGAAATCCCACTCGCC
>DATGEO010000076.1:0-4714 GCA_035310015.1 Candidatus Dormiibacterota bacterium | reverse complement strand
ACACGCTGGTTGTGCGGGATGAAGCGCGCGATCACGTTCAGAGACGTCGTCTTGCCGGAGCCGGTGCCGCCGGAAACGAGGATGTTCATGCGTCCGAGCACCGCAGCCTTGAGGAACTCCGCCATCGCGGGGCTGAGGCTGCCCTCGCGCGTCAGGTCGTCCATGCCGAGGACGGCGTCCTTGAACTTGCGGATCGTCAGCGCCGGGCCGTGAATCGAGGCCGGCCGGATGATGGCGTTGACGCGACTGCCGTCGGGCAGGCGGGCGTCGACCATCGGGTTCAGACCGTCGATGTGGCGACCGGTGGTCGCGACCATGCGCCGGATCGTCTCCAGCAGCTGGTTCTCGTCGTCGAATCGGACCTCGGACTTGGTCAGCACGCCGCGGCGCTCGATGAAGACCTGGTCCGGGCCGTTGACCATGATCTCGGACACGGAGCGGTCGTGCAGGAGCGGGTCGAGCGGGCCGTAGCCGACGGCGGCGCGCAGGATGATGTCGGCGAGCGCCGACTTCTCGGCGGTCGTGAGGACGATGCCGTCCTCGGCGAGGAAGCGGTCCAGGTAGGTGCGCACCGCGCGGGAGAACGCGAGCGTGTCGCCGGTGGTGAGGCCTGCGTCGCGCACCAGCGCGAGGCGGTCGCGGAATGCATCGGCGAGCTTGTGCAGGTCCTTGCCCTGGCGCGCGGCCGACTGCTCGATGTCGCTGCGCCGGCGCTGGGGCGTGGGCGATGCGTCGGGCGAGCTCCAGACGTCGACGAACTGCATCTCCAGCAGCGCGCGGGACGACGCGACGGCAGGTATGACACGCTGGCGCTCGGTGAGCCGGATCTTGACCGCGATGCCGACGCCGTCGCTGGCCTGGCTCGGGTCCATGTAGGCCGGGATCCACTCGCCGTCGCGGAAGCGAAGGATGGCCTTGCGCGCGGTTGCCCTTTCGCCGGGGTCGGGTTCGAGCCCGCTGTCCTCGACCGACCCGATCACGACGTACTTGATGTCGTTCAGCGGGATCAGCCGCGGGCGATCGGCGTCGGGCGGCGTGTAGAGCGGGTAGCCGGCCGCGCTCAGCGCGCGCGCTTCGGACTCGCCGGCCTCGAGGCCGCCGTCCATGCGGTGCACCGAGACCGGGACCCGCCCGGTCCGTGGTTCAAACGCCGGCGGAGGAGTTTGCGGTTCCTGGGCGGCCGGCAGCACGTCAAGTTCACTCATGCCTGCGACCCTTTGTCCGGGATGCTAGCACCGCGAATTCGGCCCTCAGCCTCAATAGGCTCAGTGGCGCATCGACTCCGGCGGGCGGCGGCGATCGACCACCCACTTCGACCCGGGAATCCTCTTGGCCACGCCCTTCACCTCGGCGGCGCGCGAGGCTAGCGCCGGAGCGCTGCCGAACGCGCCCGGCCTGGCGATCACGATGCCGGTCGAAAGCGAGACGAGGCTCGTGCGGTGCCGGTTGCCGGTGCGGTCCTCGAACTCGACCCATCCGCGCTGGCGATCGTCGGGGTCGTACAGCGACGGCACCGCCTCGTCGAAGCGGCGGGTGATCTCGGCCGCGATGCTTTCGGCCATCGCCGGCTCGGTGAGGATCACGAAGTCGTCACCACCGACGTGCCCCGCGAAATGCAGCGGCGAGTAGGTCTCCTCCAGCACCTCGAGGATGATCGAGGCGAGCGTCTTGATCACGTCGTCGCCGCGGATGAACCCGTAGTGATCGTTGTAGGTCTTGAAGTTGTCGATGTCGGGATAGAGCACGGCGAACTCCTCGTGCGCGACGAGGCGCCTGGACATCTCGCGCAGGATGTCGGAGTTGCCGCTCATACCCGTCAGCGGGTTGAGCTCGCGCGTCGTGGTCGCGCGCATGATCACGGCGCGCAGTCGCGCCACGAGCTCCTCGCCGATGAAGGGCTTGGTCACGTAATCGTCGGCGCCGGCCATGAGGTGCTCGACTTTGTCCTTGATCGAGCTGCGCACGGTGAGGAACACGACGGGGATGAGGCGGGTGCGGAAGTCCCTTCGCAGCTCGGCCAGCACCTGGTCGCCGGAGATGGACCCGAGCATCAGGTCGAGGAGAATGATGTCCGGCCTCCACTCGACCGCGGCGTCGTGTGCGGCGCGGCCGTCGCTGATGGCGATCGTCTCGAAGCCTGCGCGGTCGAGGACGCGCTTCAGCAGCTGCAGGACCTGCGGCTCGTCGTCGACGACCAGCACGATGTCGTGGTCGCTCTTGAGCGCGCGACGATGCCCGGCCCTGGCCGGCCCTTCCTCCCTCACGACTGTCATATTGCGTCGCCTGTGGCTTCGGGAGGTGCTGCGGCTTTCGGCGGCACCGGGATCTTTTCCGTAAGGGCGAGCGCACGTTCGGCCGCGGTGCGGATCTCCTGCACGTCGGCCTTGATCGCCTCGGGGTCGGCCGTCTCGTCCGCGATCAGCTCGCAGTAGTTGACCACCACGGCGAGCAGGTTGCGAAGCTCGTGGACCAGCTCGCGCGAGGCCGGCTGTCCGCCGTCGGTGCTCAAAGCCGTTTCACCAGTCGCCATTTGTTGATCTCGCCATCCCGTTCGTACCCGAGCTCGTCGAGCACCTGCCGCGCGATGGCGAGCCCACGACCGGACTCGCTCGAGGGGTCTGGCATGCCGCGAGAGAGCTGATTATGCAGGGGAGGTCCGCGATCGGTGAACGTTGCCATGGCCATGCGGCCGTCGAGCCGCAGCAGATAATCGACCGGGGCGTCCGCCGGGGTTTCCTTCCGGCCGTGCGTCAGGACGTTGGCGCCGATCTCGGACAGCGCGCTCTCGAACAGCATCAAGTTGGTGTCATCGACCCCGCCCGCCATGCGCTCGCGCAGCAGCCGCATCGAGTGATGCAGCGTGTCGAGGGCGTCGTCGAGCGCTGTCAGCCGAGCCTTGAACTCGAACGGCTCTGCAAACTCAGAAGTCAGTGAGCGCGTCCTCGACGGTGGGGTAGTAGGCAAACACGCGGTCGAGCGTCGTCAGCTCGAGCACCACGCGAACCTGCTGGTTTGGCGCCGCGAGCCTAAGGTCACCCTTCGAGCTCCGCACCATCTTCAGCGCCGCTATCACCGACCCCAGCCCCGTGCTGTCCACGAAGCTCACTCCCTCCAGGTCGATGATCAGCCGAGGCACGCCCATTTTGACCGCGTCACCGATCGCGGCCTTGAGGGCGGGTGCGCCGGCCACGTCGAGGCGCCCCGACGGTGCGACGACCGTTACCCCTCCGTCGATTTGACGAGTCTGAACCTCCAGGCTCACCGGGCAAGAGACTACATCGGCGGGAACAGGATTCGTTCCACCTAAACTTCAGCCGTTCGAAATGGCGGCCGCCGAAGATAGCCCACACCTGCTGATCGTCGAGGACGAGGAGGCCTTGGCCAAGTCGATGGCCCGCATCCTCAAGAGCCGCGGGTTGGAAGCGGACACGGCCTTTTCCGGAGCTGAGGCTCGGCAGCGGCTGGCCGCCAGCAAGTACGAGGTCGTGGTGCTCGACGTCCGCCTGCCCGACGAATCGGGATACGGGCTGCTCGGCGAGCTGCGCGCGCTGCGTCCCGACATCGCAGTGGTGATGATCTCCGGCGTCGATGACCCGGAGCTGGGCAAGGCCGCGGTCGAGCACGGCGCGCATGGGTATTTCGTCAAGCCGATCGGCTCGACCGAGCTGTATCTCGCGGTCTACAACGCGATCCACCGCCGCAACCTCGAGCTCGAGTACCGGGCCAACGTCCACCGGCTGGAGACGATGGTGTCCGAACGCGCGGCGCAGATGGCGACCGCCGCCCACATCCAGGAGGGCATGCTGCCCGCGTCGCCGTTGATCACCGACAACTTCGACGTCGCCGCGCACTTCACGCCGGCGCGCGAGATCAGCGGCGACTTCTACGACTGGTACCTGCCCGACGAGAACCGCATCGCGCTCACCCTGGGCGATGTCATGGGCAAGGGCCTGCCGGCGGCGATGATGATGGCCACGGTCCGCGCCGCGCTGCGCGCATCGGCCCAGGTCGAGGACCTCGAGCAGTCGGTGCGGCTCGCGGCACGAATCATGGAGGCGCCGCTCGAGGTCAACGAGGCATTCGTCACCGTCTTCCACGCGCTGTTCGATCTGGCGAGCGGCGATGTGCACTACATCGACGCCGGTCACGGTCACGCGCGCATCCTTCGCGGCAGCACCGGGCAGGAGAACCTCTCGCTTCGAGGCGCGCCGATCGGGATGTTCCCCGAGCAGGAGTTCGCGATCGGATGGGCGAACCTCAAGCCGGGCGACACGCTGCTCGTCTTCTCCGACGGCCTTCTCGACCTGCGGCCGGACATGGGCATCAAGGACGTGCTGCTGCCCGCGGACGTGCGCCGCGCGGAGACGGCGGAGGACCTCGTGGCGCTTTTGACCGCGGGCGCTCGCAGCCGCGAGCTCCCCGACGACGTGACCGTCCTGGCGCTGCGCCGGAAGTGGAACCCGAAGGCGGGATCCCCTCTCCCGCCCGTGGGTCAGGGTGAGGGCTAGTTAGCCGCAGTCTCCTCAGTGGCGGAGACGGCGGCCGGACCCGGTCCCAGCCAGCGCTCCAGCACCGCCGCGACGACGTGCATCTTGATCGGCTTGGAGACGTAGTCGTCCATGCCCGCGGCGAGGCAGCGCTCGCGGTCGCCCGCCATCGCGCTCGCGGTCATGGCGATGATCGGCGTGTGCCGCCTCTCCTGCCGGCGGATGAG